>JASFUW010000010.1:0-27377 GCA_050050135.1 Phycisphaerae bacterium
AACCTCGACGTTTGTGTCAGCACCGAAAACGACGCCAACTGCGACAACGGAGATTTCTGCGACGGAGTCGAGATCTGCGATGATGTGCTCGACTGCATCGTCGAGCCCGGAACGGTCCCCGACTGCGACGATCTGGTTCCTTGCACCGATGACTCCTGCGACGAGATCAACGACGAGTGCGTGAACGATCCAAACGATGCCAACTGCAACGACGGACAATACTGCAACGGCGTCGAGATTTGCGATGACGTCCAGGACTGCATCGTTCAGCCGGGATCGGTCCCCGATTGCGACGATCAGATCGGGTGCACAGACGACTCATGCGACGAAGTCAACGATGAATGCGACAACGTGCCCAACGACTCGCTCTGTCCGGACGACGGTGAGTTCTGCAACGGGAACGAATACTGCGATCCCGTCACCGATTGCGACCACACCGGTTCGCCGTGTGCCGGTCCATGTGACGAAGTCGAGGACACCTGCCTCTGCGAAGCGCCTGTCGTGGACGTCGACCTGCTGAGTCCGCGGTACCTGAACATCGCGCTCCAACCGCCGGACTCGGGTCCTCAGGCGATCACGCTCTCCGTCGACTGCCCCCTCGAGACACTGGTCCTCTACGTGGGACCGCCCAGTGCGGAGGACATGGACGGTGACGGCGTAGTCGACGAGAACGTCGCTTTCGTCACCACCAATCCTGGCGGCGCCGCTTGGCTGACACCCGCAGAGTGGGGCGAATTGTACGTCACCGGAGACCTGATCATCCCCGACACGCTTTATGTCGTGCAGGGTGATTGCGGATCGCCGGGCAGCCCGGGCCCGTCCGACCCGACTGCCGTGGCTACCGCGCTTTGGGGCGACGTCGTCGGCGACTACATCGCTGGTGAGTGGACGTCACCCCAGGGGATCATCGACTTCGTGGATATCTCGTCGATCGTCGAGCGGTTCAAGGCGAGCCCGATCGCTCCGGGGGTCCGTCGCGTCGACCTGGCAGGCCCCAACGGGAACGAGTGTGTGCCGCAGCAGAACTTCATTGACTTCGTCGACATTCTCAGTTGCGTCGAGGCGTTCAGGGGCTTGAGTTACACGGACACGTGGCAGCAGTGCCCGATTCCGTGCCCGTTCTGAGTTGGTGTTTGACTCGGGCTGCGCTTCCGTCGAGGTCGAACGGAACGCGAGGTCGAGGTATGTTAGGAAAACTAGGTTGACTATGGACCGCCCTCTTCCGGCGCGCCGGGGAGGGCGGCCTTTTTCGTGAGTCCCGGCCCGCTGGGAGCGGCAGGACGCCCTTCAGTGCGGTTTCGGAATCCGGGTCCAATATCACAGACCGGGGTCGGGTTGTCGCCGGTTTCGCGTCGATTGCCGTTTCCCCTCGCGGACGGCCGAGAACGCCGCCCTCGGACCGCAGCACCGATTCCAGCGCCTTACGGCTGGATATCTTCCCGCATTTCTGCTACTCTATCGGACGCGTGTCAGAGTACACGGCGGGTCGTGGTGGGGCTTGATGGGAGGGAGTCGCTCCCGATGAGAACGTCGGGACAAAGCACGGTCAATGGCTCGCGCGGTCCGTGCGCTCATCTCGGTCACCGCTCCCCTGCATGGAAGTCTCGATCGGCTTAGCCTGCTCTGCGGCCGGCTGAGCCGTGTTTGATGAAGACCCGGAAGGTCGCGGCCGTTCTTGTCTCCAGAGAGGCTTGGCTCTCGGAACCGGACGGCCCGTGTCCCGATCACAGGCGAATCACGATCGGTGGAGGAGCTAGGACTATGAACGGAATTCAGAGGTTGTCGTCTTCGACTGAGTTTGGCCGAATCCCGAGGCGTCGGGTGCCGTATACCGTCTGCATGCTTGGCTGCTTGCTTGGCGGGTTGATGAGCCTATCCGCCGACGCCGCCGAAATCGCGTTGATCCCCATCTCCGCCGACGGCGTAAACGTGATCGACGGCGACGAGATCACCCTCTTGGGAGGTGGACAACGCGTCTTCCTCGAAATCTTCGTTTCCGACTGGGATCCCGAGGTACTCAAGGTCTACCAGGCGGCGATCCAGTCCACCGGGTATTCCAGCGGGTCGTTGGGCACGATCGATCCGGCCACCGAGGCGTGTACGGTCAACGCGGATTGCGTCGCAACCTTCGGGAACGGGGCGACATGTGGCTATGTCGGACACGCAAACGAATGCACACCCGGGTTCATCGACAATACCCGTGCGGATTACGTCTTTGCGTGTTGCCAGGACCTCCCCTTCGTCGACGTCTCGACACTCGACTACCGCTTCGGCTCGACCTTGGTTTTTGACACCCTCGCCGACCCCGGTGTCGCAAAGTACGCCGGAACGCTCGTGCTGGACGTCCCGGTCGGGGCAGTTGGAACGTTCACGGTCGGCTTCAAGCCGCTACCCGACAGCTTCATGAAAAACGGATCGTTCCTCGACATTCTGCCCTTGAACCTGACACCCGCGTTGATCACCATATCCTGTGAATCGAATGAAGATTGCGCGGATGGTAACGCGTGCACCAGCGACTCCTGCGACCAGGACGGAACCTGCATCAACAGCCCCAACTACGACCCCGTCACACAGTGTTGCGATCCGGCCACCGGCAACACCGCGCTGATCGACGACCTCAACGACTGCACCGACGACGTCTGCAACGAGGCGACCGGACAGGTCACGCACGACCCCAGCCCGTCCGGAGCTGCCTGCGGCGACGCCAATAGCAGCGAATGCGATCTCGCCGATACCTGTGACGGCGCCGGGAACTGCGACTCCAACGTCCAGCCCGCGGGAACCGCTTGTGGCGATCCCACCGACACCGAATGCAACGCGCCGGACCAGTGTGACGGAGCAGGAACCTGCGATCCGAACTTCACCTCGTCCGGCACCCCCTGTGGCAGCCCCAGCGATACCGACTGTACCGACCCCGACACCTGCGACGGCACCGGCACGTGCCAGGCAAATGACGCCGAAGACGGCACGACCTGCGACGACGGACTCTACTGCAACGAGAACGAAAGCTGCACAGACGGCGCCTGCGGCGGCGGAAACGCCCTCGACTGCGACGACGGAACCCCCTGCACCACCGATACCTGCAACGAAGGCACCGACCAGTGTGACAACGATCTGAACGCCGGCTCATGCCTCATCGACGATACCTGCTACGCCGAAGGCGAACTCAACCCCGCGAACGACTGCGAGGAGTGCAACACCGCCACCTCGACTTCCGATTGGTCGTTCAGCCCGGCGGGAACATTGTGCGACGACGGCGACGCCTGCACCGGCACCGGCCGCCCCGGCATCGGTCTCGACGAGTGCGACGGCGCCGGCACCTGCTTCGGGACCCCCGATCCCGAGTGCAACGACGACTGCGAGTTCGCCATCCCGGTGACAGAAGGTGTCACTATCGGCAACAATGATAACCGCGGACCCGACGACGCCGAAGCCTCCTGCCAGCCCGACTCCAACAACGACGTCTGGTTCGTCTTCACGCCCGCCTGCGACGGCGACGTCTTCCTCTCCACCACGGGCAGCGTATTTGTTCCGTCCAACGACCCGGTCCTCAGCGTCTGGGATGAATGCCCGGACGGAGGAGGCGCCGAGATCGCCTGCGACGACGACAGCGGGCTCAACCTCAACGCCGCCCTGGTCTTCACCGGCACCGCAGGCGAGGACTATTACATCCGCGTCGCCGGCTTCGAGGACAACTCCGGTGACATCCTTTTGACCGTCGAGCCGTTCGACGACTGTCTGATCGACGGCATTTGCTACGCAGCAGGCGCTCTTAACCCCGAAAACGACTGCGAAGCCTGCATCCCGTCCATCGCCACGCTCGAATGGTCCTGGCGACCCGAGGGCTCCGCGTGCGGCAACCCCGTCCCCGACGACGCCGACTGCGACCAGCCCGACGCCTGCGACGGATTCGGAATCTGCGAGGCAAACCCGAAACCCGACGGCACCGACTGCACCGACGACGGCAACGAGTGCTCGTTTGACGAGTGCCTCGCCGGCGCCTGCACGCACCCGCCCCAACCCGCCGGGACCGCCTGCGGTGATCCGAGCGACACCGAGTGCGATAACCCTGACACCTGCGACGGCGCCAGCGTCTGCCTCGACAACTTCGAAGTCGCCGGCGCACCCTGCGGCGACCCGACCGACGAGCAGTGCGACAATCCGGACATCTGCGACGGTTCAGGCGCGTGCGAAGACAACCTGGAAGACGACGGCTTCCCCTGCGACGATGAGGACGTGTGCACGGGTGACGATGTGTGCGACGCCGGTGTCTGCATCGGCACACCCATCCCGGAAGCCCCGATCGTCGAGGCGGTCGGCTCGCGACGAATTCGCGTCACCCCGCAACCGCCGGGAACACCCGCCCCCGTCGCCCTCCGTGTGACCTCGCCCGACTGGACCTGCATCGACCAGTACATCAGCCTCGCCGGGACCCTCGACGACCCCGCCGTCTTCCAGGTCCCGGACGACTGGGGCTCCATACTCGTCCTCGACGAGGACATCGTCCCGAGCAGCTTGTACGAGGTTGTCGCCGAGTGCGGAATCTATTCGTCCGCTCCGGGATCGGCATCCACCGCATTATGGGGCGACATCGTGGGTGACTTCATCGCGGGTGCCTGGACACCGCCGGACGGCGTGGTCGACTTCAACGACATCACCGCCACCGTCGACGGCTTCCAGCACTTGGCGACCGCCCCATCCGAGGAACTCACCGACGTCCATCCCTGCATCCCGGAAGGAGTCATCGACTTCATGGACATCCGTTGGATCGTCGACGCGTTCTTGGGTGACCCGTACCCCTGTGCGATCCCGTGTCCCTAACGCAGTAGTACCCGCCCCGGCTTGAGGCGCCACCGAGAACAGTCGAGCGCCGGCAGCCGGAGGCATCGATCGTTACCCCGGCGCGCGCCGGGGCAGCGCCCACGTGTCCCGACGGGTCGGGTCATACGCGGGCGCAAGAGATAGACGGGCCAATGATCCGATCCGCGCACGGTGCGCGTCCTCCAGGCGCGTGGGGATCGGCTTTTGCGCGTGGCCGGTGCTTGGACGATCGGTCGTTCGGGCGCGCCGCAATCGGTCGGACTCAGTGAGGCACAGACCGCGCCGCCCGTATCGAAACAGCGCTTGCCGCAACATTGAGGAGAGTAAAGATGTCACGTTTCCACGCCATTCGTCTCGCTGCGCTACACATGTTGTTCTTAGCGCCTCCGCTGCTTGCAGAGGTCGTGGTGATCGATGCCAGCAAGGACAACACCCTGTTTGAAAACGCCGCCGGCACCGTGAGCAACGGCGCCGGGCAGTACCTATTCACGGGGAGAACGGAGCAAGGCTTTGACTATCTCCGCCGAACACTCATCGCCTTCGACGTAGCCGGCAGCATTCCTCCCGGCTCTTTGATCCAAAGCGTCGAGCTGACGCTCAATATGTCGAAAGCCCGCACGGCCGTTCCGCGGACCACCGATTTGCGGCGTGTGACCGCCGACTGGGGTGAAGGAACCTCGGACGCCATCGGGGAGGAGGGCGGCGGCACGCTGGCAACCGCGGACGACGCCACCTGGATCCACACCTTCTACGACACCGACTTCTGGTCTTCAGGTGGCGGCGACTTCGCTTCAACCGTCAGCGCCAGCGTCGATGTCGCCGGTCTCGGACCCTACACCTGGGGCTCCACAACCGAGATGGTCGCCGACGTGCAGTCCTGGCTCGACGCTCCCGCCGCCAACTTCGGCTGGATTCTCATCGGCAACGAGGCCGCAAGCGGCTCCGCCAAGCGCCTTGACAGTCGTGAAAACGGAGACCCCGTCAACGAACCGTCCCTCACCGTCGGGTTCGAACCGCCGATCCCCATCAGCCTCGAGCTGGTCGCCGATGGCCTGGCATCCCCCGTGATCGTCACCCACGCCGGCGACGGGTCCGGCCGGCTGTTCATCGTGGATCAGTCCGGTTTCATCCGCATCGTCGACGGCGGCTCGCTGCTTCCCACGCCTTTCCTCGACGTCACTGACAGAATGGTGGCAGTAGATCCCGGATACGACGAGCGCGGCCTGCTTGGTCTGGCCTTCCATCCCGACTACGCAATCAACGGGCGGTTCTTCGTTCGCTACAGCGCCCCGCGGACCGGAACCATGGGCGAGCCCTGTTTCGACACGAGCCGCGGGTGCCACAGCGAAAGGCTTTCCGAATTCGCCGTCTCCGGCGACCCGGACGTCGCCGACGCGAGTTCCGAGATCATCCTCTACGACATCGATCAGCCGCAATTCAACCACGACGGCGGACACGTCGCCTTCGGACCGGACGGCTATTTGTACTTCTCGCTCGGCGACGGCGGAGGGGCACATGACGGACTCGCCGACGCCCCACCCTCACATGGTCCGGATGGTCACGGACAGAACATCGAAACCGCACTTGGCGCCATGCTCCGAATCGACGTCGACTCTGCACCCGAGCCGGGCCTCGACTACGCGATCCCGGACGATAATCCCTTTGTCGGCGTCACCGGGGTCGATGAGATCTACGCCTACGGGTTCCGCAATCCTTATCGTTTCTCCTTCGACGACGGACCGGGCGGCGACGGTTCGCTGTTTGTCGCCGACGTCGGCCAGAACCTCTTTGAGGAGGTCGACATCGTCGACAAAGGCGAAAACTATGGTTGGGTCATCAAGGAAGGCTTCGCTTGCTTCGACCCCTTCAGCCCCACCGTTCCCCCGACCACCTGTGATGAGACCGGCTTGACCGACCCGGTCAGCGCCTATTCCCATGCGGAAGGCGGCATCGCCATCGTGGGCGGGCACGTATATCGCGGTGCGGGCTATCCCGTTCTGGACGGCCGCTACGTTTATGGCGACTTCTCGTCCGCCTTCTTCACGCCTTCCGGACGACTCTACTACTTCGACACCACCGGCCCCGACGCCTACGTCCGGCGCGAGTTCTTCCTCGCTCCTGACGGAGCGCCCTTCGGCCACTTCCTGTTCGGGCTGGGCGAAGACGAGGACGGTGAACTCTACGTCGGAGCATCCGACAACCTGGGCCCGTCCGGCAGCGCCGGGCTGGTCTATCGCATCGTCGCCCCGACCGCGGCAGCCGAGGGCGTCAGCCCCCGATACGTCGAGATCATCCCCCCACCCGGCCCCGCCCCCATCAAGCTGTTCGTCGAGGCGGACTGCGTCGGAGGGGCCGCCAAGTACCTGGGCAACCCGTCAGGTCCCGACAACGTGGCCGAGTTGGTCATCAATCCCGCCTCTGCGGCCGAACTCACCCCGGAACAATGGGGCTCGCCCGTCCGCGTCACGGGGATTGATGTGACGCCGGATACGGATTATAAGGTCTACGTTGATTCGGGTCCGTTGGGCTCGCCGGCTCTTTCCGCCGCAGTGACTGCAAAGACCACCTTGTGGGGCGATTCGGTCGGCGATTTTGTGGCGGGCGTCTGGACCGCACCGAACGACGTCATCGATTTCATCGATATCAACGCCGTCGTCGAGGCGTTCACGAGTTCGCCCGACGCGCCCGCTACTTTCCGGGTCGATCTGGTCGGCCCCAGCGGCAACGAGTGTAGGCCGGACCAGGCGATCGACTTCCTCGACATCACAGGGGCGGTCGACGCCTTCACCGGGAACTCTTACACCGAATCAACACCGTCGTGTTCCGACGCCTGCCCGTAGCTGGCGCCGGCGGAAACACTGGACCTGTAACGCCCCCGCTTACGGCTAGAGTGCGCTTGGGCGGCGGGCACCGTATCACCACGGGTGAACGCGACTGCGGCTGAACGCGACCCCTGAAGGCGACCGACCGGTACTGCGGTTACGGAAGGCGCCGACAGCCACAGAGTCAAGGGGGCGTGACGGCGTTCACGTCGGAGTCCCGAACAACGGAGTTTGACCATGCGTACGTGTCCACGTCGTAAGCGACGCAGTCCGGGATTGGCGAAGTCACTGAGTGTTGGTTTGCCTTTGTTGCTGGCCTCGACGGCGATCGCCCAATACCCGACCCTTTCCCTCGAGGTCGTCGCCATCAACGGTATGCCGCTCAAGACCCCCGTCGGCAAACTGACCGCTGCCCCGGGCGACACCCTCAAAGCCGAGATCTTCCTGCGAGACTGGTCACCCGAAGGCGATGTCCTCAGAGCCTACCAGGCCGCGGTTGACCAGTACAGCTTCAACAGCGGTACCACCGGAAGCATTAAGCCTCGCGCCTACGACGAAACGTCGGCACAGGGCCTCAAGAACCCGGAAAACTGCTACGTCAATGCGAGCGATCCCCGCTTCGCACACGCCGGTCTGGAGACCATTCCCATCGCCGACTCCGTGAACTATCGGTGGGCCAGCGTGCTGCTCGATTCGGACGAGGCACCGCTCTGTGAAAACGACGGCACGAAGTTCTACGTCGGAACGCTGATACTCGAGGTCTCGGAGGACGCCCGAGGCCCCTTTACCATCCGGCTCAATGAAGAGCCTAACTCGTGCAGCCTGAGGAACCCTGGAAACAAGCCGATCGAGCCGCTCGACTACGAACACCTCGAGATCGAGGTGACCGACGGGGCAGCCGTGGTTCGTATTCGCACCAGTGATCCGCCCAACAACGCGGTCGACGCCCGAAGCGCGATGACCGCGTCGGCAGGAACGCGCTCCGTCGGCTTCGACTTCAGCGGTGACCCGAACGGCGTGACACCTTCGGACTTCGAACTGTATGACAGCTCCGGCAACGCACCGAAAGTCACGCGCGTTGCCGTCGACGGAAGCACCGCCACGCTCAGCCTGAGCAAGGGACTCACGCCCGGCGCCTGGACCAGGATCATCCATACCCCGAGTCAGACCTTCGTGAACATCGCGTGCCTTCCGGGCGACGTCGACAACGACGGGAACATTCGGGCCGGCGACCTGGCCACGCTGTTGACCGACCTGAACAGGGGCGGAACGCTCCCGCTCTACCAAACGGACATCAACCGTGACGGGAAGCTCGACGTAACGGACGCACTCCGGATGATCGACTTGCTCGCCGACCCGGACGTGTTCCGATCACGACTGCCCGGCTGATCCTCTCGTCGCGCCGGAATCAATGCCCCGCCCAACCCGGACGGCGCGCGGGCGCTGTTCCGGTACGACCACCTCACCCCGGACGGAACGACCGCACACGCGTGCAGAACCACGCCCGGCGATCAGCCCTACGGACAGGGGTCGGGGCACGGGAACGGATTCTGCCGGAACGCGTCAACCGCCGACATGATGTCCACAAAATCGATGATCTGCTGCGGCGAGCACGGGGCAGCGTCCGAACCCCACAAGTCCACGCTGTGCATCGTCGCGATCGGATAGAAACCGCGGAAGCCGTCCACAACCATGCTGATGTCTTCAAAGTCAACGGGGAACCCGCTGTTGTCCGCATCGGCCCACACCCACGTTTCGTCCGTCGCACCCGTCGAAATACCCATCCCCTGACCCGTATCGCACTCCGCCTGAAGCACGTACGAGGTGCTCGGGATGATGTCCGAGCCGCTGACGTAAACCGTCTCCCAACCGCCTACGCCGCGCGGCGGAAGGAACACGGGGTTCGGTCCGAGTTTTCCGTTCGGCTGGACGTACGTCGACAGGCATGAGACCGCCAGGTCCACGCCGGTGAGCTTCAGGGCAACAGGCGTGTCACCCGTACGCGGTGTCGCCGCGAGATACCGGGAGCCCACAGCCGTGAGCACCGGTTCCCGACATCCACAGGAATCATTGGTTTCGTTGCACAGCGACGGATCATCACAGGGGTTCTCCGTCGCCTGGCAGTCCAACGTACTGTGACAGAACTCCGGTCCGTTGCAGAAAACACCGTCATCACAGGACGCGTCGTTGGGGGTATACGTACAGACGCCATCGTCACACCCTTCGTCCGTGCATCCCACACCGTCACCCGGGCAATCACCGGGCGTGAAGCAGTCGACACATCGCCCGTTGCCCTCGTCGCACAACTGCCCCGGACACGGGTCACCCGTCGAGGTGCACACGCCCCCGCTGCACTGCCCCGTCCCGTTGCAGTACAGGGCGTCGTCTACACATGGTAAGGCGTTGTTGCTGTATTGGCAGACGAACGCGATGTTGCAAACGTCCGTCGTGCAGACGTTCCCGTCATCGCAATGCCCCGCGTTTTGACACTGAACGCAAGTGTTTATTGTCTCGATGCAGATCGGCGTACCGCCCCCGCACGGGTCCGGACCGCCGATACAGACGCCACCACTGCAAACGTCGTTCGACGTGCAGAAGTCCCCGTCCTCGCAGGGCAACGTGTTCGGCGTATACTGACACGTGTTGTCACCGAGACAGGCATCTTCGGTGCACACGTTGCCATCGTCGCAGTCTCCATCGACCACACACTCGACGCACGTGTCGCCGGCCTCGGCACACACCAACGACCCCGGACACGGATCACCCCCGCCGACGCACGATCCGCCGTTGCACACGTCCGTCGCCGTGCAGTACAGACCGTCGTCACACGGCAGCGAGTTCGCCGGGTTCTCGCAGCTTCCAACGATGTTGCAGACGTCGTTGGTGCAGATGTTCCCGTCCGAGCAGTCACCGGCGCCGAGGCATTCCACGCAGTCGTCCAGCGATTCGCTGCACAGAAGCGGGCCGACGCACGGGTCACCGCCGCCGACGCAGCTCCCCCCGCCGCAAGTATCACCCGTCGTGCAGAACAGCCCGTCCTCACAGGGAAGCGAGTTGTTCGTGTACGTGCAAACGCCGGCAACGCAGTCGTCGGTCGTGCACGGATTGCTGTCGTCGCAGTCGCCGGCCCCCTGACACTCCAGGATTGTAACCGACGCCGACCCGAGCGACCCGGTCACGTTCAGACCGATGTCCGAAGCGGCTCCCAGAATACGCGTCTGACTGAATGCTCCGAACGTCGCCGGAATGCTCACCGTCGTACCCAGACTCCCGTCCAACGCCTCGAACTCGAACGTCGTCACCACGATCCCACCCGGCGGAACAACAACCCCCGAGGGGAGCGTGCCGAATGCCTGATAAAGCGCATCCCCGTCGCTGGCGGGCACGCCGACAAACGGCGCATTCAATCCGTCCAGCGCCGAGTCGTTCGGGAACCCCGAACTCGACCACGGCAGCGGCGAAGGCGGTATCCTGCCCAGCAGTTTCAAAGCGCCCGGATCCCACAGGAGGATGACCTCGGCCGAAGCGATCGGCTGATCGGCACACGTCCCCGACGATGCCATCAAATCGATCTGCACCGTCTCGCCCACCTGAACCGTCTGCGATGACGGCACCCAGCTCAGATCGACGATCGGCGCGACGGCCAATGTCCCTTCACAAACCCCGTTCACGCACATATCGCCCGACGTGCACGGCAAACCGTCGTTGCAGCTTCCGCCCTCGTTTGTCGGCGTTGCAAGACAGAGACCCGTGGCGGACACACACACGCCCACGTTGCACACGTCGTCAAGACCCGAGCAGTCCACCGCCGCCCCCACGCACGCCCCACCCGAGCAGGTATCGCCCGTGGTGCAACGATCGTTGTCGTCACAGGGGTCCGTGTTGTTCGCGTTCGAGCACGTCCCGTTCGCACCACAGGCATCGTCCGTGCAGGCGTTCCCGTCGTCACACGGGTCGCCCGGATTGCACAGCACACAACCCGGGATCAGCGTGCCCGCGCAGGTCCCACCGCCGCAAACGTCACTGTTCGTGCACGCATTCCCGTCGTTGCACGGGTTGGTGTTCGGCGCGTTGACACACCCCGTCACCGAGTCGCACGAATCGTTGGTGCAGACGTTGAAGTCGTTGCAGTTGCGCGCCGTGCCCGGCGTACACACCCCCGCGACGCAAGTATCGTTGACCGTGCACGCGTCCCCATCCTCACAGGGGCCCGAAATATCCGTGAACAGACACGCACCGTTCGGGCACGTATCGTCGGTGCAGTCGTTCGAATCGTCGCAGTCTCCGTCCAACACGCAGTTGATGCACCCGAGGATGAACGTCCCCGCACACACGCCCCCGCCGCACACGTCCGTCTCCGTGCATGGATCCCCGTCGTCGCACGTCGCGCCTTCGTTGGCGGGTGCGGTCTCACATGAACCGTCGCTCGGGTTGCACACCCCCACGTTGCACTGGTCGTCCAGTCCGGAGCAGTCGATCGGCGTCCCGACGCACACGTCCGCGTCGCACGTGTCGTTCTCCGTGCAAAGGTCACCGTCATCACACGCCCCGACTATCGTCGTATACTCACACACGCCCCGGACGCACACGTCCATCGTGCAGGAATTCGCATCGTCGCAGTCCGTGTCCAGAATGCACGCATCGGCCGTGACCGTGATCACCGCCCCCACCAACACCGTCGGCAGGTTCTCCCAGAAACTGTCGCCCGAGCTCGTCGACAGGGTGACATCCCATTGACCGTCCGCCCCGGGGCTCGACACCACCGGAAACGCGACCAGATCACCCGCGAACGTCAGCGGACCCGGAATGAACGACCCGTTGTCGTCCACGCTCCCGTTCATCAGCGCCGAACCCGTCACGTCGGTGTCGAACGGCGAGAAGGTCCCCTGCACCGGCCACGGATCACCAAGCTGGACGATGTCCGTCGGCGGCGCCCCGGTAAACGTCAGCGTCCCGACGGCGCTCGGCCGCGGAACCAACTCCACCAGAATCGTCGTACCGAACGTCGATTGCCCCTCGACGTTCCCCGCCACCACAACGTCCGTCACCGCGTCAGGCGGCATGGCGAATCCGGTGATCGACAGCCCTACCGCCGGAGCAACCGTGATCGTCCCGTCGACCAGCGTCGTGGTGACTCCATCCCAACCGCTGTCACCCGCGGACGTCGATAACACCACGTCCCACACACCGCCCGCATCACTGCTCGCAACGACGGGGAAGCCCGCCAACCGCCCCGAAAACAGCGTCGTTTCCGGGATGAACGTGCCGTTGTCGTCGAGGGTCCCGTTAAGAAGCGGCGAACCGGTGTCGTCCGTGTCGAACGCCGTAAACGTCCCCAGCCCGGGCCAGGGATCGCCCTCTTGCGTAACGTCCGTCGGCGGCGCCGCGGTGAACGTCACCGTCCCCACGCTGCCCGCCCGCGGAACCAGTTCCACCAGGATGTTCACGCCAAAGGTGTCGAAGTTCGCAATCTGCCCGGCTACGTACACCACGCCGATGCCACCATGTGGCACGCTCAGCGGCTCGACCGATAGCTCCGCAACCGACCCGATGCATTGGTCCGTCCCCTCGTCGCACGCCTGCCCCGGACACGGATCTCCGCCCCCCACACACGTCCCGCCGCCGCATACGTCCGTCAAGGTGCAGAACAGCCCGTCATCACACGAATCAGTGTTGTTGAAGTGGTCGCATCCCCCCGCGTTACAGGCGTCGTCGGTGCAGACGTTCCCGTCGTCACACTCCGCGTCGGTCGAGCAGGCGATGCAGGAGTCGCTGACCTCGTCACAGACCAGAGTGGGACAGGGATCGGCTCCCGCCACACAAGCGCCCGCAGGACAGGTCTCCACCCCGTTGCAGTACGCCCCGTCATCGCAGTCCAGGTCAGCCAGGCAATCCACGCATTGGTCACCCGTCTCGTCGCACATTTGCCCGGGACACGGATCGCTCCCCGTCCCGCACGTGCCCGCGTTGCACGGCTCCACCCCGTTGCAGTACGAGCCGTCGTCGCAGTCGTTGTCCACGAGACAGTCGACGCATGCGCCCAACGCCTCGCTGCAAAACTGCCCCGGACACGGATCAACGCCCGCCACGCAAACGCTCGCCGGGCACGTCTCCACCCCGTTGCAGTACACCCCGTCGTCGCAGTCCAGGTCCACGAAACACTCCGCCTGCACCACGGTGATCGTTCCCGCGAACAACGTGGTCGACAGCGCCTCCCAACTGCTGTCCCCCTGCGACGTCGAGAGAAAAACATCCCAGACCCCGTCGGCGTCACCGCTCGCGATCACCGGAAGACCGACCATCGCACCCGAGAACGTGACCGGACCCGGAATAAACGTGCCGTTATCATCCACCGCCCCGTTCAGCATCACCGTGGGTGTATTGTCGGTGTCGAATGGTGTGAACGTTCCCGTCCCCGGCCAGGCATCCCCCAACTGCACAATGTCCACGGGCGGCGCCGCGGTGAACTCGACCGTCCCCACGTTCCCCCCGCGCGTCACGATCTCAGCCAGGATGGTCAAGCCCGTGGTCGACTCTCCGGCGATATCTCCCGACACGACCACAGTAGCCGTATCACCCGCCACCATATTCAAGTCGCCCACGGACAGCTCGGCCGCGTCGACGCCCGCACGGGCGACCAGCACAACCGAAAGTGCAACCGCGCAACGCTTCAACCACATCATTGAGATAAACCCCCCGCAGCGCTTCCGAGCCTGATGCGACGGCTTCATGCCGCGGCACGGACCCACGAGTCCGTCCTCGGAAACAGTTGAAGTCTTCCTCGTTTTCGGGCCAAACGGCTGCATCTTCCCTCCATCAAGGTGTAATCAGCGGGATGGCGAAGAACGGATTCACTTCGAGGCGGCAGAGCCCCACATCCGTCAGTTGCACCTTGCCGTCCTTGTCCACGTCGTACACGTCCGTGATCGGAACCACGAAAAACGGGTTCACCGCCGCGCGGATCTGCACAACGTCCGCAAGCTGTGTCTTCCGATCCCCGTCAACGTCGCCCGTCAGGTTCCCGAGGTAGAACACCGCATCCCCACCCGGCGCGGTATCACCGCTCGGAAACACCATCGGGCTGCCCATCAGTTCGCCGTCGAGTTCGACGCCGCTCGTCGTAACTTGAGTCGCGTCAATCGTCACCTTCAACCAGCGCCGACGTACATGGTCGTCGGCGAGCAGAATGTCGATCACCGTGACGCTGTTCTGTTCGCTCGGGATCAGCATGATCGCCGTCGCGACGTCCGTCACCGGCGAAAACGTCGTGCCCGTACCCGTCGTCCACTCGAACGTGAACGCGTCCTCCGGCGACGTCGCGAAGTCCACGATCGCGTTGAAGATCACGCGGATGCCCGTGATCCCGCGGATGTAGTTCGTGATGTTGTCGTTGGTGGCCGTCTCGCCCGCAGCAAGGAACATTTTGCTGGGATCCGGCAAGTCCGCGTATCGCCCCGCATAGAAGACCTCGAGGGAGTCCACCTGCACCGGCGCCAGGCAGGTATCGAGCCCCTCGTCGCAGAACAGCGGAACGCACGGATCGCCGCTCGAAACACAAACGCCCGTGTCACACGTATCCGTTCCGTTGCAGTACACCCCGTCGTCGCAAGAGCCGCCCTCATTCGCCGGCACAGCCTCACACGACCCGTCCGACGGGTTGCAGGTCCCCACGTTGCAGGGGTCGTCCAGAAAGGAGCAACCCACCGGCGTCGAAGAACAGACACCCCCTATGCACGTATCGTTCTCCGTGCACAGATCGTTGTCATCACAGTCGAGCCCCTCGTTAATGGGCTGCGCCTCACACGCATCCGTGCCTTCGTTGCAGACCCCGTCGCTGCACTGCGTCGTCAGCACGCTGCAGTCCGGCGGCGTTCCTGCTTGACAGGCGACACCCGAAAACGTCTCCGTCCCGTTGCAATACAGCCCGTCGTCGCACGCCGACACGATCGTCGGCGTCGGCACTACGTCCGGAAGAACCGTCGAGTTATCCGACGCCACCGTCAGTTTGGTCAAAAACGGCGGACTGTCAGGACGAAACTCGACCACCGACGACCCTTCGTCGATCACATCAAACGTCAGCGTCGCCACCGTGCCGTCGACAATGCTCGAACTTCCGTTGATCACGACCGCATACGTCACGTCTCCGAATGGATCAGCAAATGCGACCTCCACCCAGCCCTCGTCCGGCGGAGTCAGTCCGAGATCGGTCGGCGTGATATCGACCAGCGACAGAATCGTGTCATCGTAACGGATCAGCGCCTGCACACCGTTGATCGCGGCGGTCAGGTCGGCCACCTCCAGCGTGACGATCAGCGTGTCGCACGGCATCACCGTCTCCGACCCCGGCGCCACACCGAGAGAGAGCTCATCGGCCATCGCAGCAGGTACTGCCATCAGCCCCGCGCACATCGCCACGATCAACGCGATAGTCGCGGTCAGCCGACCGTTAATCCCGATACGCATCGGGGCTTCCTCCCTGTGCTTCGTCATCACAAAGCCTCTTTTAAGCGGGCCGATCCCGGCACGCCGGGACTCCCGGCGCGCCACCCACATGACACAAAGTCCTTCTCACGGTAGGGGTCCCAGCATCACCGCTTCGAATTCCTGATAATCCCCCGGATCGATGTCACCGTCCCCATCAAAATCATAGACACCGCAATGCATCCCCGGCGCCTGCGGGTACCCCGGCGGGTCCACAGGACCGACCGGACCGGTAAAGCACGCCTGGAAGTCCGCAAAATCGCCGATGTCGATAAACCCGCTGGCGTCGCCGTCGCCCGGATTCGTCACCGTCAGCACCGCATGGCGCATGCCCGTGACGACATCCTGCCACCGCGACCGTTCGAAACCCTCAACGGGAAACGATCCGTCGTAGTACGTCAGCCTGGCATCCCACGTCCCGAGCGCGTCCCCGCTCGCGACCACCGGGAACGCCGCAAGTTCACCCGAGAACGTCACCGGCGCCGCGCCCTCGCCACTATCGTCCACATAACCGTTAAACGCGGACGAAGGTGTGGCATCCGTATCGAACGCGGTCTCTGCCTCAACCAGAGGCCACGGATCACCCAACGGCACGATGTCAGAGGGTGGCGCAGACGTAAACTCTACGGTCCCCACCGTGTCATCCCTCGGCACCAGCATGATGACGAGCGTCAGACCGAACGTCTCTTCACCGGCAATCTCCCCCGACGCAACGAGCGATGCGATCCGCCCGGGAACCATCGTCAAGTCCGCGACCGACAGCATCGCGTCAGCCGCGACCGTCAGGGCGAGCGCGCCCAACGTCCCGGTCACGTCCTCGTTCACCTGACCCGTCCCGAAGACGGTCGTCGGCGAAAACGGACCCAACGTCGGTTCAATCACGATGTCCGTCCCTTCACTCGTCCCGACCGCGTCAAAACGAAACGTCGCCACCAGAAACCCGTCCGCATCTGCAATCACAGGGGTGATCGAGAGCACCGTGTATCTAGCATCCCCGTCGATCAGCGAGTCGTTGATCCCGTCCAGGTTCGGATCCGGCAAAAACCCCGACAAGGTCCACGCGTGCGGACCCGGCGTCCCTCGAACGAGAGTCAACACCGCGGGATCCCATGTGAAGCCGACATCCACCGCCGAAAACTCCTGATCGGTGCCGTCGTCCGACACCGCATACACCGCCACGTCAAACCGCGCACCGAGCGGCAGCTCCTGCGCCTCGGTCGTAAGGACCAAGTCAATCTCAGCCGCAGCCGGTAACGCGCCCAACCCCACGAGGCACGCCGCCGTCGCGATGATGTCGGCCAACCCCGCCTTCATCATCTTCCCCCCAACAGGTTCAGGTCGGATCAGCGTCCCCGCGTCTGGCGCACCCTACGCCCCTCAAGCTTGCCCAGCTTCTTCTCGAACTCCGGCAGCAACTGCAAACCGTGACGCCGCGCGAAAGCCCGAATGTCACGGGCGTCCACGAGGCCGTCCCCGGTCAGGTCCGCCTTCTCGGCACCAGGGAACTCGAGCTTCTGAACCGGCACGCTTGCCCTGGCAACCACTTCGGTCTGTCGACTCGGCGAACCCAGTACCGCGATGCCGTCGCTTCCAATGGGCTGGATGCCGCTGTCCACGATGGCCGCACCACCGCACGCGTCATCCGCCTCGCCAACCGCAAAGAAGTTCACCTGGATCGCCGTGAAGTCCGCCGTGTCCTGAACGCCGTCACCGGTCGCATCAGCACCGGTAGACAGGTTCGCATCGATCGGGTTGTTCCAACGGCTCGCCAGCACCGAGAAGTCCGTGATGTCCACCAGGTTGTCCTGTGAAACAACCCCCGTGTGGAAGTCGCCCGCCGCCAACCGGTTCACACCCGTCAGGTCCACTGTCGCCACGAAGCAAGCGCCATACGTTACCGACGCCAGTTTCTTGAGCGTGTGACCCTCCTGGGCGCTCACGTACGCGGCGGTCGGACTTGTTGACGGAATGGTCACGGACCCGACACCCGTCGCGTCCGTCGTCACAGGCAGCACCCGTACGTCCGTCGTCCCCGGGCAATCGGTCACCACGAACGTCACGTCACGCGTGACGACCGCCCCGACCGCCTCGAGTTCCAACGTAACCTCAATGCTCGGCTGGATGATCGTGACGATCTTCTGGCCGACACTGCTGCAGCCGTTACTATTGGTTACGGTCACGTCAAGCGTAACCGTCGCACCCGTGCCCGCCGCGTAGGTGATCGAGTTGCCGATCTGGCTCGTCTTGGTACCCCCCGTAACCGTCCAGTCATACGTCGCACCAACGCCGGCATCGGGCACCGTCGCCAGGTTGCCGGTCGACTGGTAGCAGACCGCGTCGTCCGCCGAGATCACGGCGGACGGTGCGTTGACCGTAACAACCTCTTGACAGATATTGACGCAACCGTTCGCGTCGGTGACCGTGACTTCGATCGTGAGGCTCGTCCCCGTACCGGCCGTGTAGCTGATCGCGTTGGTCCCCTGGCCGCTGTCGATCGTCCCGCCCGTCACGGACCAGGCGTAGCTCACCGCACCCGCCGGCGCTGAAGCAGCGTGGCCGCTCGTCCCCGCACAGACCAGACTATCCGCCGTGATCGTGCAGTCTGGCAGGGCGTTCACCGTCACGTCCGCACAGTCCGTCGCGCTCACGCACGCGTTCGCATCCGTCACAGTCACGCACGCCTGGTATACACCCGGGCCCGCCGTCGCTACGTCGAACGTCGGGTTCTCGGCCGCCGTATCGCTCAAGAACGCTGCCGCCGTTCCCGTCCACGCGTACGTGTAAGGACCGAGACCGCCCGAACCCGTCGGGCCGCCGCCGACCGTCGGGTCAGCCGCGTCGGCACACACCACCACGTCGGACCCCGCGTCCGCAATCGGCAGGTCGTCAATCGTAATCGTCGCACAGTCGATGGCGCTCACGCACGTGTTCGCGTCCGTGACCGTCACGCAAGCGTCGTAGACACCCGGCCCGGCCGTCGCCACGTCGAACGTCGGGTTAGCCGCCGCGGTATCACTCAAGAACGCCGCCGCCGTACCACTCCACGCGTAGGTATAAGGTCCGGTACCGCCCGACGCCGTCGGAGCTGACCCGACCGCCGGATCACCCGCGTCGGCGCAGAGCTCGATGTCCGCACCGGCGTCCGCCACCGGAAGATCGTTGACCGTCACCGTGGCACAGTCGATCACGCCCACGCACGTGTTCGCGTCCGTCACGGTCACACATGCGTCGTACGTGCCCGGCCCGGCCGTCGCAACGTCAAACGTCGGATTCGCGGCAGCCGTATCGCTCAAGAACGCCGCCGCCGTCCCGCTCCACGCATAGGTATACGGGCCCGTCCCGCCGCTCGCGGTCGGCGCACCGCCCACACTCGGATCAGCCGCATCCGCACAAACCGTCACGTCCGCACCGGCATCCGCCGTCGGGTTGTCGTTCACCGTGACAACGGTCTGGCACGTATTCGTGCAACTGTTGATGTCCGTCACGACAATGTCGATCGTCACCGTCGGACCCGCACCCGCCGTCCAGTCCATGGTGTTGAAGTCGTCCGGCGTGTCCTGCGTTCCGCCCGTCACCGTCCAGTCGTACGTCGCACCGGCACCCGCACTCCCGACCGACGCGGTGTGCGACGTCCCCGCACAAACCGGATCGTCCGTCGTGATCGTACAGTCCAGCACCAGGTTGACGGTAATCGTTGCACAGTCGGTCAGGCTGACGCACGTGTTCGCGTCGGTAACGGTCACACAAATGTCGAACGTACCGACACCAGCCGACGCAACGTCGAATGTCGGGTTGGCCGCTGCCGTATCGCTCAAGAACGCCGCCCCCGTGTCCGTCCACGCATACGTGTAAGGTCCGAGACCGCCCGACGCCGTCGGAGTCCCGCCCACCGTCGGATCAGGAGCGTTCGCACATAGCGCCAAATCACTTCCCGCGTCCGCAACCGGTAGCTCGTCGATCACGATCGTCGCGCAGTCCGTCGCGCTCACGCACGTGTTCGCATCCGTCACCGTCACGCAGGCTTGATACGACCCCGCTCCCGCGGTCGCGACGTCGAACGTCGGATTCGCTGCCGCGCTATCACTCAGGAACGCAGCCGCCGTGCCCGTCCACGCATACGTGTAAGGTCCCAGTCCGCCCGATGCCGTCGGTGCACCGCCGACCGTCGGATCAGCCGCGTCGCCGCACAGCGTCACATCGCCGCCCGCGTCCGCAACCGGAAGTGCATTCACCGTCACGGTCGCACAGTCGATGGCACTCACACAGGTATTCGCATCCGTCACGGTCACACACGCGTCATAGGTTCCCGGCCCGGCCGTCGCTACGTCGAACGTCGGGTTCGCCGCAGCCGTATCGCTCAAGAACGCCGCACCCGTACCGCTCCACGCATACGTGTAAGGCCCGGTCCCGCCGGAACCCGTCGGGGCACCGCCCACACTCGGATCAGCCGCATCGGCACAGACCGTGACGTCCGCACCCGCATCAGCCGTCGGAAGCTCGTTGACCGTGACCGTCGCACAATCCGTCGAGCTGACACAAGTATTCGCATCGGTAACCGTGACACATGCCGTGTACGTCCCCGGACCCGCCGTCGCCACGTCGAACGTTGGATTCGCCGCCGCCGTATCGCTCAAAAACGCCGCCGCTGTGTCGGTCCACGAGTACGTATACGGGCCCGCTCCGCCCGACGCCGTCGGCGCTCCACCGACCGCAGGATCAGCCGCATCGGCACAGAGCGTGACATCCGCACCGGCATCAGCCGTAGGCAGCTCGTTGATCGTAATCACCGCACAGTCCGTCACACTCACGCACGTGTTCGCATCCGTCACCGTCACACACGCGTCGTACGTTCCCGGACCCGCAGTCGCCACGTCGAATGTCGGATTCGCCGCCGCCGTATCGCTCAGGAAGGCAGCCGCGGTATCGGTCCACGAGTAGGTATACGGCCCCGTACCGCCCGACGCCGTCGGCGCCCCGCCCATCGCCGGATCTGCCGCGTCGGCGCACAGCGTGACATCGGCGCCGGCGTCAGCCGTCGGGTTCGCGTTCACCGTGACAACCTTCTGACAATCGCTCTCGCAGGAGTCGCCGGCCACAACGTTCACGTCGATCGTCACCGTCGGCCCGGCACCCGCCGTATAACTGATCGACGTGGTACCTTGACCGCTGTCGAGCGTCCCGCCCGTCACCGACCAGGTGTACACCGCTCCGCCCCCGGCGTCGGGAACCGACGCCACATGTCCGGACGACCCGTCGCACACTTCATCTTCCGCCGTGATCGTGCAGTCCGGCGCCGAAACCGTGACAACTTCCTGGCACGTGCTCACGCACCCGTTCGCGTCGGTAATGGTAATATCGATCGTGACTGTCGGACCGGCACCCGAGGTGTAGGTGATCGAGTTCGTGCCCGACCCAGCCGTGATCGTTCCCCCCGTCACCGTCCAGTCGTACGTCGCACCCACGCCCGCATCAGGCACTGAAGCCACAATGCCCGTCGCGTTGGCACAGACGGTCGATGCAGCCGTGATCGTGCAATCCGGGTTCGCGTTCACCGTCACGATCTTCTGGCACGTGCTATCACAACCGTTCGCGTCCGTCACCGTGATGTCGATCGTCACCGTCGACGGATCCGTCGCGGTATAGGTGATCGAGTCGGTGCCCTGACCGCTGAAGATCGTCCCGCCCGTCACCGTCCACGCGTAGGTCGCCCCCACGCCCGCATCCGGAACCGACGCAACATGACCCGCCGTCCCGTCGCACACCTCGTCTTCCGCGGTGATCGTGCAATCCGGCGGACCGATGAACGCATCCCCGACCCCGTCACCGTTGAAATCGTCCGTGGTGTCGTACTTCGTCGGGAAGATCGTCGTGCTGTCGCTCGCCTTCGTCAGCTTCGTGTAGAACGGATCGACGTCCGGACGGAAGATCACATCAGCCGTTCCATCCGCGATCGCCGTGAACGTCAACGTCGCGATCGTATGGTTGATCCCGATCGATCCGCCGTTGATCGACGCCGCCCACGTGATGTCACCCGCGTTGTCCGTCTGGCTGATCTCGTCCCAACCCGACGCCGGCAGCGTAAGCCCCAGATCGGTTGGCACGATATCCACCAGCGTCATCAACGTGTCGTCGTACTCCAGCAGCACTTGAACACCGTTGATCGCCGACGACAGATTGGCGACGTCCAGCGTCACCGTTATCGTATCGCTCGCAGACACGCACTCCGTCCCCGGCGCAACGTTCAGGCTCAAATCGTCCACCGCCAACGCCGGCACCGCGATCAGACCCGAAAGCGTCGTCGCCATCAGAATCGCCAACGCATCTTTCCGTCTCATAACTCGACTCCTCGATCGATTGCTGCGGGTGTCACGCCCCCGCCCAAAACTGTTGTGTATTCTAGGCCGCCCCCAATCCGGGGTCAGCCGATGCTCCGTTCTTCCCGAGTTACTGGCAGCGTGCGCGTCCGATACGCCGGCTTGATCCTGCCCGCAAGCAACCACCACAGCCGGCCATTACCGGATCACGCTAAAAATCCGCTCAAGCCCTGCACACCGCGCGTTTCCCGTCGCTGACCGTCACAACGACCAACGACCTGATGCCGCCTCGGACCCAGATGCCCGAAACGGCAATCATTAATGCCAAAGTAACGTCACTTATCGAACCAGCACGCCTCCCCGCGCCCGAGGTCACCTCCTGACCGAAGCCCCCTCCGCACGAAGCCGAACCGCGTCCGGACAAAAAGAAGCTGCTGGAGGAACCCGGTTTGGGCCGACGGACTCGGGGTAGAAGCGCCGCGCAGGTCGACATCACACGCTCGCCCGCACGGCGGCGCGCTCCGGACGTCTTGTGCTGACAGCGGGTCGCGCCGTGAATAGCGTTCCCTGACACCGTACCCCCCGTAATGCCCGAACGCGCCGGGGGGCGACCACGCTCCAAGTACGCCATCTGTCACCCGATCAGTGCGTTCGCGACTACGAAATGGCCCTCCGGACCCCTGAGACACTTACCCGCAAAAACCCCCGGCGAAGCATCGCCGGATCGTGCGGCCTCCGCTCCAAAGCAAGATTAACCACTATATCACGTCGAGTAGCACGGTTCAACGTGCGCTCGACGCCCGAACCAGCCCCTGACGGCCGGTAATTCCTCATTTTCGCTGTCGGCGCTCCGCATCGGCACTCCCAAACCCACAACGCCCTCGTTCTGGGACCACACCCAACCGCGTAAGCCCGACGACCGTGCGAAAACCGCCAAGTGCCCGCGCCGCGCGCACGGCCCCAATCCTGTTTCGAGTACTTGACCCCAGGCCCGGCGATCTTCCCCCTCGATCGACCCCGTCCCTACCGGCCGGGACGTTGCCCTCTCAGGCCTCGTTTGGGCTTCTCGCCGTCCGGGTCCCGGATCGAGCTCCCATCACCGGAAGGCGGAACGTCCCCCTGAAGGAACGCCTTCATATCGTTCATATCCAGCACGCCGTCACGGTTGACGTCGGCAACAGCCATGTGCCCCAACCCACGCCTCCGCAACTCACGGATCGTGATCGACGTCACCGGACCACCGTCAACGCTCTTGCTCGCAACCCCTCCGCCGCAGCACGCAGGCTCCGACGCAAGCAGACTGTTGCCCGAGATATAGACCAGATCGAGCAGGTCCACCACGCTGTCGCCGTTCACGTTCGCGTCCGGAAACGGCGTCCCGCACGGCGTGCTCGCCGAACCCGGTGTCAAAAACAGCGGGAAGAACACGCCGAAGTCCAGAATGTCGATGAACGGGTCGCCGTTCAGATTGCCCCCCACAAGCCAGTGACCGCCCGACGGCCGACTTCCCACGAACGACGCCGTCCAGTCAACTCCGTCAGCCGTCGCCAGATCGCTCGCCGTACTGCGCAGGCTGTGCAACTCGTCATACGCCATCACACATTCCCAATCCCCGCCGGGAATCGGAACCGTCACACCCGGCGCGCTTCCGCTGACGAAACTGACATCCTGTGACACCGACGCGTGCCGCACGTTCGCCGGTGCATCGCAATCCCATAGATCGAACGTAATGCATCGCTGCACCGGCCCCGGAACCATCGTCGGTGAATACTGCAGATCCACCGTCATCAACGGCGGAACCACCGTCACGTCGAACGTGCACGAGTCCGGCAGTCCGCACGAGTTCTCCGCAGAGCACGTCACCGCCGTCGTGCCCGGCGAGAACGTCGACCCGCTCGAAGGCACACAATTCACCGGGACCGTCCCAACGTCACAGTTGTCGCTCGCCGTCGGATCGACCCACGTGACGTCCTTCGTCAAGACAGCCGGGTCGGGCGTCACGATCATGTCCGCCGGACACGCCGTCATCGTCGGGCCCGCCGCTCGAATGTTCAGCGGTGCGGGCTCGATCAAATCAGCGCCGATCCCCGCGCCCCCCTCGGCCGTGAACGTGTTGAGCTGCCCCTGAGGGCCCGTCGGCCTGAAAAGAACGTAGGCGTCACATTCCGCCAGCACCGTAAACCGGATCGCCGCGATCGTCGCCGGGCCCTGCGTCGAAGACCCGAAACTCACCCCGATCACGTAGTCGAGTTCCCCCAGCGCAGGCCTCACCGTCTCGTTCAACTCCAGCACGTACGGCGAAGTCCCGTCCACCGTCGAGCCCGGATCAATCGACACGAACTGCAACGTCGTCGGGTCGTATTCCAAAAAGAACTGCGCACCCACGACGGGTATCTCCGAGAAGCCCATCTCCACGTACACCACCGCCGTTTCACCCGGCAGATAGCATCCCGCAACCGGCGCACTGCCCGGCTGCGGAACCAGCGCCAACGTCGGATGAGGCTCGCAATAGCAGAACCCCGCCGTACAGTCCGGGTTCCCCGGCTGACAGCAGATCACCTCCTCCGGACAATCCGCATCCGAGCCGCACACCAACTGAAGCGAGTTAATATCCTGATTCTCGCAAACGCCCACCGAACACACGTCCAGCGTACAGCGAAGCCCGTCGTTGCACCCCGGGTTCGGTCCGTTCGGGCCCGGCGGGTGTGTCACCACACCGGTCGACGGGTTGCAAAGGTCGTTCGTGCACGGGTTCCCGTCATCGATGATCGTTTTCGTGCCGTCACTCGGATCACAGCACTCCACCCCAACCGCATAGTTCGGCGTGTTCGTACAGCTACCGCTCAACAGATCCCCGAACGTGTCGTCGCACGTATCCGTCGTACAAGCGCTTCCATCGTCGCAGTCGTCCGTGGTCACTTCCAGCGAGAACAAACCTTCCGCCCCGCCCACGCCATGGACCAGGATCAGGTATTCCACGCCCAGCCCCGAGCACCACGAAACCTCCTCGTTGATCCCCACCCCGGGGCACGAGTCGTTCGCGTCCGCCACGCAGCTCAGCCCGAAGCAACCGCCCTCGTACACGGTCAACCGTGTGTCGTAATCGCTCCCACCGCACAGCGAAGCCGTCATCAATCCGCCCGTTCCGCTGACCGAATACCAGACGCCAGGCGAATCCACAGGCCCCAGACCGCAGTCCGGGCCCACGTTGTCGTTCACCGACGTGTTCGCCGTCGACCCCTCCACCACCGTGTCCACCGCCACCGGGCTCGCGTTCTCACACGTGTCCGGCGCACACGTGATCGTCAGATTGCCCGACCCCTCCACGCCGAACGCACCGCCCACCCGGATCGTCAGACACTCTCCGTTCGTCACCGGCAGCACCAGCTCCGACGTGCCCGAAACGCACCCCGCCGCATCGTCGTTGCACGCGATGAACGTCGTGTTGTCCGTCGGACAGTTGCAGACCGCCGTCCCGTTCCCATAAACGGCCAGACGCGTGTCATAATCGGCGTCGTCGCACGTGCTGATCGTCAGCGTCCCCGTGCAGCTCGCCACGTGCTCGTACCACACGTCGTGCTCGAAAGACAGACCGTTCCCCGTCCCCTCGTCACATCCCGCAGGAAGCGCCGGGCCGTCCGTCGTCGAGTTCAACGTTTCGAACGCCCAGACGCCGTCACCGATGACCTGAGCGTCGGCGCAATTGTCAAACGCGGCCTGCTCGACGACCCTCACGGTCACTTCGCCGGTGATCGTATAAGCAAGAAACACCAGGCTCTGATTCTGAAAGTACGTAGTAGCGATCGGAGTCTCGCTCTGCGGAACCTCGCGGAGGAAGACAACATCGAAGTCGCCCGACGCATCGAGCGACGCCTGGAAGATGTACGTTGCAAGATACTTGGGCGAGAGGAGTTCGACCTCATCACCCGGCAGGAACACACTGCCCCCTACCGCCGGATACTGATACCCCGTAGAAGTCGTTTGAACCGTTCCGACCGAGAATGCGCTTGCACTCCCCGCGTATGCCCAATCAGCCCGGTCCTCATCGACGAACCACGGGTAGAAAAACAGATTCTGCCCTGGGTCCGGCGGGTCGACGTTCGAGGGAATATACTGTGGCGGAACGTCGTCATATTCCGGGAACAGCAGTTCGCCCGTGGACCCAGGTTGCGGAAGGATCTCGAACGAACTCTGATAAGAACGCATCAGATCCGGCGACTGAATACCGTCAGCGTAGATATCGATGACGACGAAACCGCCTGGGTTGATCACACCGCTTGCCGGCTCCCGGAATTCCATCCACAGCGTAGTCTGCGCGCTGACCGGGGCAGATACCCCGACCACCCCAAGTAGGCAGACCCACTTGACGACAGTTATCTTTGGCAATCTCATGGAACTTCCCTGGTGATCCCCTCCTGTGAATGCCGCGGGCACCGACCACCTGTGCCCCCTGCGTGGCCTCACTCGACCGCGACATTCATCCCCCTAATCCCGGACCGCTGCAAGTGCCCTCCGCGTTGGCACGGAAGGTCGGGGAGATGAGAACAGCAGCCCCTTGTCCCTACCTACTCCTGGCATACCAGTTTATCCGAGTTCCTACCCGAAAACAACCTGTTTACGCCGGAAAAGCTATAGGACTTCCACCCCCAAACCGCTCCGAAAACGCCCGATTCCGCCCCGCCGACCGCCCCGATCCGACACACCGCCGCACATCGAGCTTGGCACCCCACCCCAAGGGGTCGATTTTGGGACCGCTCGTCGCTGCCCGTTGCCACGCCATCCGGAATGCCCCGCGTCCTCACGGAAGATCACCGAGACGTGAGGAGCGCCCCACCTCGCGCGAAACGCTGGAACGCCGACAAGACCGCCCGGTCCGAGACCGTGCCAAAAAAGCAGGGCGTTGCCATCGCGAACGGACAACGCCCTCGGTTTGTTCTTT
>JASFUW010000011.1:0-27143 GCA_050050135.1 Phycisphaerae bacterium
ACCACTTTGAACTCGATCGGCAAACTGCGTAGCTTCGACGTCCGGTTCGATTCATGGCGGCACCCACCAAATGGAGGGGGAGCGACGCGAAGCACGCCCTGATATTGTATGGATCCGCGCTCGTTGGGGCGTTCCCTGCGGCCTCGCGGGGTCGACTTGGCCCGCCAGTGGCGGCCGCTTTCCCTTTGGTCGCTTCCCGCCTGTCCTCGCTTCGCGGCGCCAACCCTGGAAACAGTGGTTCAAAAAAACATGGGAACGTGGGGAACTTGCGTTTGACAGCTTTGCCGGTGTGCGGGTAATATGCCGGACACTGAGCCGACTGGTTGGTATACGCGGGACCGAGACTTGGACCAACCTGGCGTCACATCCTGGCTCAGGTGAACTGGGGGAATAGGCTTGGAGGGGGCGGACTACGGCGTGTGGGATGTGTGCGCGCCAGCATTGGGGAACCGGTCGCGAAGTCGGCGGCTGATTTCCCCGTCGACACGACTATTAATCCAAGGAGGGGGAGAAACATCCGGCGACGTCTCCCGGCATTCCGGGATGGCGGAGCCGGGTGTTTATTTGGGGGGCTTGCGCCAACTTCCTCAGGACGCCGTAGGCCGGTCCATGGCTGGCCGGGTTGTAGCCGCGAGGCAGTCTCTCAGGGATCACATCGAAGGCGTCACTGCCCCTTCCCAAGGCGTTCCAGTGTTTTGACGAGCGCTTGCGTTCCCTCACGGCCTTCACCCGCGGCCTGGTTGGCGGCGAGGAGCTGTGAAACAAGGGCGGTCCCGGGCAATGGCAGATTCGCGTCGCGAGCGGCGGACAGGGCGATTCGCAGGTCTTTTTGCTGCAAGTCGACCATGAACATCGGGGCGAAGTCTCGGGCGAGCATTCTGGGCCCGAGATGGTCGACGGCCCACGATCCGGCTGCGCCGGTCGATACCACCTCGAGCATGACGCTCGGGTCCAGACCGACACGTTTCGCCAGCACGACGGCCTCGCTTACCGCGAGGAGGTTCAAACCGCAGAGAACCTGATTGCATAGCTTGGTGAGCTGTCCGTGGCCGACCGGTCCGCATCGGATGATGGTCCGCCCGATGACTTCGAGGATTGGCTTCACGCGGGCGAGGTCGGTCTCATTACCGCCGACCATGATCGTCAGTGTCCCGTTCACGGCACCGGTCTTTCCACCGGAAACGGGTGCATCAAGGAACGCGGCGCCGCGCTTCCGGACCTCGGCGGCTATGTGCTTGGCTACGTCCGGAGCGATGGTCGACATGTCGACGCAGAGGGTGTTGGCCCGAAGCATCTGGAGCACGCCGCCTCGGCCGAGGTAGACCGCTTCGACGTCCGGCGAATCGGGCAGGACGGTGAGGACGCAATCCGCCTGTTCTGCGAGACCGGACGGAGAGTCGATCCATTGTGCACCGGCCGCGACGGCGTCTGCGGTTTTCTCTCGGGTTCTGTTGTGGACAAGGACCTTGTGTCCCGCCCGTGCCAGGTTTTTGGCGACCGGACCGCCAATGATTCCGGTTCCGATCACACCCAATGTCATGTCGCCCATGTTGCCGCCTCCAAGTTGGTCGTGCTCGATGGTCAGGTTCCGGTTGAGGGTGCACGCGGATGGTATGCATCGTCTTGCACAGAGCGGTTTCGCCGGACCGTGCCGCGCGGCAGGGAACACATGCCCTAAGACTAAGGGTCTTCGCCGCTCCCGGCGGCGCCGGGATCGGTCGGGGTCGTGGTTTCCGGAGCCGGGGGCGCGCTTCCGATGTATTGCCAGGGCTTGAGCGTTATGAGAAGCGTGGCAAGGCCGATGATCACCATCAGCGCGGCATACAGTACGCGGTACCGCTGTAGGTGTGCCTGACGTTCGGCGGCGGCGGCGGAGCGTTCAGCGGCGGCGACGGCCCGTTCTTGGGGCGTCACGCCGCCTTCGAGCTTCTGACGGGCTGCCAGTTCGCGCAGGGCGCGTTCTCGCTCCTCTTTGACTTTCGCCTTGGCCGCCTTGGTTGCGGCTTTGGCTGCCTTCTTGGTCGCCTTTGCGGCGTCCTTTGCGTCTTCCACAGCCAGTCCTCCGGGTCGCGGTCGACCGCACTGGAGGCAAGCTAGCGGGGCGGTGGACGATTGTCGAGTGCCCGCGCCATCGACCGGTCAACCGGTCGACTCGCGGGCCATGAGACGCGCTTGGCGGCCTAGTCCTCTTCGACGATCACCTCGGTGGTGGTTGTCGTTTCGCCGGTCCGGTCGCCGGTCTCCCAGACCGGGTCCAGCTTGCGGACGCAGTTGGTCTTGAGGTCCACGACGTAGAGCTGGCCCTCGACCGCCACGACCTGCTTGCGGTAGGGGAATTCGCGCACGTCAACGGAGAAGACACACCCGATGACCGGAAGCATCGCTACCCCCAGTAACAGAGCTAACATGAGCCGTCGCATGACTTAACCTTTCGATCATGACCCGGTGACGTTCGGCCTGAACACGAGTCGGGCCGACTTCCGTACAGGGTGACACACGAAACGGCGATGCGTTGGGCGGCGTTTGTAAAAGGACGTCGTTTGTCGGGGCGACCTGCCGGCGGAAGACGCGGGTCGAGGGCACGGCCAATAAGGGTCATGCGTCGGGGCTTCGTGGGACGGAGGCGGGGGCCGACGCGGGGACCGGTTTGGAGGCCGGATCGGTCTTGACCACGGCGCGAAGCCAAGTTTGAAAATCGAGAAACAGCGTGAACATGGCCGGCACCACCACGAGCGTGAACACGGTGGACACCAGCAGTCCGCCCAGTACGACGCTCCCCAACCCGCGGTAGAGCTCGCTGCCGGCGCCGGGCATCACAACCAGCGGGGCCATCCCGAAGATCGAGGTGAACGCGCTCATGAAGATCGGGCGCGTCCGCGTCTGTACCGCCCTGGTGACGGCGGTTGACGTGTCCAAGCCGTCTCGGCGCATATTGGTCAGTGCCTGGTGGACGATCAGAATGGCGTTGTTGACGACGATGCCGACCAGGATGACGAAGCCCAACATGGTCAACACGTCAAGCTGCTGGATGGGTGCGGTTACGTCATACAGGCTGATCCAGTGCACGATGCGCAACGAGAGGAATCCGCCGACCGCAGCGAGCGGGACGGAGAACATGATCACGAAGGGGTAGGCGAAGGACTCGAACAACGCGGCCATCAGCAGATACGTAATCAGCAGGGCGAGGATGGCTCGCGACTGACACAGCATCAACGCGAAGTCGGGGTTAAGTGCCAGGATGGCGACAACGAACAGTGCGAATGCGGCGAACGCGGTCCGGGCGGCGAACCGCGCGCCGGCGATCAGGGCGGAGCCGGCGATGACAACCAACACGCCCAACCCGAGCACGCCGAGTGATACGGGTGCGGACAAGCCCAGGATTCGCGGTTGCCGGAGGGTGTCGCGGAAATCGCCGATCAAGGCTCGCTGCGTCTGGGTGAGCTTGTCGGCTGTTCCCGCCAGGGCGGTGATGACCGTGGGTGGAATCGTGCCGGCTTCGCGGAGCGGTTTGATCACCCGCTGCTGTAGGTCGTACATCGATTCCTGCAGGGGGACGTCGGTTTTGGGCGTGACCGACAGTGTGACCGAGCCCATCTCCTCGATGTGCGTGATTTGCTGGGGCGCGGTCGTGCGTCGGAACTCGACGGCTGTCGCGATGGGAACAATGTCGTCGGAAGGCGTGTAGATCGGGATCTGGCTGATTTCCGGGAGCGTGGCGTCCCGTGTTCCCACAACCGTCAGTCCCATGTCGATCTTGTCGCCCCGGTCGTTGAATTCGCCGACAAAGGCGCCGTCCACACAGGCTCGCACGATGAACCCAACGTCGCGAACGTCAAGACCGAGGTCTGCCGCCTTGGCGCGTTCGGGGACGAGCTGAAACTCGGGTCGACCGAGGTGGAAGTTGGCAGGGGTGGCCGAAGGCCAGTTGTATCCGAGCTCGAGGATCTTCTGGCGGGCTGCAATCGCGGCTGTCGCGACCTCGCCGAGATCGTCACCCCGCAGCTCGAGGTCGATCGTGTTGCCGCCACGAATGCCGGAGCTGAAGAGCGACGTCTGGTTGAACACGGGGAACACGCCCGGCACACGTGCGGCTGCGCGGCTCATCACGTTGACCAGCGGGCGGACGTTGGTCGGCTCCTTGGAGGTGCACCCCATAAACGCGCCGCCGTTGAAGGAAACGTAGAAGAAATTCTCGATCGGTGGGACGGGCACGACGCGGACGTCCTTGCCCTCTTTGCCCAGCGCGATTTCGACCGGCGGCAGGCGCTTGGTTTGCTCGGAACCGAGCTCGGCCTCCCACATGGGGCGAATTCCGTCGTACGGCTCGTCGGGATCACCCTCCTCGACGATGCTCGCCATCCGTTGGAATTCCTCTAATGCGTATCCGGGCGGTGAGAAGAGAAACCCGAAGACCAGGTTCTCGTTTCCGGCGGGAAGGTACTCTGTGGCAGGCGCCAACAGGGCGCTGCCGCCGATCGCAGCGATGGAAAGACCCGCGACGACCAGCAGGCGTCGCCCGATCCCGTGGTTGATCCAACCCACCAGCGCGGAGACCCATCTGGCAAAGCGCCAGGGTTTTTCGCCACCCTGCGTCGCCTTGGTCGCTTCGAAGAACTTGGACGCCAACGGCGGGATCACGAGGACCGAAACGATCAGCGACAGGCCGACGGCTGACGCGATGGCGATGGCGATGTCCTTGAAGAGCTGTCCCGCTTCCTCCTCGACGGTGATGACGGGGAGGAAGACGGCCATGGTCGTCAGCGTGCTGGCGAGCACGGCGCCCCATACCTCGTGGGCGCCGTCGAGGGCGGCCTGCATCTTACCTTTGCCCATCGATCGATGCCGGAAGATGTTTTCGAGGACGACGATGGCGTTGTCGACCACCATCCCGACGGCGAACGCCATTCCCGCGAGCAGAACGACGTTGAGGCTTCGACCGAGCAGGGTGATGACGAGGAGCGTACCGATCACCGAGATGGGGATCGCGACCGCGACGATTCCGATGGCGCTGCCGCTGCGAAGGAAGACGATGAGCACGAGGATGGCGAGCAACCCGCCGAAGAAGATGTTCTTCACGACCAGGGTGATGGCACTGATGATGTAGGTCGTCTCGTCGTAGACCTGGGTGAGTTCGAGGCCGAGTCCGCGGGGTTCGAGAATCTCGCGATTGACCATCTCGATCTGATGTTTCAGGTTGGCCATCGCCTTGAGCACGTTGGCGCCGGTTTCGCGACGGGCGGGGAGTGCCATGACCTTGCGACCCTTGCTTCGCACGAAACTGACGGGCTTCTTGAACCCGTCGATCACTTTGGCCACGTCGCGCACGAGAACCGGACCGCCCTCCTGATAGGCGATCACGGTGTTTTCGATCTGATCGAGCTGGCGGTATTCGCCGAGGGTGCGGTAGCTGTAGTCCAGCTTCCCGTCGGCAACGGTGCCGGCGGAGATGTTCTTGTTCTGCCCGCGCAGCGCGGTTTCGACGTCGCGGAAGGTCAACTGGCGTGCGGCGAGCTTGTAGGGGTCGAGTTCGACTTGAACTTCGCGCTCCAATCCGCCGTAAACGGGTACCTCGCTGATGCCCTCGGCGCGTTCGAGGAGGGGCTTGACGTTGTCCTCCATGAAGGTCTTTAGGTGCGAGACGTCTTCGCCGCCCTTGGCGTAGAGGATCATCCAGGCGATGGTCTGCTCCATGGCGTTGTCCGTGGCGGTGACGACGGGCTCGTCCACCTCTTCGGGATAGCCGGTGACCTGACGGAGCTTGTCCGAGACGTCGCGGAAGGCGGTCTCCTTGTCGATGCCGACGGGGAACTCGAGCCTCACTTCCGCGCTGTTCTGCATGCACGTGGAGGTCATCTTCTTGAGACCGCTGACGTTCTTGAGCTTCTCCTCCTGGCGGTCGACGATCTCACTCTCGATTTCCTGGGGGCTGGCGCCGTCCCAGAAGGTGCTGACGGTGATGACGGGGCGGTCGACGTCGGGCGTTAACTGGACGCGGACCTGGAAGATGCTCAACAGTCCGAACATCACCAGCAGAAAGACGCCGACGGTGACCTTGACGGGGTTCTCGATGGCAAACCGGATCAGGCCCATTATGCGCCGCCCTCTGGTGCCGCGGAATTGTCACTGTCGGGCATCGCGATCGGCGTTCCGGTCTCGTCGACGATCTCGACGGGCGTGGGGAAGGGGAGCATCCGCTCCGTGCCTCGGGTGATGACGTCGGTCCCGGGCTGCACGTTGTGGGAGGTGATCGTGATCCACTCGTCGACGTCGAGCCCGACGCTGACGGGCATCAACATGCCCTGAACGCCGCGCTCACGTCCCGGCAAAACGATGGCGACGTGGGGAACGCCGTTGTGTTCGACCACGGCGTCTTTCGGGACCGCGACGCTTTCCCGGCTCGGTCCCGCCGGCACGGTGACCCGGGCGAACATTCCGCTGGCAAGCAATCGTTCGCTGTTGCCGACCTCCACGGCGACGGGGAACGTGCGTGCGTCGATCCGCGCCTGACGTACGATCAGCCTGACGCGCCCGGGGAATGACCGCTCCAACGCGTCGACCTGTACGCGCACGGAATCGCCGAGGTCCAGAAACGGCAGGGCTGACTCGGGGACGTCGATCTGAACCAGGACGGAGACCAACTCGGCCATCTCGACGACCGGATCGCCGACGTCGACCCATTCTCCGACCTCGACGACTCGGGCCGTAATGTCTCCGGCGAACGGCGGGTGGATGACGGTGTTCGCCAGGTCCGCGGTGATTCGGTCGACGACGGCCTGTTGCTGGGCGACGGCGTAGGCCGCCTGGGCAATGACCTCCTTGCGCGGGCCCTCGACGCCGAGGTTGTATTCCGCCTCGGCTGCCGCTTTGCGGCGCTGAGCGGCGATGTAGTTGGCGCGGGTGTCGTAGAACTCCTTGTCGTTCGAGTCCCGCCCGGCGTAGAGCTTCTCGACCCGTTGCATCTCGAACTTCCACTGTTCGAGCCGGGCTTTGGCTTCGTCCAGCAGGGCCTCGAGGCGGAGAAGCTCCTCCTTGCGCGTGCCGGCGAGCAGCTCCGCATGCCTCGCCCCGAGTCCGTCGAGCTTGGCCTGCTCCTCGACCAATCGGAGGCTGAGTATCTCGTCGTCCAGCTTGCAGATCACGCCGTCTGCCGGGATCAGGTCGCCTTCGCGCGCGGGCATCTCGCCGACGACACCGCCGGTCTCCACGCTGACGCGGCTCCGCCGACGTGGCTCGACGGTTCCCACCAGCGTGATCGTGGGTGCGGCGTCGATCATCCGGGCCTGGGCGACGACGACCTTTGTGGCCGGCATCTGCGCTTGCGCGGTTCGTGGCAGAGACAGGGCGAGCCCGATAAAACACAGGATAGACAGAATGCGTGTCATTCGATCAGATCACCAGGTAAGGGGTGGTGCTCAAAGTCACGCGATTGCACCCTATAGGTAGAACCGTTTCGGACCGTGTATTATAACAGTTGGATGACTATTGAGAATACGCAGACAATTCTGCACGGGGCATCCCCGGTTCCCGCCGTCGGCCGTCAGGTCGGGCGGTTCGCCCGGAGGGCGGTCGATCTGCTCTTTCCAGCCCGCTGCCCGCTGTGCGCAGGACCCGCGGAGGGTCAAACCACGACCGCCCCGCTGTGCGCAGATTGCGTTCCGATCGTGCAGCAGGATCGAGATCGAGAGGCGTGCCCACGCTGTGCGGCCAGTGTGGCGCCCTACGAGGTCACTGATGGGCGATGTCGCTGGTGTCGGCGTCGACGGGTCAGGGTGCGAGGGACTGTCCGCGTCGGCGAGTACTCGCGGGGGGTGGGCGAACTGGTTCGGCTCTTTAAGTATCGTGGGCAGGAGCGTTTGGGGTGCAGCTTGGGGCTGTGGCTGGCTGACGCGGCCCGTGGAGCGAGCTGGCTCGACCGTGTTGAAGCGGTTGTTTCGGTTCCGACACACTGGCGGCGAAGCCTGAGATGGCCGGTACACGCCGCCGATGCCCTGGCGGCGATCGTCGCACGGGATATTCGTCTCCCGCATTTGCCGGTCCTCCATCGGATAAAGGCCGGACCGCATCAGATCGGACTGAGCTATCTCGATCGCAGGCGGAACGTGCGCGGGGCGTTTGCGCTGCGCCGCGGCGTTGCCCTGCACGGTGCACGCCTCTTGCTCGTGGACGACGTCAAGACGACCGGGGCGACGATCAACGAGTGCGCGAAGATCCTTCGGCAAGGCGGCGCGGGCGAAGTGTACGCAGCCGTGCTCGTGACCGTTCCACCGGACCGGGCTCGTCTGAACGCGTCGCCCGGGACTTAGCATACGGGGAAAGGGGGTACGGCGGGGATCGGCGTAGAGCGGTTCTTTGCTTTCTGCCGGGCTCGCGCGTGAGCACCGCGTGCTAAAACAGGCGAAGGAGCCTTCCGACACTCATCAGCACGAACGAGAGAATAACCAAGCCGGCTGCGACCACCCAGATCAAGCGCTTTCGCTGCGCTCCAGGCCAAACGGGGACGATCCAGTCACCACAGTGCGGGCATTGTTGGGTGTCCTCGTGAACACTCTTTCGGCAGGAAGGACACAGCAGGACGTCGTCCGCGGGATCGGCGTCGTCCTCGACCCATTCTTCGTCGGGGTATTCGTCGTACTCCATGAACCTCTCTTGCTCGATCGTGCCGCCGCGGCGGCACCTGCGCGCGGTCTGCGTCTCCGTCAGTCGTTGGCGGGCGGGGTGTCCTTGATCACCTCCAGCATGGCCTTGAACTGTGGCGTGTCACATCGGTTGCACAGTTCGAACAGCACGCTCTCCACGGTGGTGACCGAGGCTCCTTCCTGTCGCATACGATCGAGGGAACGCTCGTAGTCCAGGCGGCCGCGTGATCCGACCGCGTCGGCACAGACGAACACGTCGTAGTCCCTGCTTACCAGGTCGAGTGCGGTCTGCTGAACGCAGACATGGGCTTCGATGCCGAGCAGGATCACCTGCGGTCGGTCGATGGCCAGGATCGCCTCGCGGACGGCTGTTTCGCCCCATGCGCTGAACGTGAGCTTGTCGACGGTGGTCGCTCCGGCCGCGTCCAGGCACCGCGCAATCGCAGGATCCGTCGGTCCGATCCCCTTCGGGTATTGTTGCGTAGCCAGGACCGGCAGGTCGAAGATGCGGGCCGCATCTAGCAGCTTGCGACAGGTGGCGACGAGGCGCTCGTTGTGCCGTATGGCGGGCAGCAGCTTCTGTTGTATATCGATGACGAGCACGAATGCACGGTCGACATCGAGCTGGTTGGCACGCCACATGAAGAATCAATCCTCCTAAAACGGAGTCTATTCGCGTGACATGGCGCGGTCAACGCGAATGCGAAGCGCTGCGCGGTCAGCCGCCCAGGTCCGCCCGACGTTCGTTCTCACGGAGGAGCTTCTCGAATTGTGGTGTGAGGGCCGGACCGCCGAGATCGGGATAAAGTTGCCTTTGCTGATGGATCACCTTGATGATTCCTGCGGGAGGTTCATGCAGCGCCGTGCGGCATTCGAGATCGCGCAACAACGACCGCCAGCGGACGGGATGCTCCGCGGGCAACGAAGTCGCCAGCCGATTGAACTCAATCAGGGCCTTCGCATACTCGCCGAGCTGGAAGTGCGCTTCGGCGCGACCGACGACCGCTTGCCGCACCACGCCGTTTCGGTGCAGCCCGTCCGAACCCGTCCCCTCGAGGAGAGACTCGAAGAGGACGAGTGCCTCGTCCGGATGACCGGCGCTGAGGTTGGCTTGTGCAAGCTGAAGCGTCTGGTTGTCTCGATCGATGGGCGACTGGTTGGGCGGCGACCGCTGCACCAAGGCATCGATCTGCTGCGCCACGAGCAGGGCGAGGTCCGCCTTGCGCCGTGCACGCTCGACGTCGCCCCGGGCACGGAGTTTTTCGACATCCGCCGCAAGGTCTGCATACAGTGCCTGAAGTGTGGCACCTGCGTCGTCGGGATTGGCGGCGACGTACTCCGGAATGGCGCGGGTGGCTTCGTCCAGTCGGCCGAGCTTCTCATACGCAAGCAATCTGACACGCCATACGCGGCCGGCAAGTTCCGTCGAACTCGGATTGAGCTCCTCGAAGTCCTTCAGGGTGGTCAGGGCCCGAGCGGGCTGACTGTTGTGAGGCAATACTTGGACCTCGGCTGCGACGACGCGCGCCCGGGCAAGCAGAGCGTGCAGGCTCGCATGGTCGCCCTCCGGTCGGTCGCGGCCTATTTCGGCTGTTACTAAAGCGACGAACTCGCGATACGCGTCGTAGAACCGGTGGTCGCGGCGTTGGAGCTCGATTCCGTCGGCGGAGGGCTCGAGGGCGGCTTGGTGCAGCGCCAGTGCCAAAGCGCGGACACGATGGAAAACACTTTCGATGTAATGTTCGTGTGCGGGGTCGACCCGGGCGTATTGCTCGGCCGCCGCGTCGAAGTCGTTTTGGTCCTCGAGAAGCTGCGCATAAAAGAACTGCCAATACCGCGCCGCATCCGTGTTGCGATACTGGGTTGTCAGCACCTCCAGCGACTCCCGGTACAACCGTTGGGCCTGCGGATAGGCGCGAAAGGCCTCGTCGTTGAACAACTCCGAGCCCAGTTGAACGGCAAAACCGGCTGCCTGCTCCGCGTTGCTGAAATCCGGATGAGCCTTGGCGACGTCGAGGAATCCCTCAGCCGCGGCGGCGAGACGACCAAGGCGGTAGTAGGCAACCGCTTTGTTGTATTTGACCTCGGGAACGAGGAACCCCGCACCGGGCTTGACATTCGCAAGGAACCGCTCGGCGATCTCGATGACACGACGCCACAACTGCGAAGCCGCGTCGGGCGACTGGTCGGCGTCGAACAACAGGCCCGAGATCAACGCGCACTGCTCAAACGGATCGAGGCGACCGGCGTCGGCGTCGGGACCGAGGTCTTCATACAGTATGGCGTAGACTTCGTCGCGTCGCGCGGGCTCCTGCTGCGTCAACAGCACGAGCGGTCGCAGCGAGGCCGTATCGAACCGGTCGCGTTCCGAAGACTGATCGGTACCTGCGGCGAGGTCGGCCTCGGCGCGGTACACGGACCGTTCGAGCAGGGCGGCGACCAGTCGCAAACCGAAATTATCCTGATGGTCGGACGAGATAAACTGCCTGAACTTCGCGATCAGACTCAGGGCTTCATCGAACCGGGCGGCATCCGTGACGCTTCGGATGCGTTCGAGCCAGAGTAGTGTCACTGCCCAGTCAATACGCTTGCGCTCGTCGGGGTCGCCGAGACCCTCGGCGACCGCGAGCCCGCGATCGAAACAGGCGCCCGCGGACTGGTGGTTTCCGAGCAGCCGGTGGCAACTGCCCGACAGCAGCAGCGCCTGGACCTGTATGTGGCTCGTGGCATGGGGGGTCTCCGTTAGTCGATGGTTCGCTTCGACGCGTTGGATGGCTTCGTTAAGCTGGTTGATCCGCGCGGGGTCGTCGGCGTCGCGGGCTAACGAGTTGTAGAACAACACCCAGAGCAGCAGGTACTCGGCACGCGGTCCGAGGCGGTCGAGTCCTTCGATGTAGCCGCTCCGCTCGAGGCGCTCGAACGCGTTGACGGACATGGCTTCGACTCGATCATATTCGTCCGCCAGGTCTGCGAGCAGTTCGCGCGTCGCCTTGAGGGCCCGATCCGTCAAGGCGAGGAGCCTTGCGCGATCGTCCGCGCTTCCCCCGCGATAGAGAACGTTCGAGTAGAACCGCTCCGCCTGGTCGTAGACCAGCGAACGGGCGAGCGTGAAGCGCCACTCGAATCGCCGCGGGTCGGTCGGGTTCTCGGCGATCATCTGTTCCAGAAGGCGGTTTGCCTCGCCGAGCGCCGCCCGGCGGGCCGGGTGGGGGAGCGTCGGATCGGCGGACTCGGCCAGCTTGATCTCACGCATCATGATCAGTGCGTCGGTGGGACTGGCGGGTGGGAACTCCGCGACGTGCAGCTCGAGCAGATCGATCAAGCCCCGTTTCTTGAGCCCCGCACGGAACGCGGCCGTGCTGAGGCGGGACTGCTCTGCCGGAATGACCTCCGGTTCTTGCGGAGGCGGATCGTTGCCGGCGGCGCCAAAAGCCGGGGCAAGTGCGGCGGCTAGAGATAGCAACGCGGATCGTATCCTAAGGCTCGGCAAACGCGATCCTCTCACAGCCTGCCCGCAGGGCGGCGTTCCAGCAGTTTACGACGTGGTCCCAGCGCACGTTGTTTTCGGCGACGATGACGATGGGGGTCTGTCGATCGAAACCCGGCCGCTCGTGAATCTGTACGAGCATGCCCGGCAATGCCTCGAAATCCTGTGGCACGTTTTCAAACCGATCGATGCTGATGGCGACGTCGTCGGCGCCGGCTCCGCTCGGGGCGAGGCGGATGACGATCGGGCTGATGGGGAGTGCCACGGAAGGTGCACCCGTGTCGCGGGGCAGGTCCGACGCCAGCAGGCCCTCCGCCCGCTCGAACGTGGTGGTGACCAGAAAGAAGATCAGCAGGAGGAAGGTCACGTCGATCATGGGTGCGAAATTGACCGCGATGGATGCCCCCACGCCGCCGGGACCCCGCCGGTGCCTTCCGAACCGGGCCGATCGACCGCGCCGCGATCGATCCATCATCGAAGTCCTGGGTTTTCTTGCCGGACGCATGTCATTGATCCTCCCCGACGTGGGCGACGACGTTCAGCATGCGGACCTTGTGCCGGGCGATCACGCGCATGACGCGGCGGACATCGGAGTAACGAAGCCGCCGGTCCGCCCGCACCACGACTTTCAGATCGGGCATGCTGCGCTTCATGACTGCCAGGCGGTCGGAGATGACCGAGAGTCGCTCGGGGCGGTTCGGACCGATGCTGTAGAGGACGTCACGGCCGGCCGGGTCGTCGGTATCGGCCAGCCGGCAGTTGATGACCACCCGCTCGGGCATGCTGGTGACCTCGGCCTTGCTGTCGGTCGGTTTGGGAAGCTCCATGGGGACCTGCTCGGCGGAGGAAAACCGGGTCACCAGCATGAAGAAGATCGTCAAAAGAAAAATCACGTCCACCAGGGGCGTGGCGTTGAACGCCAGGACGCCATCGGAATGCCGGTCATCACGTCGGTAGCGCATGGTTGATCCCTACTCAATCCGGCTGCCTCGGCGCCGGTGGATCGGTCTGGGGGGCGGCGTCCGTCAGATCCTGTCCTCCCCCGGGCTTGAACACGGAGAGGAGGTGTTCGGCCGCCAGCGCACATTCGGCCGTCAGCACGTCGATGCGGTTGCGGAAGACGGCGTAGATGCTGAGCGCGGGGATCGCGACGGCGAGGCCCCAGAACGTCGTGATCAGGGCGACCGCGATCCGGTCTGCCACGATTCTGGCACCAGGGAACGCGTCGGCCGCGTGGATCTGGGCGAACAGCATGATCATGCCTGTTACGGTCCCGAGCAGTCCGATCATCGGTGACACGTTGCCGATGATGTGGACGTACTCGGTCTTGCGATAGAGTCTGGCCGACCGCTCTTCGAGCGTGTCCTCGAGCGCCCGGTCCATGGCGGCGAACCCGTTCGACGCCTCGAGCAGCCCCGCGTTGAGAACGTGCCCGAGCATACTGGGGTCTTCCGCGGTGAACCTGATGGCTTCGAGGTATTGCTTCTTGTCGATCAGTGTCTTGGTGTGCCGTGCGGCTTCGCCGGGGATGATCGTCGCCCGCCTGATCGACACGGCGTGCTCGATCGTCAGGGCGATGGTCACGACCGACAGAATGATCAGGACAAAGGCGATGGGACCGCCCTTGACCACGAAGAAATCGAAGTACTTGATGTCCACCGCCGTAGCGTCGGATGAAGGACCGTTGGGGGATTGGGCCCACGCGGGTACGGCGACCATCATGAATAGCACCACGGCGAGAACCGCAACGAGGCAAGTCAGTCGAAGCAACACGGCATCCTCCGAGCCGAGCGTGGTCACCCGACTCCAGTTGTTCAGGTTCTAATCCGTCGAATCGACCGTCGCCTGCAAGCGTAGCAGGGTCTTTTCGGCCGACCGGCGTGTGTCCGTCGTTACGAGTTTATGGCCCAGACACTCTTTGAGCAGGTCGACGGCCTTGTCCACACGCCCGATGCGTTCGAGCGTCAGCGCCGCGCGCCGGAGCCCTTCCGGCGCCAGAGCGTTATCTCTAAAGTGAATCGGGACGCGCATGAACGCCCACGCCGCACGGATGAGGTCCTCACGCGTCGAAGCCATCCCGAGCAGTGTCTGCCCCTTCAAGAGCAGGAAACCCGGCAGCAACGATGGGGGACAGTCACGGATCGCGCCGTCCAGGGCTGTCAGTGACTCAGTGGCGGCATTAAACTCGAAGGTGCTCTTCATCGCGTCGAGCAGAACCGAGAACGTGTGGGGGGACTGCGCCTTCGGAGGAATGGTCAGCACGGCCGCCCGTTGCGCCGAGCGCTGGGCCCTGCGGTCGCCGGATCTGCGCAGAATCTCGTACCGCAGCAGTTCCAACAAGACCTTCTGGTCTTCGTCGGGCACTTTGCGCAACGCCGCGTCGATATGCTCGACGGCGCGTACGACCTTTCCATCGCGTTGGGACGGGATGTTTGTCGGAAACAGCCTGGCTGCCGCGGGCGGTCCCGCAAATCGGGTCTGGAGCAGGCGGATCAGATGGGTGGTCGCTTTGTCGAGTTGTCCGGCTGCGTCGCACGCCTGCGTGGCCCGTGCCAGGATCAGGTCGGTCCAGAACCCGTCGCTGACGCCGAGTGCCCGGCGGTACCGAACGACGGCCCGTTCGGGTTCGGCGCCGGCGAGAAAACGCTCGGCCTGGTTGAAGTCTTCGAACGGCGTGCCGCGGTCGAGGATCAGCAGGCTCAGTTCGTTGGGCCAAACATGTCGGAGCGTGCCGTCGGAACCACGAAATCGAAGCCGGCCGCCTTCGAACGAAATCACGCGAGCGCCGAGGTAGTTATCCGTGGCGGTAACCACCTGGTCGCCGCGCGAAAGCGGAGTGAGGGAGACGACCAGGATGGATGCGGCGGCAAGCAGCCGGCCGTGCGTCCACGAGTCGGCTGAGCTACGGCAAATCATCCTCGGAAACAAACTTGAATTCTCCGTGGTGCTCTCGGGCGATCAGCTCGAGGAGCTCGCTCCCGGTCTGATCGAGGTATGCGATGGTATAGATTCTCACGCGTCGGCCTCGGTTCCAAGCGTCCAGGTTGGTCAGCAGGCTGGACTCGAAATCGATGCCGTCCGACAGAAGGTAGACCAGATCGGGCTCCAACGCGAGGGCGCGGCGCAAGGCGGCTGCGGGCTTGGTGCCGCCTTTGGGCGTCACGCCATCCAGGAACTCGAAGAACTTCTCTTTCTGAGCCTCGATCGCGCTGACCAGGCGCCCCGGTGGATTCTCTACGAGCTTCCCGGTGCTGAAGAAGATCACGTGAAATTTCTGGGAGCGGCGAAGCGCGCCGATCGAGCGCCGCAACTCCCGCTGCACGTAGACGAACGTGTCGATCATCGAGCCGCTGCGATCCACGACGTACACGATCTTTCGCGCCCCCCGAGCCGACTGACCTAACCCGAAAAACTCCGGACCCGGCGCCGACCCGACCGACAATCCGTATTTCGAAAAGTCCCCGCCGCCGCCGGCGCCGATACCGATCACAGCCAGTTCGGGTTTCTTGGTCATGGTGAGTTTGGACAGGTCGGTGAATTCTCTCGGAGCAATCCGCTCCGGGACCTGTTCGGGGCGGGTCTCGGGAATTCTCTCGGGTATCACGCCGGTGAACGGAGTCGGGTCGAGGCTGTCGATGATCTCGGCGTGCACGACCACCGGCTCCGCGTCTTCCTCTGATGACGCAAACGGGAACACGAGGCTCAACATGCCGAGGAACAGGACGGCGTGGAACGCGACCGAGACGATCCAGGCCGTCACGACCGCCCGGCCGGTGAGGTTGGGGGAGGCCGAATCCTCGTGGCCGGATTCGGTCCACGAAGGGGCACGTGGTGTCATTGTGTCGGCCTGCGTCATCGGATCGATCAGGTCTACTTCAGGAGGCGCCCACGGCGAACTCGGACCAACAGGCGGGCAGAAAACGAGCACGCGGCAACCCGTGCACGGGCGTCGCTACGACGCGGCACACGGGCTCACAGAAGTGTAGGCGCCTGTAAATGGAGCGTCAACGCGGACCGAACGCGATGCGGGGGCGGTCGCGATTACACGTCGCGACCCTAAAACGACAGCGGTTCAAGAAAGGTCGCCGTTTCGGTAAACTCTTGCACCGGTGCGTCGCGACCGATGAAGAGGCGACGAACCCCGGAGCCGGAGCAAACGAAGACGAGCGCGAACGACAGGAGAAGACCGTGACAAGCAGACGCCCAAATCTGCGGGTACATGCGCGGACGGCGATGGCGGCGCTGATGTTTTTCACCTGTCCCGTCTCGGCACCCGGGCGCACTTCGACCGGGACCGACGAGGGTACGAATAGCGGGGCCGTCCGAGCCGCCCGCTCGTTGAAACTCCCTTACGTTCGACCCACCCCGATCCCGGGGTTCAACGACGACTTCGCATACATTCATTCGATTGACGTGCGGATCGCCGATCTGAGAGCGAAGGCTGAACGCGAGGAGGCGCCCCGAAATCGATCAGCGTACTTTCTGGCGGCGGCTAATGAGCTTCTCGCGTTCCGGCTTGAGCCGGTCTGTTCGCGACGTATTCTGGGTCTTCCCGTCAACGCGGACGATTTCGCCCCGAAAGAGACGGCCAACGCATTGGACCAGATCGACCAACTGTTGGACCTCGCCGAGGCGGCAATCCAGGATACGGAGGGCGGCTCCACGCCACCGCCGGCGGGACTTGGGCAACCGGCAGAGGCTCTGGAAGGCCTTCGTGCTTTCGCCGCGGCCATGCGCGCCTACCTGACCCCGGATCGGGACCAGGACGCCGTGGGTGCGGCAAGACGGGCTGCGTCGGGCCTGTCGCCGTTGATGGAGCGCGAAGACCCGCGATTGGTTGCCGCGGCGACGCTCTGGCAGGCCTTGTTGCGGGCAATGGAGGAAGATCCGGAGCGTGCGTTGTCGGTGATCGAGCCGGCGTTGTCCGACCCGGACCCCGAGGCCATGCCCCATGCGTTTTTCCTGCGTCGACTGCGTTGCGGGTTGATCGCCAAAAGAGGCGGGGCAGACGCTGCGCTGGCGATCCTGCTGCAGCTCGAAGAGCGCTGCCACGAATGGTTCCCAAGTGACGTTGAACGGGCCGCGGCGATCCGGGCTGTGCAGTTGGAGCGGCTCCGCGTTCTGGCGCTCTGGCATGACAAGCTCCCGGAAAGCACGGCCACGGCAGAGCGCCAGTGGTGCCGAAAGCGCTTTGAAGCATTAGCGGGCGAGGCGTTCGCTGACCGCTCCGATACCGTCCTGCGCCTGACGCCTGCGATTCCGATCCTCATCGAGCCGCCGGACGAAACCGCCCCGGCGCCGTCCACCCCCGATAAAGGCGCTTGAGGCGGTTCGGGGCGCCGCCCAGCATGGTCCACTGCGGCGATGCCTGAACGCGCCGCGGCGGGGGCGATTCGGGCAATAATACCCAATCATTCCCCAACCGGGGGTCGGCTCGCAACCCAAAGCGGCAGAGCAGGTCCGAAAACGCCGAACGCATCAATGCTCATAAGTTCTTTTACAGAAATAACTTATAGCGAGAAACGGTTTTATTCTGGCGGTACCCCGTTGTGGCACAGGCCGTGTACTTATTGACTCCCGGAACGTAACGACCTGCAATAGGGGAACCGACTGACAGGGGGGACGGCAAGGAACAAAACCTCCAAGTTCCTTGACAAAAGCTGAAGGCAGTCGACCCGCCGGTTTCAGGCGTTTGACAGGCGCTTTCTGGGGAGATGGGCGTTAGTCAAACAAGTGGACTCGGCGGGTAACTGCTTTTTTACGGCGGTCGCACCGAACGCGCCCGTGGCGGCACCCCAGCCGGCCTCACCTACCGGACACGTCCAAGTCCACCCCAAAGGCCGTTTCACTTCGGCATCCGCTCAATCAGCTCGCGAAGCACCTGGGGGACGTACACCGTCTCCAACTCGGGAAGGCGGGCCAACGCGCGAAGCGATGCCTCCAATCTGGTCGCGGAGTCCGCGTCGAGGTCCACAAAAAGGAGCCGACGACCCCGCAGGCTGCACAGGTTGCCGCCGTCGCCGCCCAGGTGCTCACGGCGTATCTCGATACCGAGGCGGTCGCAGAGCTTGAGAACCTCGTCAAACTGGGCAGCTTCATCCATCGTCCGTTCGCTCTTCAAGAGTTGTGCCGACGCCAGCCGATACTCGCCAACGGCGAGTGTAGCAGAAAACGCCGAAGGGAACGCACGCCCCCATGACCAGAACCCCGCCGGTTCGGAGACGAACCTCGGACGCAGTCTCCGAGCCGACCCCCGATACGCCCGCGTCCCAAATCGCACCGATCGAGTCAAGGCTCGAGACGCTGCAGGAGCAACTCGACAAGCTCAAGTCGCAGGTTCGGCAGGCTCAGCAGCTTGCCGCGTTGGGGACGGCTGCGGCTACGATCGCCCATGAGGTGAACAACCTGCTGACGCCCATACGCAGCTATGCCCAGAAGGCGCTCGAGACCGACGATCGCGAGCTGGACAAAAAGGCGCTTTCGATCACGCTGAAGCACGTGCAGATGCTGACGCAGATGTCGGGGCGTATTCTCGAGATCGGGGCGGCCCGCTCAGCCGAGAGGGAGACGGTCGCGCTTCGACCGGTGGTCAACGACGCCTACGCGAGCTTGTGTCGAGACCTGGCCAAGGATGGTATTCGGTTCACGGCCGAGGTGGACGACATGATCACGGTTCACGCCGACGCCCTTCAACTCCAACAAGTCTTGTTCAACCTGTTTCTCAACGCGCGGGAGGCGATGGCCAAGGACCGCAACGGGCGGTTGTCGGTGTCAGCGGTCTGTCAGGGCCAATACGTGATTCTCGTCGTGCGGAACACGGGGCCCGCCATCCCGGCGGATTTGCTCGAACACATCTTCGAGCCCTTCAGCACGTCGAAACCTTCCGAGCGCAACGGCCGGCAACGCTGCGGCGGACTCGGCCTGGCACTCTGCAAAGACCTCGTCGAAGAAAACGAGGGCACCATCCACGTCACCAGCGACGCATCGACCGGCACGACGTTCACCATCACCCTGCCCGCGGCGAAGAACTGAAGCCGTGAGTGCTGACAGTGCGGCATCGGCCGCTGGCTGAATTCGTCATTCGACATCGAAGCGCAGCGGAGATCCCGATCCCTCGGGATTCGCCAACCTCCTGCATTGCCTTTCCCCGATCCCCGCCTGTTGCTCTTCCCCGAGCCTGGCGCTTCCTGTACATTGTGCCTCGCGGTCCCTGATGCCGCAGACCCGTCAGTAATGGAGGAAAGACATATGGACCCGATCACGTTAGCCACCGTGACGTCCGCCGTGAGCGTTCTCGCGACCGAATTCGCTAAAGGAGCCGCGTCGGACGCGGGCGGTGACGCTTGGAAGAAGATCAAATCACTGTTCGGATGGAAGGCGGAACCGGAACCGGCGCAGCTCGCGCCGACCGCGGCCCGACAACTCCAGGGCGACGAGAAGCTGGCTGCGGAAGTGGCGTCGATGCTGCAAGCGCAGCATACCGGAACACCTTCCGACCTGGTCGGGAACATCTCGGTCAAGGCCGGTAAGGTGGCGGTCACCACGGTCAAGACCGTCGAAGGGGATTTGAACATCAGTCTATAGCACGAGGTCGGTGTCATGCCGGACAAACGCAAGAAGCGCGACGTGGCCGTACGAGCCGAGAAGGCCGCCATCACCGACATAGAAGAGGTCAAGGGTGGCGTACACATCGAAATGCGTGCGGGGGAGGGTGCGCATACCGGCCGGCAGCGCGAGCGGCTGACGCCTCCGCGGAATCTGCCGGAGCGGAACGACAAGTTCGTCGGACGGTACGAGGAGCTGGATCGGATTCACGCGTTGTTGAGCGGGAAGGATGCCTCGGTCGGGGTGACGCAGCAGGCGGCCGCACACGGTATGGGCGGAGTGGGCAAGACGTCGGTGGCCCTCGAATACGCCTGGAAGCGCCTGAACGATTATCCCGGCGGCGTGTTCGTGATCCTGTGCGACCGGGACTATCTCTTTCCCGCGATCGCGGGTCTGGCTGACCATCTTTCGGTCGAAGAGGCGCCGACGCCGGAGCAGACCGCTCAGCGCGTCAAGGAGCACCTGGAAGCTGGCGAGCCGTCGTTACTGGTTCTCGACAACGTTCGCGGGCCTGAACAGTGGGGTGACGCCGAGTGGGGAAAGTACTTGCCCGGCGGGAGCTGCCGGCGGTTGATCACGACCCGGTCGCCGCGCCTGCCGGGGATCGACATGTACCCGATCGAGCGGCTGCCGCGGGACCAGGGCATCAAGCTGCTGGCCGAGCATCGCCAAGACGCCGCGGAGACGGGCAACGAGCAGACCGTCGGTGACATCGTCGACTGGTTCGACGGATTGGCCGTGGGGCTCACGGTCGTCGCGGCCTACATGTCGCTCCATGAGGATTTGACGTGGGATGCGTACAAACAGAGTCTCGACGCCAAGGAACTGGACACGGTTCGCGCCTCGCGGGATGAGATCGACGAAGAAGGGGGGCTGCCCGGCAAGTACGAAAACCGCGTCGACGCCGTCTTTGACGAGACGCTCGCGCTCCTGTCGGCCGAAGCGCGCCGGACGTTGGAATATGCCGCGCTGTTGCCCGAGGACACGGTCCTGAAGATCTGGCTGACCTGGCTGCTCGAAAACGACGACACGATCACCTTGCCCGAACGTCCCGGATACGAGGGCCGCCCCGCCGATCCGGTGGTCTCACGCCTCGTGGAGCTTCGCCTGCTGCGCCCCCTCGAGGATGACGAGGACACCTTGAGCCTGCACCGGGTCGTCCGCCGGAGGCTGAGGGAAATCCTGGGGGAAGACGCTGCACTCCGTGACGGATTGCTCGACCGGATCGCGGAGCTTGGCGAGGTGCGCGGGAAGGGATCGCACAATGCCATCACGGACAAGTCGCTGCGACCGGAACTGTCCGCCCTGCTGAAGCTGAGCGACGAACTCCTCACCTTCGACCGGGTCGTTGAGGCCGCGAAGCTCGCGAACTGGGTTCATACTCCACTTAAGGAGCTCGCCCGCTACGTCGAGGATCACGGGTCGCTCGGTCGCTTTGTCGACGACTCGCGCTGCACGTTCGAAGACCGAGACCCGGAATGGGCGGCGACACTGCTGTCCAACCTAGCGTCGACTCTTGGGCTCCTCGGTGACTTCGCCGCAGCACGGGCACGGATGGAGCGGGCGATCGAGATCGATGAGAAGCACTTCGACCCGGACCATCCGGACCTGGCGATCAGCTACTCGAACCTGGCGGCGATCCTCAGGGACCTCGGTGACCTTCCCGGTGCACGGGAACAGATGGGGCGGGCGATCGAGATCGAGGAGAAGCACTTCGACCCAGACCATCCGACACTGGCGATCAGCTACTCGAACCTGGCGGCGATCCTTCAGGACCTCGGTGACCTGCCCGGTGCACGGGAACAGATGGAGCGGGCGATCGAGATCGATGAGAAGCACTTCGACCCGGATCACCCGAGCTTGGCGATCCGCTACAACAACCTCGCCTTTATCGAGTTCGCGGAGGGCAACCGGGAGGAGGCGTGCAGGCTGTGGCGGAAGGCCCACGCGATTCTCACCAAGCACTTTGACGAGGACCATCCGAGCGTCCGCATCGTGGCGGAGCCGTTGCGGGAGCACTGCGGGCAGACTGCGGAATAGCGAGTCCCGAATGATCGGGATCTGCACTCGGCTCCGATGCCGAATGCGGAATGGTGGTCCGCCTCGCGTGATCGTCGATCATTCGGAGCGGCAATCAACTCGGTCCGGCGAGGGCGTTCCGTGCAAATCGTCCGAAAATCGGGTATGATACGTAACCGTACGGGGCACTGTCCGGTGCAGGACAATAGGGGCGGGAATGGTTGGCAGGCAGGCACTCCGGGGCAGGCGGAATCTTCCACGGTCGGTTATGCGGACGATGACGGCGCGCCTAGAATTGGCGGTGCGTGAAGGGACCGCGCAAAGCGGGATCGCGGGTGTCGATTGCCCCCCCTCAGTCCCCCCTCAGCAAGGGGGGAGGGTAAGGAGCGGGCGTCGGTCCCAGCTTGGGAAAAGGGAAAGGTGAGCACCCCCCTCAACCCCCCCCTCAGCAAGGGGGGAAGGTGAGGACCCCCCTTGGCATCGGGGGAAGTTAAAGACCGGGGCTCAATCCTCCCTGCTCTATGGGAGGAAGGGGCCTGCGTCGGCAACGAATACCGTGATCGAAACAGGAGGCAGTGACCGATGGCTGAGGCTGCGAGAGGCTTGAGAGGCCGCGAGCATCACGATGGACGACGACAGCTTGGAAACGGTTCGGCGTTTGCGATCGCGGTATTATCGGTCGCACTCTGCGGCGCGGCCGTCCATGCGCAGCCGCAGCGCGACGGGTTGGCTGTTCATACCTCTCGCTACACCGGGCTGGCTCAGTTCGTCACGGCTGCGGACGGCGGGGCGATTCCCGTTCCGCTGCCCAAGGGCAAGGCCAGGCCCGAGCCGGCGGACTTTTTCAAGGCACATGGGCACCTGTTCGGCATCACGGACGCGGCGACGCAGCTCGCCCTCGACAAGACCAGGACCGACACACTCGGCCAGACGCACACGACCTACAGGCAAGTTCACAAAGGCGTGCCCGTGTTCGCCGGCGTCGTCAAGGTCCACCAGGACGCCGCCGGTCGGGTTCGCGCGGCGAACGGGGACTTCTTCCCGATCCCGGACAAGCTGGACACAAAACCGACGATCGATCGAGAGGCGGCGAAGCAGAAGGCTATCGCTGCGTTTACCGGGAACGACCCCGTGCTGGAACATCAGGACGTCACAATCGTCGATCCCGGTTGGTACGGCGACCGGCCGCAAGGTGCCCGGCTCGCATACCTGGTACACCTGGCTGACGCGAGTTCCGCGGTCGTCGAGGCGTTTTTCGTAGACGCACATACCGGCAGACTTCTCGATCGGTGGAGCCTGGTTCACACCATCAAGAACCGGTTGATCTTCGACGGGAACGAGACGAGCAACCTGCCGGGCACCTTGAGGAGAAGCGAAGGCGGGCTTCCCGTAGCCGACTTCGAAATCAACGCGGCCTACGACTGGGCCGGGGACACTTACGACTATTACTCCCGGGCATTCGGACGTGACAGCATCGATGACAACAGCTTGCCACTCGCCGCGACGGTGCACAGTGCGGCCATAAGTTGCCCGAACGCACAATGGCGGGGCGGGATCGGGTTGGCGATTTTCTGCACCGGCACGGTGACCGACGACATTCTCGCCCACGAGTTTACACACGGGATCACCGGGTCGACCGCCCGGTTGGTTTATCAGAACCAGCCGGGGCAGCTCAATGAGGCGTATTCGGACATCTTCGGCGAGCTGGTGGACCTGTTCAACGGCGACGCGGGCTATGCGGGTGCACCGGGCGGCACGCCGTGGCCTGCGCATCCCACCGGACCGGGCGTAGACACTCCGAACAACCTGCGGTCGGATGCGTGCATGGGCGGGGTCAGTCTCGAGGTCAACACGCCACCGGCCATCGCGGGGAACTACGTGGCGGCCCCGGCGTTCTTCGGTCCTCCGCTCAGCGAGACCGGGGTGACGGGGGGCGTGGTTCGGGCCAACCCCGTACGGGCGTGCAGCGGGGGTCTGACCAATGCGCTCGAGATCAACGGGCACGTCGCGCTCATCGAGCGCGGCGACTGCAACTTCACCTACAAGGTCAAGCTCGCACAACAGGCGGGGGCGATCGCCGTTATTATCTTTGACAACGCACCGGTCGGGTATCCGCCGTCCTTGGGTGGTGAGGACCCCACGATCACGATCCCTTCGATCGGTATCACGCATGCAGACGGCGAGCTGATCGAAGCGAATCTGCTGACCGCGATCGTCAACGTAACGCTGGCTGCCAACGTCGACACGGGCGAGGTGCGGTGGCTGGTCGGCGAAGATTCGACGCCCGAGGGCTTCGGCGGGGCGATCCGTGATATGTGGAACCCGGTCTGCGCGGGTGATCCGGACCGGGCCAACAGCCCCTTCCAGACGTGCAATGAATTCGACAATGGTGGGGTTCATAGCGGCAGCGGCATTCCGAATCACGCCTTTGCGATCATGACCGACGGAAAGACGTTTAACGGGTACGCGGTCGACGGCATCGGGCCGATCAAGGCGGCCGCGGTATGGTACAGGGCCCTGACTACGTATTTGACGGCGGCGTCGGATTTCGAAGCGGCGTACGCGGCGCTGAATCAGGCGGCGACCGACCTGATCGGAACCTTCCCCCTCGATCCGCGGACGGGCCTGCCGACAACCGAGGAGTTCACGGCGGCGGACGCGGCGGAAGTCGATAAGGCGCTGCGCGCAGTCGAGATGAACACGGTAGGCGCGTGCGGGGAACCGTCGGTCGTCGACGACACCCCGCCGGAACTCTGCGACGGCAGGCAGCTAATCTACGCGGATAATTTCGAGCACGGTGCGAACGGCTGGTCGGTCGACAACACGAATCCGCCTACGCCGTACGATTGGGTCCAAACACAAGACTTGCCGTACGAACGGCCGGGGACGGCGTGGTACGCCGAAGACCGCAGCGTGGGAGATTGCGACGCGCAGGACGAGTCGGCTGTCCATTACTTGGCGAGCCCGCCCATCGTCATGCCGCTCAATCTGTTCGAGCCCAAGGCGGTGTTCACCCATTCGGTGTTCACGGAATCGGGATATGACGGCGGAAACCTGTGGATCAGCGTCGGGGGCGGACCGCTTGAGCACGTTCCGGGTTCGGCGTTCACGTACAATGCCTACAACACGACACTGATTCCGGCGCCTCAAAACACCAATCCGCTGGCCGCCACGGAGGGCTATTCCGGGGTGGGTGACGAGTGGGGCACGTCCGTCGTGGACCTGAGCGGTTACGTGACCGGCGGTGAAACCGTGTACTTCCGCTTCGCGTTCGGCAAGGACGGGTGCGCCGGTTACGACGGCTGGTACGTCGACGAATTCATGGTGTTCTCTTGCCGCTGCTTTAATCACTCCGGTTGCGACGACGGTGAGTTCTGCAACGGCGCGGAGAAGTGCAACGTGGACGTCGGCTGCTTCGCCGGCGCAGACCCTTGTCCGGGCGCGGGGTGCGATGAAGCGGGCGATTTCTGCGTTGCGCCGGGTGACGGCGACTTCAACAGCGACGCCCGTGTCGATCTGAGGGACGCTCAGCGACTTCAACAGTGCATCGAACAACCCGCGACCGGCGAATGCGCGGCCGGCGACATGACGCCTGATCTGGTCGTCAACCTCGATGACCTTCCGCCGTGGGTGACCGCGATGGTCGGGCCGTAAGACCCGCCCGCCGGAGCGGGCAACACCCGAGCGGGTCGTTCACCCCTCCCCCTCATGTCGCAACTGTAAGCAGAGTGGTTTGGCGCGGTACCCATATCATTGACCGCCGCCTGCCGACCTGACGGAACGGTAGCGCTCAGCGCGACCAGGTGCAACGGGCGGTGGCGTCGGGTTGGATGTGCACGAGGGCTGCGAAACCTCGACCGGCGAGGTGGACCTCGATCTCGTCGGTGCGTGGGCGTCGCCCGGTTCGCCGCTCGACGAACTCGCCGCTCTCGTAAAGCTCGACCTGGTAGCGCAGGGGACCCACCTCCACCCAGACCTCGGCGGCACCATTCCGACGCGTTTTGCGAAACCGTTCCTGCATCCGTGGGTATTCTATCGGCTGAACGGGCGGGCCGGGCTCGTTGTACCGCGAATACACGCGCGCGGTTTCGCTCGAACCGCGGACCATGCAAAGGCCCACGGCTGGCAGCGCGTGGGCCTTCGGTGTGGAGGAGGGAGAGAATCTCGCGTGTCGCCCTATCCGGTGCCTTTCCTGACGCGAATTCCGCCGTTGTGCGTGGTCACGTCGAGGCGACCCTCGCCCGTTCCGATCGTGCCGCTGAGCTTGCGTTTCGTGAGGTCGATGTTGGATAGCGGCGCATCGCAACGGATTCGACCGTTGTACGTCTCGCATTGCAGGTCGGCGGAGGTAGCCTCACCAACAACGATTTCCACGCCGCCGTTGTGTGTCGTGATCTCGCCTTCGAGATGGGCGCAGTCCTGTAAGTCTGCGATGACGTCGCCGTTATGAGTAAACAGCGTGATTTCACTCCCGGCATAGCCCGCGCGGATCGATCCGTTGTGGGTTTCGGCATAGAGCAATCCGTCGGAGGCGTCGACAACGACGGGACCGTTGTGGGTGACCGCGCGCACGTCACCGGTTGCCCCCGCAACCTCGACCCGACCGTTGTGCGTCTCCACCCGGACAACGTCCACTTCGCTGATCTGGATCGGGCCGTTGTGCGTATTGCCCTCCAGGTACACGCCGCCGGGTCCGGTAATCTCGAAGCTGACGTGACCGTTCCACGCCGGGAGCTTGACGCCGCCTCGCCACTTCCACCCGATGCGGACCGTGTCGTCACTCGATCGCTTGACGTAGACCTCGATCGCCTTAAGGGCGTTGAGTGCGTCGCCCATGGTGGTTCCGCCGCCCTTTTTCTTGACGATGACGCGTCCCTCGGTGGAACCGGTGGGCTGGCCGGAATATACGATGGCTCCATTGTGCGTCTTGACGTGCAGCGCCTCGACGCCGACGGGATCGAATTCGAGTTCCTCGCTGACCTCCTCCGTCCACCAGGTCGTACCGAACGACCAGGTCACACCATTGCCGATGACGATGCATCCGCTCGTCGCCATCGTGAATCCGGCAGCTACCAAACAGGACCAAAGTCGGCGTTTCATCACACTGCACTCCCAGAGATTTGTGCCTCGACCAAACTGAGCCGAAGTCAAGGAAACTCGCCGTGCGCGGTTGAACGAGACCGCGCTCACCTCAGCCGATCTGACAGTGATATTCGCGAAAGGTGAGGGGTTATGCCACGAAATCGCGGCCGCTCTTCACACTTTCTTACGAGTTCGGGAGTTGTGTATCGGATCGTGGGGTGTGCCTAGCGGCGTCGGGTCTTCAGGAGGATCAGGAAGATGGGGACGCCGATCACGGCGGTGACGACGCCGATGGGGAGCGTCGCGCTGCCCAG
>JASFUW010000012.1:0-26841 GCA_050050135.1 Phycisphaerae bacterium
TAGCGAAACACAAGTGACTGCACACCGAAGACCCGAACCGACTCTAACCTGGCACATCAGGGACGCGCGAGGACGAAAGCTGCGTCCGCTCGACCCCATCGCCCTGCACCTGCTGCGTCGACATGACGTCATTGACGCTGAGGTCCTCCGAGCCATCGCACAGGACCCTGGGCTGAAAATCAAAGGCAAAGAACGTGCAGCCTTCGCGGTCGGGCTACTTGGCGCCCTCACCGTCATCGGGCTGTTCGGAACTGCGGTCTACACCGGTGACCTGGTGGGCGCCCCGCTGGCAAAGACCGCGGGGCTGTTCTGGCTATGCTCCATCCCCTGGATCATCTGGTACGCGGTGAAACGCTCACGGCTAGGCAAGATCGCCGCGGCGATGTTGAAGTATCAGCGATGTCCAGGATGCGGGTATGATCTCCGCATGCTGCCAGCCGCTCCGGTTGATGGAGCTACCGTTTGCCCCGAGTGTGGTTGTGCCTGGACTCTTGACACCGATCCAGGCGCAAGAGGTCGCTGCGATGGCTAACGCGGGATCATCGAACAAGGATTCGGCGGGACGCGTCAAAGATGCACACGGGCGCGTGGTCAGCCAACTCGACCCGGTCGTGATGCACCTCACGCGTCGTACCGGCTTGATCCCGGACGACGTGCTGCACGACATTGCCCGAGACATTGGCTTCGGAATGACGAAGGGCGTCCGCGTAGCTCTCTGCGCTTGGATCGTATGTTCCGTATCTCTGGTGATCGCTGTGGTCATTCTATTTTTCCGCCTGTCGAACGGCGCCATCACGACCGGGCGTTTCGCCCTCAGCCTGGTTCCATACTGCGGCGTACTCACCGTGTTCTTTGCGTTCTGGAGTGGTGCCCGGAACACCCGGCACCAGCGAATCAAGACTGTCATGCTGCGGCACCAGCGCTGTCCCCATTGTGGATACGACATCCGCGGCTTGCCAACCGACCCAGGGGATGGCGCCACCGTCTGTCCCGAATGCGGCTGCGCGTGGAGGCTGGACGGCACCGACGCGACCGGAGATCGTGCAGATGGATGAGCCCAGGCTCCTTCCACCCCAACGCACGGGACGCACGACGGATGCCCGAGGCCGCAGGGTGACACAGTTGGACCCGGTGGTGATGCACCTTTTGCGCCGGGACGATGTCATCCCCGGCGAGACACTGAGCAAGCTTGCGAAGGAGATCGGTATCGGATGGTCCCGGACCGGGCGGGTCTTGTTCTTCATCGCCGTGGCCGATTTGTGCATCTTCCTGATCGCGAACACGGTCGAGTTCCACCGGTCTGTCGTGGTCGGCACGACGGGTCTGTGGAAATTTATGAGGGAAATGGCTCCGATGATGCCGGTCTGGGCCTGCCCCGTACTGTTCTGGCTGTTGACCAGGAGGGTGCGTTCAGCCCGCATTGCATCGGCGATGCTCGAACACTTGCGCTGTCCGCACTGTGGGTACGACATCCGCGGGCTCGGGACCGACCCAGAGGACGGGGCCACAGTCTGCCCCGAGTGTGGGTGCGCGTGGAAGCTTGTTCGCGCCGGCGCTGACGGGGGCGGCGGATGCTCGGATAACGGCATGGCCACGTCGCAAAGCTGAGCCGAGAGGAACGACATGCAGCAGAAAGGGCGAGCCTTGCATCGGAAGTCCCAACGCATGTCGGATGATCGCGGTCGGCCCGCAACGCTCCTCGATCCCTACGAACTGAATCTGATCCGGAGGCACGACGTGATTCCCGCGGAGACGCTGCAAGCGATTTCGAACGAAGTCGGATTCGGGCTGCCGCGCTGGCAACGTCGCGGCTATCTGGCGTGCGTGCTTGCCTTCTTCGCCTGCGTCGTCTTCCTGCTGATATGGAAGACCGTGCGACGCGCCGGGGTGGACGCGGTCGAATACGTGCTGTGGCCGACGAACCTGGCGGTGTTTGCGTTCGGCGCGTTTAAGTTCTGGCAGAGCGGCCGACAGGCACGAGCAAAACAAATCCGTACGGTTATGCTCGAGTATCTCCGCTGCCCGCATTGCGGTACGACCTCCGTGGTCTTCGGACCGATCAAGGGGACGGGGCTACGGTCTGCCCGGAGTGCGGGTGTGCGTGGAGACTTCGCGGCACACCGGAAAACGAAAGATCATGAGTAAGCTCTGGCCAAGCTACGTCAATCCCGCGCTGCAGTTGACGCGACTAGAGCGCAAGGAGGTCCACCGCGAGGCGTGGAAGATCTGGGCGGCGAACAGGTGGAACATGGTGGTCTACCTGATGTTGCCCACGTTGTACCTGGCGGGCGTGTTTTTCGCGAGCGACGTCGGCGGTTGGCTGGCCTCGCTGATCGGCGTTGACGGTCGGGCTTACAAGCTGTTCCGAGCATTCGGCCCGGCGCTGTTGGCCGCGTTGTGTTTCGTGGGAGGTGGGGTCATCCTGCAACGCTATCGATTCGCGCCTTGTGTGTATCGTGCCTTGCGCAAGAAAGGACATGACGTTTGTTTGAAGTGTGGGTACTGGCTGCGAGGGCTTCCCGACAACGCGCCTCGCTGCCCGGAGTGCGGGAGGAAGACCGACAGGTAGCGCCCGCGGCTCGAACGAGTAGCCTCGACGATGAAATGTCCCAATTGCCAATCCACAGAAGATCATTATGTGGTTTGGGGGCCGCGCAACTTCCGGGCCGTGGTGATCAATTTCCTCAACTCGTACTTCTTGCTGGGCTTTTGGCCCTTCATATCGCTGAAGCGGATATCGAAACCCGCACGTCCGTTGAGGCGAGTGTGCCTCGACTGCGGATACACCTTCATGGGTGAACAGCCAGAGCCTCCAGACTTCGACCGGTGTGCGAAATGCGATTACAACCTGACCGGCAACGTCTCGGGTCGGTGTCCGGAATGCGGGTGGAGGCTGCCGCGTCGCTTCCGCGCATACCGACGCCTGAAGGACCGGACCATCGATGATCGGGCGCCCTGACTCTTCCCGCCGCATGATCATCGCTCCGTAGGCCGGTTGTCCGCTGGATCAACGGTCAAACGGCGCGGCGATAGAGCACATCGCCGTGGGCGTTCGACTGAGCTTAGCCGGAGTCATCGGGTACACACGAAGCGGTAGAGCGTGTAGTCTTCCCTGGCATGAGCGTGGCCCTTGACGCATACTCCGGATCGCTTGCGGGGCTGGCTACGTCCATGCTCTGGACAGCCACCTCGCTTTTCTTCACGGCCGCGGGTCGACGAATCGGTCCGACCGTCGTGAACGCGACGCGGATCGTGTTCGCCATCGTTTTGCTCGGCGTCACGCATCGCTTTCTCGCCGGTCATTGGGTTCCCGACGCGAACGCCCGCCAGATAATCTACCTCGCGCTGTCGGGTGTCGTCGGGCTGAGCATCGGGGACCAGGCGCTGTTCACCGCGTTCGTTCACATCGGACCGCGATTGGCCATGCTGGTGATGACCACGTCGCCGCTGTTCGCCACGCTTTTCGGATGGATTGCCCTGGGCGAGACGCTCAGTGGGCGAGCGGGGATCGGCGTGTTGATGACGCTCGCCGGCGTGGCGTGGGTCGTGCTCGAACGTCCGCAGGGACAGACGGTCGTCACCAGGCAGAATCTGATGCGCGGCATCGCGCTCGCAGCCGTCGGCGCGGCGTGCCAGGCGGGAGGCCTGCTTCTCAGCAAGCAGGGCATGGGCCACGGTTGGTTGCCGCCCGACCAGCGGCTCGGGCCACAAGCGGCGACGCTGACGCGAATGGTCTTCGCCGGTCTCGGGATGATCCCCATCGTACTGATCCACGCCCGGCGCGAGCGGAAATCCAGACGCGCCGGCCTGCTGCCCGGTCCGAAAGGCCCGTGGCCTTCCGGCGTAGCATTCGCCTGTGCCGGGGCGGTGGTCGGGCCGTTTCTGGGCGTGTGGATGTCGCTCGTCGCGGCGGACCGCGCACCGATCGGTGTCGCTCAAACGCTGTGCTCGTTGTCGCCGATCTTCCTGCTGCCCTTCGCCGCCACGATCCACAAGGAGCGGATCAGTCCGCGGGCGATTCTCGGCGCGGTCATTGCCGTCGCGGGTTCGGCGCTTTTGTTCTTCAAACCGGTCTGACACGTCGACGTCATTTCGGAACGTGCATTCCGCCTGCACAAGGTGGGACGCTACATCGGTTTCTGCAAGCGCAGCATCCAGAACGCGATCAGCAGAATCAGATCCAACGTGAGCACGAGCCCGCCGATGAAAAACCCGACCCACGACCAGGCAGGCTTCTCGTTGCGCCGCTGCCCGGCGCTGCTCCAACCCAGGAAAAATCCGATCGCACCCGGCGCCAGGGAAACGGCCACGCACCCGAGAAAAAGCGGCAGGAATCTTCCACCGGAACCGTAGATGATCTGCCCCAGCTCATGGTCGTAGTTTCTATATGCCAAGACAGCGGCACCCGCAACGGGCAGGAGTGATAAGACCGAAAGTACGCCGGCGTAGCGCGCCTGTATGTCGTAGCGTCGCAGGTGACGAAGCGCCATGTCAAACTCCTGTCATCTCGCGGAAGGATCCGCCGAGCGGTCGCGGGTCACGAACTTCGCCAGAATCGTGGCGAGAACAGCACCAGGACCGTAAACATCTCCAGACGCCCCAGCAACATCAAGACGCTCATCACGACCTTGCTCGCGTCCGAGAACCACGCGTAATTCTGTACCGGACCGACCTTGCCGAGCCCCGGACCGACGTTGTTCAGGGTCGCCGCGCACGCCGAAGCCGCAGAAGTAATATCGATCTGTTGGCCCGATTCAAACAGCATTAATAGCACCGTTCCCAGGGCAAAGAGCAGCCCGATCCCCAGAACGTAGACCATGGTCGTCAGCTTGAGCTCCGGATCGATCGCCGTCCGGCCGATCTTGATCGGGCGCACCACCTTCGGCCGGTAGACGTGTTCGATTTCCGCCAACATCACCTTGGCGGCGATCAGAATACGCACCACCTTGATCCCGCCGCCCGTCGAGCCGGCCGACCCGCCCACGAACATCAGCATCAGCAGCGTCGCCTTCGCGGCGAACCCCCATTGGTCGAAATCCGAACTGCCGAAACCGGTCGTGGTCTGGATCGAGACGGTCTGAAACAGGGCGTGCCGAATCGTGTTGCCGAGCGTAGCGGGCTCGCCCAGCGTAGCCTGAGCCCCTGCCCCGCTGCGAAGCAGGCTCACGGTCAGAATCGCGGTCGCCACGACGATCAGCGTCAGATACACGCGCAGCTCGGGGTCCTTTCTGACCGCCCGCCAGTTCCGCTGGATCAACTGGTGATACAGACCGAAGTTCACGCCGGCCAGCAGCATGAAGACGATGATGACGACCTGGATCGCGGTCGCTGGGAACGCAGCGATGCTCGCATCCTGCGTTCCGAATCCGCCGGTGGCCAACGTCGTAAACGTATGACACACCGCGTCGAACCACGTCATCCCGCAGACCCTGAGGACCAGCACCTCCAGCACGGTCAGCCCACAGTAGATCAGCCACAAAATCCTCGCGGTATCGGCGATTCTGGGTTTGACCCCCTCCGGCGAGGGACCCGGCGCCTCGATCCGATAGATGCGACGGCTGCCGACACCGAGCATGGGGAGTACAGCGACGAACAACACGACGATGCCCAGCCCACCCAACCACTGGATGAGCGATCGCCAGAGCAGCAGGCTGCGGGGCACTGTCTCGAGGCTCGTGACGATGGTCGCCCCCGTGGTGGTCAACCCGCTCATCGCCTCGAAATAGCAGTTGACGAACGTATCAAACGGGTGCGGGGCGCCGCCCGCGCTACCGTGAAACACCGACCAGAGACGGAAAGGCAGACACGCCAGCCCGGCCCCGATCAGCCAGCTCAACCCCACGAGCAGAAGCGCCTCGTGCTGACCGAGCAAATCGGCGCCTTTGCGCCCGCCGATAAAGAGAATTCCGCCGGTCACCGCACCGATCACGGCGGTGACGAGCATGGCCGTGAGATCGGCTCCGTCACCATCAGCGTTCGTGATCCGCTCATACCCCGCGAAAAGTGCGACCCCCGCGATGAGTGCACTGAGAATCAGCACGAGCAGGCCGAGCTGGCGGATGACAACGCGTAGTTCGAGGTTCATTTCGTGACGAAAACCTTCCGAAGGTCGTCCTCGATCCCCTGCGGACCGATGACCAGAAGCGTGTCACCCGCAGCGATCTGATCCTCCGCACCCGGCACGTACACTTGGTCCCCTCGTCGTATCGCGGCGATCATGGTCTGCGGTGGCAGTTTGATGTTTCGCAGTTGATTCCCCAGGACCTTCGCCCGCTTCGACGGATGAAGGCGATAGACGTCCGCCACGCCCTCCGCCACGGTCGCCAACGAGCGAATCGGACCCGTGTCGATCAAATGGAGGATCGCCTTGACCGCGTCGGCGCGCGGGCTGAACGCGTGGTCGATGCCGACGTGCGGGAAGAGGTGCATGTACTTCGCTCTCGTGACGACGACGATGTTGGTCTGTACACCGATGGCCTTGGCCTGGGCACAAGCGAGAATGTTCTGCTCGTCGTCGTCCGTCGCCGCCACGAAGGCGTGGGCGCGGCTGAGGTGTTCGTCGGTCGAGGTGGTCGGGTCGGTCGGGTCGGCGTCGAGAATGGTGACGTGATCGAGCTTCTCGGACAGCGCCTCGGCCCGCTCGCGATCTTGCACGAACATGCGAACCGAGAAAACCCGGCTCCTCAGTGCTCGACAGATCCATACTGCCGTCGTCGTGTCACCCATGATCGCAATGTCCAGGCGCTTCTCCCGCTCCTTGTTGAACAGCTTGCGGGTGGCTTCGAAGCTCTTCTTGTCCCCGATCACCGTAATCATGTCGCCCTCGGCGATGGTGGTTCCCGCGGCGGCGAGCGCAGCCGTCGCGCCGCGCTCGACCGTCGCGACCCGGGCGTTTTCCGCGAGGTTCAGCTCCGCGAGCCGCTTGCCGATCCCCGATGCCCCCGCGTCCGCCCGGAACCGCTGCATGATCAGCTTGCCGCGCGCGAACTCTTCGAGGGCGATCGAGCCGGGATTCCGTATGGTTCGGGCGATCGCCAGCGAGGTAAGATGCTCCGGGCAGATCAGCTCGTCCACGCCGAGCTGCTCGGCGTATCGGGTCCCCATCAAAGAGAAATTGGCGGTGTGGTGCACCCGGACGATGTTCTTTTTGGCGCCCGCGGCCTTCGCCACCGACGCCGTCAGCAGGTTCACCTCGTCGATACCCGTCGCCGCAATCATCAGATCACTGCGCTCGATCCCCGCCTCGTGCAGCACGCCCAGATGGCTGCAATGCCCCGCCAGGGTCTTGATGTCCAGGGTTTCCCCGAGCGCGCGGAGGCGATCGACCGACAAATCGATGACGGTGACGTTGTGCCCCTCGGAGGAAAGAACCTCCGCGGCGTGCCCGCCGACCTCACCAGCGCCTGCTATTGTGACATTCATTGGGAATCATCCCGCGCCAGGCTGATCCACGCGGGATGATAGCCTCCGGGCGACCATGCGACCACCCTAGCGACCCGCCTCCCGCGGATCGTAGCGCAACCGGAGGATATGATCGATCCACGCCCGCTCGAATTCGCGATCCGGGACGCCGAACGCGTCCTGAAAGTCCCCGAGGTTTTGTTCGGAATCGACACGCTCACCAGGCCGGCGGTCTTTGACGCGCTGCGCGTAGCCCTTGAATGCCTGGCGGCGCGTCTTGTAGAGGTAGTACACACAGGCCCAGGCTTGTGCGTAGTGATAGGGCACGTTCTTGTCGCGACCGGAAAACAGCTCCGGGTCGGAAACGAGATCAGCCATCGGAACGATGCGCCCGCGCGTAACGGCGTCTTGATAGGCGGATTCCGAAAGCGCCGTTTCGCGCCGCGCGACGCCAAGCGCATCTCTGAAGTCGCCCAGGCGCATGTGGTTGATGCGCACCCGTCCCGAGGCGATCACCGGCTGCGGGACCTCGAACTGACAGGCGAGACCTTCGACCAGCCAAGGCGGGTTGGCCGCCCCGCGCACGTGCATGCCGAGGTTAAAGAACATCTGGTGCGCCGCCTCGTGCTGGATGACGAACCGATTAAATTGCTTTACTATAGCGTCACGTCGCGTCTGCAGCACCAGGAGCTGTTGCTGCAAGTCGCTGCGGCGCCGGTCGTTCGACCGGGCGGCCGCCCCTCCACCGGAAAGACGCCGCAACTGGGCCTGAATCTGCTCGATCCGCAGGCCTACGGCATCCAGATCAGGATGGTTGAAGGTGTTGCTGAACGCGGCGATGTTGGTGCGCTGGTCGTAGATGCCTGCCATGGTCGCCGCCGGTATCCCGACGGTTTCCAGATAGCGGGCGAAGTCCTCGCTTTGGTCAAACAGGATAACCTCGAGAGGCGCATCCGACCCACCCTCTCGGATGCCGCACCCCCGGCAAAAACGAGCCAATGCCTTGTAAGTTCCCTCGAGCCGTCCGACCAGAGGGCGAACAGCCTCGTAGGACGTATCGTACGCAATCAGAAAGTGATCGGTCTCGCGAATCTCGAATCCGTCGCCGGCCAGCGCCAGCAGGCGATCGGCGTGTTTCTCTTCTGCCGGTGCCGAGGGTGGCGGCTGGGCGGCTGACGCACCCGAGCGGACCAGGTACGCCGCGACGATGCACAGGATTGCTGCGGCTTGTCTTGGTTTACATGCCATCGTGTCGCGGTCTACTTTCGGTTTAATTCCGCGTGCCGCGAGAGACATCCCAAGCTCCCGCCGACGTCCGCTTGATTATACCCACGTTGTATCGGAGGCGCTGAACCCTCGGTGTGGCAAAGCGACCCCGCCGTGTTTCGGGCGTCGCCCCTATGACCCGTGCGCGCGCTACGTCAGTCACGTGAGCCCGCGATTCCCTCGATCAGCTCGCGGGGAACGCCGATGTCCGCCACTTCGACGCGACCGACGTACGGCTCGGCCGTTTTGTTCAAGAAACCCGCTTTGGTGGCCACGAAAGTGACCGTCAGATCGGCCTTGATCGTCGCGTTCGACGGCGCGCCCGAATCGCAGTCCAAACCCGACGGAACGTCGATCGCGACCGTGGCACGCTTCTTCACCGTATTTATGGTCTCGATCAGGTCAGCCGCAGGACGGCGTACCTCGCCGCGGAAACCGGTCCCCAGCAGGGCGTCTACGACGACCTCGCCGCCGCGGGCGGACTCTACGGCGGCCCGTTGTCTCGCGAAATCTCCGGTGACGACCCGGTCGAGGTCCATCGCTTCGACGATCGCGAAGTTGGCCTTCATGTCAGGTGCCATACGCGCGGCATCGCCGGTGACCAGAAGTCGAACGGCCCAACCGGCGTTGTGAAGGTGGCGGGCGATGACGCATCCATCGCCGCCGTTGTTGCCCGGTCCGCAGCAGATCAGCGCTTCGCCGCGTTCGCCGTACGACTCACGGATGATCGCGGCCGCATTGCGGCCGGCGTTCTCCATCAGGACGATTCCGGCGATGCGGTATCGCTCGATGGCGGCCTGGTCCACACTCCGCACCTGGTCGCGTGTCAATACAATGCCCATGCTCGCACACCCGAGGGAAAGAGGCACCCGTTCGCAAAGTGACAAGAAACAAGCACAAAGGTCGCGGCGTCATAAGCCGCCTTAACGCTCGGTGACGTCGGTCAGCGAGGTCATGTGTGACGATCCGCGCTCGATCGACTCGTGAAGGGAGACGGTCGCCTCTCGGGCTGCGCCGGCCAGCGAGGCAGGCCACAAGAACACGAGCAGCAGCGGAATGCAGCATAACGCAATCCCCCACCGCAGCGCCAACCCGCCCGCGGGGACCGCCGCCTCGCGTTGATCGCCGATATACGCCGTGCTGACGATCCGCAGATAGTACGCGGCGCCGATCGCGGAGTTGATCACCCCGATCACGGCGAGCGCAACCAGAGGCCCTTGGAACGGGTGACCCGCGCCCAGCGAGAACGCGCTGCTGAACACGTAGAACTTGCCAAAAAACCCGCCCAACAGCGGCATTCCCATCAGGCTGAAAACGCACACCGCAAGTGCAAACGCCGACGCCGGCGCACGGCGGGCGAGCCCGGACAGCTCGTCCAGCGTCTCGACCGATCGACCACCCGCCTTGAACGACGCCAGAACCGCAAATGCGCCGAGGTTCATCACGCCGTAGACAGCCACGTAAAAGAAAAGTGCCGCCACACCGTCACGCATCGGCCCCGAGCCGGCGACGGGACCGACCAGCAGGGCAATCAGCATGTACCCCGTATGAGCAATACTCGAATAAGCCAGGACGCGCTTGACGTTTGTCTGCAAAAGCGCCAGCACGTTTCCGATGGTCATGGTCGCCGCCGCGACCACCCAGACCAGCCAGTACGCCGCGGGCGGCAGGACCCAGTGACATGCGCCGAACACCTTGACCAGCGCGATGAAACCTGCGAACTTCGGCACGAACCCCAACAGACCCGTCACCGGTGACGCTGCACCCTCGTAAACATCCGCAGCGTAGACGTGAAGCGGAACAGCCGCCACCTTGAACGCGAGTCCGACAAATACCAACAACAACCCGATCAGCGCCCGCGAGCCCAGGTCCTCGCCAAATGCAAAATTCGATATCAAACCCCCGTCGGTCAGGGTGTGCAGCGTGGTCGTACCCGCAGCCCCGTACAAGAAGCTCAGCCCGTAGGCGAGCACCGCGGCGGACATGGCACCGAGGAAAAAGTACTTGACCGCAGCTTCCGAGGCGCGTCCGTCCTCGCGGCTTATCGCGATCAGCACATAGGTCGGTATGGAGACCAGTTCGATCGCGAAAAACAGTACGATCAAGTCGTTGGCGGACGCGGTGAGGAGAACGCCGAGCAGCGAGAACAGGATCATGGCCATGTACTCGCCGCCCTCCTCCACCGCGGGTTGATGCCAGTTGACCAGCACGATCAACAACCCCACGAACAGCGCGATCAAACGCGCGTAGAGCGTTAACGACGTGAGCCAGAGACCCGGGATCACCACCGAGCTTCCGGGCGAGCCCTGTCGCCACGCAACCCACAGCGCGAGCAGGACCGCGATCAACGCGACGGGCGGCGCCAACTGCGCGCGCTGCGCTTTGCCCGACACGCCCGCGATCAGCGTCGCGCATGCCCCGACCAGCAGGATCAGCTCGGGGCCAAGGTGGATCAACGCGTCAACGCCCATTCACGATTCTCCGAAGCCTTCCTTCGACGCGTTCAACGCAAACTCGTAGCGTCGCCTCGCGCATTCGTCCCGTTCGCGAGCACCACGGACAACCACAGTCCCAAGTGTGCGCGCCGCCCTGCACAGGTACGCTCGGAGGCAGCCCCGTAGCCAGCACCGGAACCGAAGCGCCGTCGATCACGGCGAAGCTCCGTGTTGACGACGTATCGCGCGTCACTTCAACCGGAGTCGGCTTATCCAGTGACTCCATTACGACACTCGGTGTGTCGAACTCCGCGCCGCGTCGGTCGCTGATCGTCTGGTTGCCCAGGATGCTCTGACGGATCGCGACCTCGAACTGGTCCAGCATGGGCTTGGGCCAGACACCGATGATCACACACGCCAAAGCGATCGGCGCCAGAATGCCCAACTCGCGGCGGGTCAGGTCACGCGTCAGACCGGCCGACGTATCCGGCGTCTCCGGCGGTTCCTTCAACGGACCGAATAACACACGCTGACACATCCATAACATGTAGACAGCACTTAGGATGATGCCCGTGGCTGCCGGGATGACATACCCGTATCCGAGTGGCCCGGGCCCGAAGCCGTCCGAGACGGTCCCCGAAGTGGCGGTCCCCAGCAGAACCAGGAACTCACCCACGAACCCGTTCAAACCCGGCAGACCCACACTGCTCAGCGTGAAAAACACCAGGAAGAACGCGAGCCAGGGCATCTGTCGGGCGAGTCCGCCGATTTTGTCGATCTCTCGCGTGTGGTAGCGTTCGTACATGCACCCGACCACGAGGAACAACGCCCCCGTCGACAGCCCGTGATTGACCATGTACAACACACCGCCACTGACACCAGCCACTTTCAGACTGAACAACCCCAACATGCAGAAACCGAGGTGCGAGACCGAGGAATAGGCGACCAGCTTCTTGACGTCGCTCTGCACCCATGCCGCCAGCGCCGCGTAAATAATCCCCACGATCGCCAGGATCGCGATGATCGGTGCCAGTTCGAACGAAGCAGCCGGGAGAATGGGAATACTCAACCGACAGAATCCGTACGTGCCCAACTTGAGCAGCACACCTGCCAGAATCACGCTGCCGGCGGTCGGAGCCTCCGTATGCGCCAGCGGCAACCACGTATGGAACGGGAAAAGTGGGACCTTGATGGCAAACCCCGCCGCGAAAGCGACAAAGAGCCACCATTGCACATTGGCGGGGATGATGCCCTCCTGCCCCAACCGCGTGAGCTCTCGGATGTCGAGCGTCAGCGTCCCCGTGGCCGAGTATGAGAAGTACGCCAGGTAAACCAGACCCGCAAACGTGAACACGCTGCCCGCAAGTGTATAGATGAAAAACTTGTTCGCCGCGTACCGACGCTCCGGACCGCCCCAGATCCCGATCAGGAAATAGAGCGGAATCAATGTGAACTCGAAGAACACGAAAAACAGAAGAAGGTCCAGCGCGCAGAACACGCCCGACATTCCCACCTGGAGCAGCATCAACAGAATGTAATACTCACGCACGCGCTCGCGAATGGCCGTGAAGCTCGACCAGATGCATAGCGGTGACAGCAGTGAGGTGAGGGCGAGAAGCCAGATACCGATCCCGTCGACGCCGACACGATACCCGATGTCGACACCGGCTGACTCCGGCTCGCCGTTTACCACCCACGGTAAATGTAGAGTCAATACAAACGGAGTGGAGGCGGGATCCGTCGATGCCCTGACCTGATGGAAGCGGACGACAGCCACGATCGTGAAAAGCAGGGTAACGAGCGAGAAATAGAACGCGTAGTTGCGTATCCCCACATCGTCCCCCCGCCGCGGGATCAGCAGGTAAAGCGCCCACACCAGCGGTGAGAAAACGACGAATGTCAGGATCCAACTATCCAAGGTCAACACCAATCCTGAGCCGCGGACTTCAGCCCGCGCGGCGTCCCATCGAGTCAGGAGTACTATCCAGTCCCGGACTCACCCATCTCACGCCCAAAACATCAACACCACGATGATGGCGATTCCCGCCACCATACTCAGTCCATACCCCTGCAACATCCCGGACTGTAGCGTACGCACGAGATAACCGACGCCGCGGGGAATGGCGGTCACGATCCAGATCAGTCCGTCAACAAAGTAATCGTCCAATCCCACGCAGACCCGGCCGGTCGTTCGCGCGGGCTCGACGATGATATCCTGGTACGCCTCGTCCACGTAGTACTTGTTCCACAGTGCGTCATAGGCTCGCGGGCTCGATCCGCGAAGCAACTCGGGAATCCACGTTTGCTTCACGTACAGCACGTATGCGACGAGGATTCCGATGATCGACATTGCGCCCGAGAGAATCATCAGCCCATAGTGTGACCAGAAGCTGACATGCTCCGCCGCGGCCGCGCCGTGCTCGCCATGATGAAGCGGACTGTTGGCGACAAACGTCTGCTCGAACACGGGAGACAGGAAATGGTGGAACCCGCGCCCGGTCAGTTCGACGCCGACATACCCCGCTCCGATCGCGCCGACGCTCAGCAAGACCAGTGGCACGAGCATCCAAGCGCCCGACTCGTGGGCGTGCACACCCTCCGGCACGCGCTCCGGCCCGAAGAACGCAAGAAAGACCATCCGGAACGTGTAGAACGCCGTCAGCAGCGCCGTGACCAGTCCGATCACGCCGAGCAGCGGATCGACCGACAGGGCGTGGTGAATGATCTCGTCCTTACTGAAGAAACCGCTGAAAAACGGGAAGCCCGCCAGCGCAAGCGATCCGATCACGAACGTGGCGAACGTCCAAGGTAGGAGTTTTCGCAGACCGCCGAACTGGCGAATGTCGATGATTCCCCCCATCGCGTGCATCACGCTTCCCGAACCGAGGAAGAGCAACGCTTTGAAAAAGGCATGGGTGAACAAATGGAAGATCGCCGAATCAGCCGCGTATACACCCGCGCCCAAAACCATATACCCCAACTGACTGATCGTGGAATACGCGAGGATGCGCTTCATGTCCGTCTGGACGAGCGCGATGGTCGCCGCGAACAGCGCGGTCAACCCGCCGACCGTCGCGACGAACGCCATCGCCGTCGGCGAAGCCGTGAAGATCGCGCCGCATCGTGCGATCATATAGACACCCGCGGTGACCATGGTGGCTGCGTGAATAAGTGCGGAGACCGGCGACGGGCCCTCCATCGCGTCGGGGAGCCAGACGTGCAACGGCAACTGAGCACTCTTCCCGCACGCCCCACAAAACAGAAGCAGCGCGATGGCGGTCACCCGGTTGTCGGTCAGCGAGTCACCCGACGCCGTCACGCCCTCTCGTACCATCTCGAAGACCGCTCCGTAGTCGAGCGTGCCGAACGTCAGATAGATAAGGAAAATGCCGAGCCCGAACCCGAAGTCCCCCACCCGATTGACCAGAAACGCCTTCTTGGCAGCCGCAGCCGCCGCGGGCCGCTGGTAATAAAACCCGATGAGCAGATAGCTGCAAAGCCCGACGGCCTCCCATCCCAGGTAGAGTAGAATGAAGTTGCCGCCCAGCACCAGCGCACACATCGAGAAGACGAAGAGCGCCAGGTAGGCAAAAAACCGCTCGTACCCGCGTTCCGGCTCACCGTGCTCGCGCATGTAGTCGCGCGAGTAGATCACCACCAGAAGGGACACGCCCGTCACCGTGATCAGCATGATCGAACTGAGGGGGTCGATGAGAAACTCGACGCGGAACGCGGAACCGGTCCCGGTGGCGATCCACTCGTAGACGGAAACCGTCGCGGTTCTCGCGTACTCCGGCACTTCGCCGAACTGACCGAACACGACGAGCGAAGTGACGAACGCGACACCCACACCGATGATCGCGGGCCAATGCGTCCTGCCACGCAAGATCGGACGCCCCAGCGCGCCGGCGACGATCGCCCCCGCCAACGGTGCGAGCAGAATCAGAATCCCACAAAGTTTCAGAGTCTCAACGGGCATCGTCGTTTACACTTCGGTTTCACATCCGCAAGTCCCGCGTTCCCCGTCCGCCATTCGCCATTCGTAATTCGCACGTTCAACCATACATCGTTGACCACGCCTCGGCATCGAGCGTGCCCTTCCGCCGAAAGAGCATCACGACCATCCCCAGCGCGAGCCCCGCTTCCACCGCGGCGATCGCCAGAAGGAACAGGGCAAACGCCTGCCCATCGAGCCGCTGGTGCAGCCGGCCGAAGGCGACGGCGTTGAGCACCACGCCCTGGAACATGATCTCCGTGGACAGGAAGATCACGATCAGGTTCCGGCGCACGAGAAACCCGACCACACCGAGGGCGAAGAGGATCGCACCGAGAACGACATATTCCGTCACACCGCCCATCAGTACGGTTCAACCTCCTTGCCGATCTGCCCCACCGGTTTTCGCGGAGCCGTGAATCCCTCGGCCGGAAGCTTCTTTCGCGACATGGCGATCGCCCCGATCATCGAGATCAGAAGAAGCAGACCCGCCACCTCGAGGGCCACCACGTGGTTGGTCATGACCACCGCACCGACGCCCGAGGTATTACCTTCCGACATGAGCCGCCCGCCGTTCGCGACGGCGCCGAACGCCGGCGGCACGCCAGGCTCGGCGAAAGCGCCCCGCGGTACGCGCTCCGACTGACCCGCAATGGCAGCCATCAACACGAAACCCGCCAGCACCGCCAAAAACGGCTCCCGCGACCGGCGATCGTACACCTGCGACCCCGCCTGGTGCGCGAGCATGATCACGAACAGATAGGTAACCAGGATCGCTCCCGCATAGATGATAATCAGCGCGACGGCCAGGAACTCCGCATGTTGCAGAACCAGCAGCGCCGCGACCGCGACAACGACCAGCACGAAGTACAGCGCACTGTATACGGGTTTGGGGTGCGTGATCACCCGGGCCGACGCCAATATCGCGATGGTCGCGAAGACGACGAAGTACCCCCAACGCGCACCGGGCACGACGACCTGCGTCGCGAGGACGATCAGCAACGCAACCACCGCCAGCACGCCGAGGACCGCACCGGCCGCAGACTGCTGCTTGCCGGCTTTCGGCAGCGCCAAATACAGCCCCGCCCCGCCGAGGGCGAAGATCAGATACAGAAGATAGGCGGTAGTCGATGTCATTCGCCGCTTGGCTCCGCCGCTTGCGATCCTCCCGGCGGGCGATGGCCCGTGCTGGGATAACCGGTGATCCGTGGGTTCTTTCGTGGTTTGAGGTCCTTGGTTTCGTCGTAGATGCTGAGCAGTTCCTCCTTGTCGAGGATCATCTCTTCGCGCGACCGACCTACAAGATCGTAGTGCGGCGTCAACTCGATGGCATCAACCGGGCACGCCTCTTCACACATCCCGCAATAGATGCAACGCAGCTCGTCGATGTCGAACTTCACGGGGTATTTCTCGCGGTCGTCCCAGGGGGACTCACCGGCGTCAATGTGAATGCAGTGCACGGGACAGGCTGACGAACACATGAAGCAGGCCACGCACGCGACGCGACCCTCCTCATCGCGGTTGAGCCGGTGAACGCCGCGATACGTCTCCACCCTCAGCTCGCGCTTTTCCTCCGGGTACTGAACCGTGATCGGCCGCTTGAACACGCTCTTGACGAGGTGGCGGAGGGTCAGCATCATCCCGTCCCAAATCTGCGGGATGTACGTCCGCTCCGCCGGACTGAGCTGCGGTTCGTCGAGAATGACAATGTCGTTGTCGGAAATCATGTATCTTGCCCTATGCCTTCATCGCACCCACAGTCCCCCCGGACGCCGAGGGTATCTCCGGCATATTCGCCTGCCGCCCGGTCACACGTACACCCGACCTCGAAGCCGTAAACAATGTGATCGCCACGACCGCTACGTTCCCCACCAACGCCCAGATCGTCGCGTGCCTGTTGAAGTACAACAATACGGTCGCGACAACGAACAGACCGAGCGAGATCGGGATCAGCCCCTTCCACGCCATCCGCATCAACTGGTCGAAACGAAAACGCGGAAGCGTCCAGCGAAGCCACATCATCAGGAAGATGAAGAACGTCACTTTGCCCGCCATCACCAGCATTTTGCAGATCACCGCAAACCACCCGGTCGCCGCCGGCTGGGTCCACGGAATCCAGGGGAAATGCCACCCGCCCAGAAACAGCACCGAAATCAACGCGCTCGCCGTGATCATGTGGGCGTATTCGCCGAGGAAGAACATGCCGAACTTCAGTGCGCTGTACTCGGTGTGGTAACCCTGCACCAGTTCCTGCTCCGCTTCAGCCAAATCGAACGGCGCCCGGTTCGACTCCGCCAGCGCAGTGATAATCAGGATCAAGAACGCCACCGGGTGCAGGAATATGTTCCACTTGGGCCAGAAACCCCACCAGTGCCCGGCCTGGTGCAGTGTGATCTCCTCGAGTCGCAGCGTGCCCATGGTCAGCACGATCACGACGATGCATACGCCCATGGGAATCTCGTAGCTGAGCATCTGGGCCGTCGCCCGAATCCCGCCGAAAAACGAATACTTGTTGTTGCTCGCCCAACCGCCGAGCACGATCCCGTAGACCGACATGCCCCCGACACCGAGGATGTAGAGCAACCCGATGTCCGGGTTGGCGACCTGGATGTTGACGAGCTTGTCGCCCAGTCGAAGCTGCCCGCCCCACGGGATAGCCGCAAAGCCGATGAACGCGACGATGAACAACAGCGTCGGCGCGAGGACAAAAAGCGGCTTCTCGACGTGGCCGGGAATGATGTCCTCTTTGAAGGCGAGCTTGCCGCCATCCGCGATGGATTGGAAGAACCCTCGCGGGCCGACCCGGTTGGGCCCGAACCGGTCCTGCACCCAACCGGCGACCTTCCGCTCGCCCCAGATACAGTAGGCGACAGCCCCGAGCAACACACCGAGGACGATCACGGCCAGTATGATGCTGACACCAAGTTGACTCGTCAGAAACTCGACCATCACGCGACCGAACCTCGCTGTCGTGTGCCGTCTTTCACAAGTCTTACCACCATCCGAGCCGCACGCTTCAGCTTGCGCGGACGTCCGCGCGGGCTAAAGCCCGCGGCTCAGGTCGGTCTTTGGGACGCATGATCCTTCGCACACGTCTTTGTCTCTCAACCTAATGAGCGTGCACCGGAGCGGGCGGCGCCGCATAAACCTGCGCGAACGCCGGTACGCTCCCAGCCATCAGTTCTCGCACACGCTCTCCGCTGTATAGACCCTCGTACCCCGCAACCTCGAAGAGGTACTGCCCGTCTCGTTTGGCACCCGCCGGGGGTGCGATCGCCCGCTCGAACGGCTGAATCAACCCGTCGGCGTTCACGAAGCTCCCGTCCCGCTCCACCCACGCACACGCCGGCAGAACGACGGCTGCGCCCTTCATTAACTCGTTCTCGAAGATGTCCTGTACGACGAGCAAGCTCAGCTTGGCGGCCAACCCGGCCGTCTTCTTGTCGATCCACGGCTTGGGATACCCGCCCGCGATCCAAGCCGCCGTGAAATTCCCCGCGTTGGCGTTCTCGACGAACTCCTCGTAGGACAGCGTCGAGCCGCCGGCCGCGTCGACCAACATCTCGACCCCGCGGCGGTTGGGGCATCTCTCTTTGAGAATCGTGAACCTGACGTCGTCACCCGTCGCCCCGGCCGGGAAGTGTTGGTCCTCGCCCTCCGTCGGGATCGGTCCCATCGCCAGCGTGGCATCGGGTGCGACGTCGCGAATGAACCGGATCAACAACCAAGCTTCTTCACACGCCATAAACGGCGAAAGCACAGCCGCCACTTTCTCACCGCCGTTTTCCCGCACGTGCTCCTCGAAGCGAACGCGAAGGATGTTCGGCAGTTCCTCCCATGCCGGTGTGGTAACATCGAGCCCGCGTCGGACAACGGGCGACGTCACCCGCTTTTCGTCGTGCACGTACCTGTACCCGAAGCGCCCCTCGTCGCATATCCACCAGTCGTTCACCTTGGGGTTGTAGCGCGGCTTGAGGCGATGGACAACGCCCTCGTTGTGGTCCACCCTGATCGAGCAGCCACGCGCGCAACCCGGACAGATCGACGGCGCCGACCCGAGGTACCACACGCGCTGCTTGAAAAGGAAGTCCTTGTCCAGCAGCGCGCCGACCGGACAGATGTCGACCACGTTGCCTTGAAGCGGGTTGTCCAAAGGCAAACCGGGAAAGACGTCGATCTCGTTTTTCGAACCGCGGTTGACGATGCACAGCTCGTGCGTTCCGGAAACCTCCGCCGTGAAACGCACGCACCGCGTACACATGACGCATCGGTCCGAGTACAGAAGCGTCTTGGGGCCTATGTCCTTCTTCGGGTTGACCACCTTCTGATCGACCATCCGTGACGCGGGCGCCCCGAACCGGTAGCTGTAGTCCTGCAGGTAACACTCACCCGCCTGGTCACACACGGGACAATCGAGCGGGTGGTTGAGCAGGAAAAACTCCATGCACGATTCCTGGTTCTTCTTGACCAGCTCGGAGTTGAAGCGAACTTCCATCCCGTCGCGGACCGGCGTCTGGCACGAGGGCAACAGCTTCGGCGACCAGACCATCTCCTTGGTCTTCGGGTCCGGCATCTTCGTTTCCATCAGGCAAAGACGGCACGACGCCACGATCGACAGACCGGGGTGGTAGCAGTAGTGAGGAATATCCCACCCGGCATCAAGCGCCGCCTGGAGGACGGTGATCCCCTCGCGGCTTTCGATCTCCTGGTTGTCGATGACTATTCTTGCCATATGGATCCGAGCCAAATCAGGCGCGTGACGCTTACACGTCTTTCGCCCGGTGTCGCCCTCGATAGTCCGGGACCGCCCCCATGAGGTTCATCGTCATCGGTCGAAGCTCGCGGCGGAATGGGTCGAGCACGAGTTCCAAAGCTTCGAGCGTCGTTACCCCCAGCAGGTTACGGTCCTGCTTTTCACCAAAGATGACCGGCGCAGCCCCTCCGATGCCTCGGTATTCAAAATACGCATCGCCGATCTTCCGTGTCACCTTGCTCCCGTCCGCCAGGAAGAAGTCCTTTTCACGGTACGGTTTGCGCCCGAGCTCTTTCAGCTCATCAGCACTGACGACGGAGTAAACGGCTCCGGATTCCACGAGAAACTCGACCTCCCGCGAGCGCTTGGCGTCCCGCGTCTTCTTGACCTTCACCTTGACCGTCGTCACGCCCATGAGCATTCAATTCACCAAGGTCAGCACTCTTTCTACTTCGCCCTCGGGTTGGGACCGGATCGCCTCTTCCAGTTGCCCGCGGAACTTCTTGACGATCGTCTCGATGGGGTACGTCGCCCCGTCGGGTAGACCGCAAATGCTCAAGCCAGGCATCATGCCCATGTTTCGCGCCGTTTCAAGCAGGATGTCGAGATCTTCGATCCGCCCCGCCCCGCGCTCGATGCGGGCGGCGATCGTGTACATCCAGGCTGTCCCCTCTCGACATTGTGTGCATTGGCCGCACGACTCGGTGCCGAAAAACCGGGCCACGTTGCGGAGCATGGAGCGAACGTCCATCCCGTCGTCCACCACCACGGCGGCCGCCGTTCCCAGACCCAGCAGACCGTACTTGCGAGGGTCCTCGAAATCCATCTTCATGTCGAGTTCGTCGGCCGTGAGCACGCCCATCGAGACACCGCCGGGGAAGACGGCCATCAGATTCTTCCCGGACATCATCCCGCCGCCCATATCGTCCCGCTCGATGAGATCACGCACGGAGACGTCCATCGCGGCTTCGTAGCATCCGGGCTTGTTCACGGGACCGCTGATGCAGAACAGCTTCGGACCGGTGCTGTGTGGCGGACCGATGCTCGTAAACCAGTCGGCGCCACGCTCGATAATGTGCGGGACGCACGAGAGCGTTTCAACGTTGTTGACGACGGTCGGCCGACGGAACGCGCCCTCGACGGCGGGGAACGGCGGCTTGATCCGCGGTTCGCCCCGCTTCCCTTCGAGCGACTCGATCAACCCCGTCTCTTCGCCGCACACGTAGGCACCCGCCCCGCGATGGATGTAACAGTCCAGCGAATAGTCGCTGCCGAACACGCCCTTGCCGAGGTATCCGGCCGCGTAGGCTTCGTCGATCGCCTTCTGCAAAATGTGGAACTGCTCGTGGAACTCGCCGCGGAGGTAGATGTAGGCGATCTGAGCCTTGGTTGCGTACCCCGTGATGATGGTGCCCTCGATAAGCTGGTGCGGATCGTTCTCTATGAGCACGCGGTTGGAGAAGGTCGGCGGTTCCGACTCGTCGCCGTTTACGCACAAGAGCGTGACGGTTCGGTCCTTCGGCAAAAACCCCCACTTCACTCCGGCCGGAAAGCCGGCTCCACCACGGCCGCGTAGGCTTGCCTTCTTGACTTCCTCGGTTACTTCGTCGGGCGTCATCTTGAGCGCCTTGCGAACGCCCTGATACCCGCCGCGCGACTCGTACACCTTCAAGGATGTCGAGCCCTCGACACCGAGATTCCGAAGCAAGATGGGTTCGTATTTGCTCATCAGTTCAACAGCACGCTTCTACCATATCCGTATATGCGGCATGGGCAGTACGAACACGAAGTAAACGATGCCCCAGGCGATCATCGCCAGCGTCAGCACGCGACGACCGGGCGTAATGCACCGCGGCGCGATCAACGCCAGGAGGACAGGCGCATAATCCAACGAGTATCGATTGAATCCCCGCTGCTCCGCGCCCGTGGCATGCCAGAACATCAGCATCCCGAACAGCACCGCGCTCGCCGCGAGCAGTACCGCCGCGGAGCGATCCCGCACAAGCCGTTTCAAGTCCACCAACACCCACAGCAAAAGCGGCGAGGTCCACCAGATGCCCGTCCCCATCGTGTTCGGTCGGACGTACCATTCCTGTCGGCCGGCGTTGTCGATCCGGTGAAGCTGCGGCAAACCGATGTTGGCGTAGTACAAATTCCGCGGAACCCAGTGGAGCGAAAGCAAACCGTGCTCGCGGGCTTCCCGGGCGAACACGTCGTCCCGCCCTTCGTGGTTGAGCATGTACCCGGTCCGCAGCGGGTGTCCGAACTTGGCTGTATTGAGCCCGCCGTACAGACAGCCGAGTGCCACACACGTGACCCCGACGAACGCGAGCCGCCCCCAGCGCCGTGCTCCAACCACCCCGTCGAGGCACATGAAAAGCAGCGCCAGGGCGAACACGCCGGTAAGCTGGCGCGACAGCCCCGCGAGCGTGAGCCCGATCGCCGCCGGCCACAACCGCCGCCGACCGAAGTAGTCCAGCAGGATGAGACACAGACCGATCACCGCCAGCGTATGATTCACGTCGTAAGGCCGGGCGTAGATCATCGTCAGGTTCAGCACCGGAAACGCCGACGTTCCGCAGAGGAAACCGATCGCCAGAACCGCCCCCCACCACGCCGACCGCGTGCGATGCAAAAACAGGATGTAGACCAGAAGAACCGCGGGTGCGACCAGAAGAACGACCACCGCCAGGTGCGGAACACCCTGGTCGAATGCAGCCACGATCCCCGTCGCGATGACGGTGAACATGGGTGGGAAGTAGCTGTAGACCTTCCCGTCCTTGACGGCCGTGTCGTGTTTGCGCTCCGGCAGGTCCAATCGACCGCTCCGCCACGCTTGGGCTTCGGCGATTTGTACGTTTTGACGAATGGTGAAGAAGGTGTCCGGTTTCCAGAGCCTCGCCGGCACGATCACCGCGAACACCACAACGACCGCAACGCCGCCGATCCACGCATGGAGCAAGCGTGGTTTGCGCCTCGCCGTTGCGTCCTCGGGAAACGCATCGGAAGAGGAATCGATCGTGTCGTTGACGGTCATTGTCCAAAGGTCCAACCATTGACGTCGACTCAGGTTAATCCCGACCCCCATCGGGGGCGTCAAACAGGTCGCTTCGCTGCACGTCGATTCGGTCGTTGTCCGCGTCCGCCAGAATCCCTGCGATATCCTCAGGTTTCACCCGCTTGTGCAGCTTCTCGTTGATGAGCAGGCACGGAGCGTGATCGCAACCCGCGAGACACTCTTCGGTTACCAGGCTGTACTTTCCGTCGGGCGTCGTTTCGTGCTCACCGATGCCGAGCTGTTTCTTCAGCTCTTCGAGGACCGCGCTGCCCCCCATCACCTCGCAACTGATGCTGCGACAAACCATGATCAGCTTCGCGCCTTTGTCGTGGGTCCAGAAGTGCGTATAGAACGAAGCCGTGTCGATCACGGTAGACGGATGAATCTCCAGCAGTTCCGCGATTTCGACCATCGCCTGGTGCGGAACGGAACCGATCGCGTTCTGCACGACGTGCAGCGCAGGCAGAAGCACCGCCCGCTTCGACTCGTATCGTTCGAAGAACGTCTCGATCTTCGCGCGAACCGCATCCGAAAGAAGCGGCGCTGCGTCCTTGTCAACGACGGGCGTGATTCGATCTATCGTTTTCCAGGCCATCTAACGTCAATCGCTTCCCAAGTCACTCCGCTGGTCTTTTCCCCGAGCCGCGGGCTTCAGCCCGCGCGGAGGTCCGCGCAAACAAAAGCATGCAACTCAGAATTCCGGCGGCTCGGTAAACCACTCCATCGTGTCACGAACGTGTCGCAAACGATGGAGCAAGTCCGCCGGCAGCCCCGACGCAAGCTCTGCATCGATCAATCCCACCCGCAACAGATCCTCTATGTGTACCTGGTCGATCCGGCGGTTCGCGTCCAACTTCATCGCCACCAGCGACGCAAGGTCCAACACCAGAAACCCGCTTCTCGCGCGCCCCGACGGCTCCACGTCGGGGGCCGGGTAGCTCGCCGACTCGCGGACTTTTTCGCCGGCGAGGACCACGTGTACGCCGCGGCTCGGCATCGGGTCTTCCACTTCCATAAACACCGTCACGCCGCGTACTTCGTCGCGAACCAACCCGACCGGCGCGAGGGCCTCCTCCGCCCGGCTCAAGTCCGAGCGTCTCAGCAACAGATCGACATCTTTGGTCGCACGCGTCGCACCTGGATCGACGGCCGCGACCCACGCAGCGACGGCGTTCCCACCGATGACGGCATACGGTACTCCCGCAGCGTCCAACGCCTGCGTCACCCGCATGAGCAACCGCTCCACGTGCTCCACCGCCATTACGTACGCCTCAAAATCGGGCCGCGCTCTTACAACCATCCCGTCAACCTACCGCACCGTCCGACGCTCTCCGTCCGGCATTCGCTATTCGCGATCCGCAACTCGACATTTCATTTACCGGTCCAGCTCCCCCGCGATGATATTCAGGCTCCCCAGCACCGGGATGACATCGCTGATCTGGTGTCCGACCACCAGATGGGGAAAACACTGGTAGTTGATCAGCGACGGCGTCCGGCAACGCGCCCGGTAGGGATGGTTGCCGCCGTCGCTGACCAGATAAAACCCCAACTCGCCGTTGGCCGTCTCGTTTGCCCCGTACGCCTCACCGATCGGCGGCTCGAAGCCCCGATTGGTCATGATCTGCTCGAAGTGGTGTATGAGCCCCTCGATGCTGAAGTAGACTTCGTGCTTGTCCGGCAGCGTCTTCTTGTCGTCGGGCAGAACGTTGACCGAACCTTCGGGGATGTTGTCCACCAGTTCGAGCACCATCCTCGCCGACTCGCGCATCTCAGCTACACGCACCTGATACCGCGCGTAGCAGTCGCCCCCTTTCGCGACGGGAACTTTGAACCCGACTCCGGACGAGCCCTTGCCGTCCCAATCGTCCGCGTAGCACAGATACGGTTCGTCCTTTCGCAGGTCTCGACGCACCCCGCTCGCCCGCGCCAACGGTCCGGTCAGACCCCAGTTGATCGCGTCGTCGTGGCTGATATACCCGATGCCCTTGGTGCGCTCGATGAAGATTCGATTGCGCGTAAGCAATCGTTCCAGATCATCGATCGCGGGCGGCAGGTCTCGTTGAACGTATCGCTTGACCTTCGCCGGCCAGTCGGGCGTGATGTCGTACATCAGCCCGCCGACGCGCGTGTAGCTCGTCGTGAAGCGGTGCCCGCAGACCTCCTCGAACAGATCGTAGATGCCCTCCCGCGCGTTAAACGGATACATGAACGCGGTGAACGCCCCGAGGTCGAGCCCCGTACACCCCGTGCAAAGCAGGTGGTCCTGGATGCGGGAAAGCTCTGCGATGATCGTACGGATGGCCTTGCACCGCGGCGTGATCTCGATCCCGAACAGCTTCTCGCACGCGTGGTGCCAGGCGATGTTGTTCGCCATCGGAGAGACGTAGTTCATCCGATCGGTGACCACGACATACTGGTTGTAGTTCAGGTGCTCGCCGAGCTTCTCGAACCCGCTGTGCAAATACCCGATGTGCACCGTGCAGCTCAGAATGCGCTCGCCGTCCAGCTCGAGCACGTGCCTGAGCGTGGTGTGCGTCGCCGGGTGCTGCGGACCCAGGTTCAACACCCACACATCGCTCCCGGGCGCTTCCGGAGCGTAGGTCGCTGCTCCAACCTCTGGTGCCGTATCGGGTGCCGAACTCATGTCACCGATCTAGTGTTTCAATCCGCATCCGCCAAACCGCAGGCTCGAGCCTGCGCGGACCACCGCGCGGGCTGAAGCCCGCGGCTCAGAGTACGATTCGTAATTCGCCATCTCCGCTCTACGCATCCTCGCGCGCCACCACTTTGAAATTCTCACGCTCTCCTCGGCCGTGCAGCGGATAGTCCTTCCGCAGCGGATGCGCACCGAACCCTTCCCACGTCATGATCCGTCGCAGATCGGGATGTTCGGTGAAGCCGACACCAAACAGGTCGTACACCTCGCGCTCGAGCCAATCCGCCCCCTTCCAGATACCGGTCACCGAGGGAACCTCCGGATCAGGATCGTTCGCGTAACACTTGACCCACAACCGATGCCCGAGCGTGATCGATACCAACGTATAGGTCACACCGTACCGGTCGCGGGCCTTGGGAAACTCCAGGTAATCCACGCACGTCAGGTCACTAAGCTGCTCGAACCGGCAGCGCTCGTCGTCGTGGAGGAACCGCATGACCTCGATGAGGCGATCCGCAGGCACACGGACGCAGAGCTGTTCGCCTTCCTTCTTCCGACAAGCGAGCAGCGGCGCCGGCGCAAAGTCGATGTCGGGAAACGCGTCCATGAGCAGATCGACAACGGCTTGGGTAGCTCTCGACACGCTAGCTCTTCGTCTCCGTACCTCGACGAAGTTCGACGGGGGTAGCGGAGTCCGCCGCCATTCGGAGTCCGCGGCCGCGTTCTTCGCTGCTTCTTACGCCGTCGTCCTCGACGATCCGCTGGATGGCCATCACCCCTTCAAGCAGCGTCTCGGGCCGCGGCGGGCAACCGGGCACATATACGTCGACCGGCATGAACTGGTCGATCCCTTGCACGACGGCATAAGTATCAAACACGCCGCCCGTGCTCGCACACGCCCCCATGCTGATCACCCACTTCGGCTCCGACATCTGCAGATAAAGTCGCTGCAAAACGGGTAGCATTTTGATCGCCACCCGACCCGCGCAGATGAGTAAATCGCATTGTCGCGGCGTAAACCGCATCGCCTCCGCCCCGAAGCGGGCGATGTCGTAGCGGCTCGCCCCGGTCGCCATCAGCTCGATCCCGCAGCATGCCGTCGCGAACGGGAAAGGCCACAGCGAGTTCTTCCGCGTCCAGTTGACCCCGTTTTTCCGGATCGTATCAACAACATAATCAAGCCGGGTCGTCAGGAAGTCCTCCCTGCTCGCCTGGAACGACGCGCCGGCAATTCCTAATCCCATTGAAACGCCCCCTTCCTCCATTCATACAAAAGCC
>JASFUW010000013.1:0-26606 GCA_050050135.1 Phycisphaerae bacterium
GCGGTGGATTCCCGTCGGTGTAGAAGTTCAGAACGTTCGCGATCAGGTTCGGATGCGATTCGTTGAGGTTCACCATGGCGCCGTGCGGAACGACTCGCAAACCGAGATACACCTCGCCCCCCGGATACGAAGGCGGGTTGAGCTGTGCGGACAGCTTGTCGAGCTGCAGCCCGAAGTTCTCCAGGTCGTCGACCGGTGCCTCGAACGTGTCAGTAATCCCGTCGCCGTCCGCGTCGACCGGAATCCGCTCCGGACCGCATTTGCCGTTGAACTGATCCGTGGAGCAGTGCTCGTCGGTGACGCACCACGCACCCTGGTTCGGGCCGTCCAGGCAGCGACCCGCGGGCTTACACGCTGCGCCGCCGCAATCGTCGTCGGTCATACACCAGTCCAGCGCTAACGGCCCGGCGTCGCACCTGCCGACCACCCCGCTCGGCCAACTCGTGTCCACGCCGCCGTCCCGCGGCGGCGTCCATTTGGCCATGTCCGTAAGGCCTTGCACGTCCGTCGCGTCGGGAAACAGAAACATCCCCCCCGTCAGCGCCCGTGCCTGATTCAGCATGTTCGGCTCGACGGCCGCGAACAAATGATGCACACCCCGCAGCTCGGCGTACGCCAGCGGCGCGGTGGGCGCTTCATCCTGGAAAGGTGACTCCATCGGCCCCCCGAACGGCACGTCGCCGCCCGGCGTGAGCGTGTCACGCAGCAGCGATCCGAGCTCGTCGATCACCTCCTCGACACCCGCTTCGTTGCGAGCCCGCTGCTTCTGCGACTCGATCATGTCCGCCTCGAAGTTCATCGTCGCCAACAGCGCGACCCCCATGACGAACAACACGCTCAGCAGCGTCATCGCCAGAACCAGCACCGAACCCCGCCGACGCGGATCGTTCGTGCGCCGCTCCCCGCGACCCGCCAACCTTCCACCCCGAGCCGCACGCTTTCCCGACGCGCCGGGACGCGGACATCCCGCACCCGACGTGCCCACCCCAACACGGGATGCGACCGCACCGGGCACTCGTGACGTTCTGGTTGTCTCCCTCGTACCCCACATCACCTTGTTTGTCCCAAAGTTCCCTTCCTTGTCGGGTTTAGTCCCCCGTTCATCAGCCCAGCGGCACGATCATCACGTGTCGAACCGGCTTCTCCAACCGCCCGTCCCGGTCGGAAACATCAATCGTGATGCGGAGCGCCGCGGGAAAGATGTCCTCGTCGACGATGTCGCCCACGTAATTCGGCCGCGTTGGCGGCGACGGCTTGCGCCGATGGGCTCCAAACAGCACGAGATTCGGCCGCGGGTCGTGGCGACGCTGCGAGTCACCGAACACCGGCCACAGGTCGTCGCCAGCAACCGCGGATCCAAGGCTATTGCTGAGATCCTGCTGCAACTGTCTGCCGCGGAACCGTTCCGCGAACAGATATTCGCCGAGCCCGTCGCCGTGGTTGGTCCGGCTGTTAAGCAGGTAATCCAAATCGATATCTGTCGGATCCGATCCCTCCAGCACGGCCTGGATCGACCACAGTGGGTCCATGTCCTTGGGTTCTCCATTCGGCTTGTACCGCCCCTGGTCGAACCAGAAGACCTGCTTCTGACCTGCGAGCCGCCCCCCCACGAACTCGCTGTGAGGATCGAGCGTCCATTCGACCTTGAACGATGCACAGTTCGGCAACAGATAATGACCAAGCCTTTCGGCGCACGCCGCTGGCGGCGTGGGGTCGAGCTGGCTTCGTGCGTACGGAGCCTGCTCCCCGATGATCCCCTGGTTGAAGATCTCGGGCTCGCTCCATTCGGTCGTATCGCTTACCTCGCCCCGCTTGCCCGGCTCGATGACCCAGCCCTCGTAGTAGAAGTTCCAGATCACGTCCGTCGCCCCTTGGAGGATTCGCTCGTCGGCCAGCATCGGGTCTTCGTTGTTCTCGTCCGCCTCGAGCAGCACGCGATCCGCGCGAATCCACTTCGGGTCGTCTTCCGGCGGGTCGTTCGGCATGAGCAGCACACCCCGCCGTGCCAGGTGCCACTGCGATGCCGGAACGGGAGCCACGCCCTCGACACTCGGATACGGCGGGTTCCCATCCACCGGAAACATCGGGTTGTCTTCAGGTAGGTTGGGCTCGAACCGGTATCTGCAGGTCCCCGGCTGATCGGGATCCGGCACGTACTCACCCAACGTGGCATGGCCATACACCACCTGCTGCACCAACGCAGGAGGAATCGTCGGGTCCGTAAAGCTCGAGTCCTTGCGGGCAGTGAAGAACATCAGGATGTCGGCCCGGGGCAGTTCCATCGAGCCGTCCGCCCGCTCTCGGACGGGGTCAGCCACGTGGGGGTACCCGTCGGATGGGTCGTTGTTCGGATCAGCCGCCTTCCCATCCGCCGTCCAGTAGGCGTTGACGGGGTTGGACTGAATCAGAAGCAAGGATTGGCCAGGAAGCACGTGGCTTAGGTCCTCGCGGATCGCCTGCTCGACCGCTCGAAGCTGCTGGTGAACCTCGGTCAGCGACGTCGCCTGCCCCGTCGACTTGCTGGTGGTCGTGAAGACCTGCCCCGCCAGCGACAGCATCAAAATGAGGATGCCGATCGACACCACCAGCTCCGCGAGCGAGAAGCCCGCCCGAGCCTTCGCGTGGGTGCGGACCGATCGTAACCTATTGTCAAAAAGGCACTTACGCATGTCTGCCTCGAGCCGGAGATCACCTGTTCGTGGCGACGACCACGTTTCGCCAACCGGGGCAATTATTGCGAACCTCAGGTGTCGGTCCAGTCTTGCAATCGCGGAAACGGCGGCCGGCCCGGCCCGTTCGAACGCGCGAAATCGACACAGCCGTTATCGGTCGTTTGTGAAAAGGCGAAAGGACAGCGTCACTGATCGGCCGGGGAAAGCGTCAGCCTCTCTTTGGAGATCCCCACCACCGGCTGCGACCCTTCAAAGACGAGCACATCCCGGCCCGATACGGTAAGCCGCTGCGCCTTCACCGCCGGCGGATAGACCCAGACCGTGCGCAGCAGCTCGCCGGGACCCAACTCCATCAGATTCTTGGACGGATCGAGCGGCTTGCAAGCGCTCCCGATGCATCGCGGGTCCTGTAGGCCCACTTCGTCCAGGTCCAGCTCTTCCAGGTAAACCTCTCGGTCGAGCGTCAGGACGGCGGTGTCGGCGTTGTTGCCGACGATCCGCCGCTTGGTCACGCGGAACACCTTGCCCGTCAGCTCATCGACAAACCACGCACCGCGCGGAAACATCTGCAAGATCATCGTACGCACCGCCACCCCCTGCACACCCTCCGGCGGAACGGTGATTTCCGTCGGCGCCCACGTGGGGGCATATTGCGGGTCCACCGTGGCGACGTGATCCTCGTAATCCTCCAGCTTCAAGGGTGGCGGGCCATTCCCATCGTAATCGGGAAACTGGACCTGCACCCGCCAGGGGACGGGGAACATCAAATCGTCCTCGGGCTCGAGCGGAGCCGGTGTCACAACCGTTCCGTCAAGGTGGAAAGGATCGGGCACGCTCGTCGGGTCCTGCCGGGCAAAGCGGTAGGTCGGCTGCGCACGGCGCAGCGTCACGTAGTACATCTTGAATGTCCGCGGAAACTCCGCGACGTGCTCATTGTCGAACTGGGTCTGGTCGGCCGGGCGCGGGCACCGTCGTCCGCACAGGGGGAACGCGGGACGCTTCTTGTCCTCCTGCTTCTCCCAGCAGAAACCGCCACCGCTTCCACATTCCGGACGAATAGGCAGCAGGCGGTGCAAGACCGCCCAGCAGAACCGCGTGGAATCCAGCATCTCGTACCAGTGCTGCTTCTCCTGCTCCTTCTCCCCCTGGTCCCAGTCGCTTAGGGGATCGAACGGTGGAAGCGGCGGATAAAGGCGTTGGCTAATAGAGAGCTGCGCACGCATGTATGACGCCTGCAGGTAGTCATCGTCAGGAACCTGGAATTGACCGTTCGTGGGTTCAAGGTTGAGCACGCCGTCCGGGTCTGGTCCGTCTTCCAGGTCCCAGTGCCCCTCGTCGTCCACCAGCTCCTCACGGTTGCTCGCGAGCAGGTTCTGCAGGTTCAGGACGTGGACGTTTCCGTCCGCACACCTCGGCTCTTCCTGGATTCCACCGCCGAGCAGGGCACACGCCATGCTCTGCACGTCCTCCCGATTGACCGGATCGAGGATGAAATCCCCCGCGAAGCTCGAAGGCTCGAACGGTCCGGCCACGCGGAGCAGTGACTTTAGCGTGTCATGGGCGCCTGAACTCGCGGTCCGTTCGATCGTGTAGTCGTTCAGCTCGCGGGCACGGTGCCAGGCCACGGGGAACATCGTCGCCACCATCACCATCCCCAGCCCCAACACCACGATCCCGACCATCAGCTCCAGCAGCGAGAACCCGCGACGCAACCGGCGCCCCTCGGCACCAAGAGCGCCGAACAAAACCGAGCCGCGACCGTGAGGGAGCGGGGATTTCGTGCTTCCGGCACCCGTGCTGTTAGACAGTCTTGGTCGGAAGGCCCCAGCTCGCCGGGAAAGACGCTGGGGAAGGGCCCCGTTGACGCGCCGACCACCCCCCTCAGTCCCCCCTTGGTAAGGGGGGAAGGCAGGCGCGGTCCCCGCCCCGCGCCGCGCAGTGGAACCACCTGCGATTGCGCCGCCTGCGATAGTGCCACCGAAAATGGCGCCGTGATCGGAACGGTCATCACGAGGCTCGGAATGGTCGTAACGGCTGATCATGGTTCCGGCGCCACGTTCTCCCCGATCGGACCTTGCAGCACAACGCCCGTCCACCGACTGATGTACATGGGTCGGGCCGTGCGGAGCAGCAGGTCGCGCTTGGCCTCGAGTTCGTCCTGCGTCTGACCCGGCAACACGCTGAACGTGGAATCGTCATAGACCATGATCCCGTCCACGCTGGCGAAGTTGAACGCCAGCCCATTCCCTATGCCAGGATTGATGATCAACGAAGGGACCGCTTCCCCTTGATCCGGGTCGATGGGCTGCTCCTGCCCCTGTTGGTCGTAGAAGTCCGTCGTTTCCTGGTTGTCCTCCGGGCAAGGCCCGGGACCGACCAGCAGACCCGTGCGGTCTCCACGTCCGTCGCCGTCATGGTCGAGGTCGCGAATCAGCACGTCGCGTGCCGTAGTCAGTCGCCCGGTGGTGTCGAAGACCAGCGTGAAGAAGTTCCGGTGCTGTTGGGCCGGATCCACCGGGCCCGACGGGCTCTCGAACGAGTTGTTCGCCAACTCCTCCGCGTCGAAGTACTCCCATTCGTCAAAACCCATTCTCGCGTCCCGGAACACGTACTGCGGAACGGCCCGCATGGGCGCGGGAAGGTCACGCGGCTTGGAGTCGAGAATCTCGAACACGTTGTCGTAGGCGAACGTTCCCGGCGTCGGCTGGGGGTTGCAAGGCTCGTCGAGTTCGTCCGTCAGCTGCACCGGTTTCTTCTGCCCGGCGATGGTCAGAATCTTCTGCGTCCCCTGGTCGTCGAGCAGAAAGAACAGCCCGGTTTCGACGCCGTTCGGGCGCATCGCCTCCGCCCGCGTGGTCATAAACAACCCCTGAAGCGTGTTGAGCGCGGTCGCCGACTTCCGATCGTCCCACAGCGTTTTCACCGCCGGAAGCGACAGCCCCAGCACGACGAGGATGATCGAGATCACCACGATCATCTCGACGATCGTGAACGCCTCTGGGTGCCCCATCCTTCGCGCGAACCGCGACGGTTTACGCACGCACAGGGTCTCACCTGCCGAATCCGTCCGCGAAGGGTGGGGGACGGAGGAACCTCGCGTACAACCACCCCTTAGCGTCCTCGCGGAGGAACAACCGCGCGGGCTCCCGACAAGTCGGGATCGCATTCCGCCCGCGGCTCGGGGAAGATCGGGTTGGTGCCGTCGCGCCGTCATCGTCACTTCGGAATGCCCGCCTCCAGTTTGTCCTTCAGCGCCGGATCGGCGTAGAGGTTGTCGGCGTTGAGCGGGTGGTCGATCTGAAACCTGGGGTCGTTCGGCTCGCCCACCCAGTCACCCACGAGGGACGCGACGCCCGTCTCGCCCCCCGCCGGTTCCATGATTTCCTTCTCGAACTGCTGCCCGCCGTCAGGCCCGTACGACATGATCACCGGCTGCCCGCCGTTGAGCCGAACCAACTGCGTCGCCGCCTGGTTCCAATCCTCGTGGTTGCTCGATGGTGCGGGGGGGTCGTCTTCGTTCCAATCGCGTTGTGCCAGGTAGCCGACAGCCATCCCCCAACCGTCGATGATATACCTGATTTGCAGGTCGCCCGAGTCCCACTTCCCGTCACCGTTGCGATCGAGGAACATGACCGGGTGCCCGGTTTGTGGGTCCAGAATGCCCGCGTGCCGGTTGTCGTTCGGAATACGGTCGAGGATCGCGCTGGCGGTGTCCGAGTACAGCTCGATGGCGAGGATCATCGCCGCCATATCGCGGCTCTCGAGCGCGTTCTGTTTCCATTCTTCCCCGCCGTACGCGTAAAACTGGAGCGGCGGCAACGGCGCGGCAAGGGCGTCGCCATCGAGGTAGAGCTTCGCCCCGCCCGGCGCCAACGAGCCGCCACTTCCCGTGGCGTCGCTCCCGGCAAGCCCTGCGTCGGTAAAGAGCTCCAGCTCGTCCGGCGGAAAGCTCCCGTACCGCTTCGCATAACGCACTTTCGTGGTGCCCGCTCTTTGAGCCGCTTGCGTCAACGTCGGGTTGGCCTTCTGCTCACGGGCGAACTGCGAGACCGCGTCCTGCACCACCGCGAGAACCGCCTCCGTACCCGTCGTCTTGGCTTTCCTGATCACCGCCTGCGTCGCGACCAGAACCGAACCGATCAAGATGATCATGATCACCATGACCACCAGAAGCTCGACCAGCGTAAACGCAGAGTCCCCCATCCTCCGCGCGCTTTGCGATGCTGGGTGCCCCATCCTTCGCGCGGACCGCGGCGGTCTGCGCAGGCATAGACCTTCACCGACCGAGTCTGCCCGCGAAGGGCGGGGGACCGCCGGACACCGCGCACCAACGACCGCCGACGTCTTCGCGATCAAGCCACCGCGCCGGCCAAAGCCCGCGGCTCGCACGGATGAGGACTCACCGATCACCGCTGCCCCCTGGGCCAATTGGTCACATCGTCCTCCGTGCCGTAACGTGCGTCCGGGCCCGCGCTGATCAGCAAGTAAGAATCCTTCCGAACCGGCGTGGGCCGTACCTTGACCTTCGGGTCGACAATGAACCGGGCGAACGAGTCTTCGTAGTCGTCGGTTTGCAGGATATCGTCGACATCCGTCGTCGCCAGCGGCACGGCCGCGTTATCGAGGTGCAGATCGTGATAGTGACCCTCGATCATCCCCGGCCCGAAATCAAACCCGTCCTCGTTGCCCGGGTATCTCTGGGTGCCCGTGATGACGGCGTTGTCATCGTGCCAGAACACCCCCGGGTTTTGCCCGGCCGGATCGGTCACCATCAAAAAGCTGGCCGGGTTCGCCCGATAGTAGAGCAGCGGCGTGCTCCAGGCGTCGACGAACGCCCGCTGATCCACCGCCAAGTTCTTGTGCACGTTCTCCCGGTCGAGGTTGAGCAGAACGCTCTCGTCCTCGAGTTCGGTGAACGATTTGAGCAGTTCGTTCATGTTCTCCGGGACATACCCCGTACGGCGCGAGTGAGCCTCCTGACCGGTCTGCGGGTCGATGTAGTACGCCCCGTGCGGTCCGTCCTGCTGGTCATCCGTTCCCGCGTGGGTGTCGTTCCACCATGCGCCGTCGATTCCGTCGCCCGTTCCGAAATCGCGGAACCCCGGCGTCCCCAGACTGTCCGCACCGATCAATGCGTGCACCAGAAGCTGGGCGCCGGTGATCTCGACGGTATCCGAAACGGATTGCCCCTCGGGATTGGCGATGAGTCGCCGGTTCTCCGGATTATCCGATGCCGACGGCGGAAGCGCTCCGAAGTCGTTGATAAACACGCTCAGCCCCGTGTCGATGGCTGCCTGCTCCGAACTGGTCTGGGCAACGCGGGCTTTGTTCCGCACGGTGCCGAATACCGGCAGCAGGATCCCGACCAGAAGCCCGATGATCGCGATCACCACCAGCATCTCCACCAGCGTGAACGCCGCACGCATACCTGAGTCTCGTCCTCTCGTGAGCATAACGAATATCCTATTGTTAACGGCTTTAGCACGGGTCACGACCGGCGCAACGCCCCGGCTTCTCCCCGTGCCCTACCGCCTAAGAGTCAGGCCAACGCGGAAGGTTCGAGACGTCGTCGCTGGTCCCGAAACGTCCGTCCGGGCCCGCACTGATCAGCAGAAAGCTGTCCGCGTTCACCGGTCGCAGCGGAACGTTCGCATCCGACAAGTGACCTTCTCCGATGTCGTGCGCGAGTGACAGGTAGATGCTCCGGTCGATCACGTAGCGTGCAAACGTGTCCTTGCCCGCGTCGCCCACGATCGCCGCAGGACCCAGCGCCGCCCCCGACTTCGCGATGGTGTGCTCTTGCGGGCTCCCGAAGTCCCACCCCTCGACGCCCTCCGTGCCGGTGAAACCCTCGTTGTCTTGATGGAAGTAGTAGGGAATGCCCTGCTCCTGCACGCCGGAGTCATACTCGCCGTTCTCGCTGCGGGCGTCACTCACCATGTTCTGGGCGTTGCCGTGCGTGCTGGCCACGTAGTACAGGATCGGCTGGTCGAAATTGTCCGCGATGACCGGGAGCTGTTTCATCTCCTCCCAGTTATGAAAGAAATTGCTGCTCGAGTCATCCAGAGCAGGCGGGCGACCGGCCAGCCTGTCCGTGCGCAACAGGGACACGTCGTCGGGATTGAGATACAGGTCCATCCGCTCGAGCGGTCGGCCTTCGGCGCCCTTGCCGAGCGGATCAGGCAGGTACCAACGCCACGGTTTCGCCCGGAGGTTGTCCTCCGTGTTCGGCACGTTGCTTCGCTTCACGTATCCGAGTTTGTCCACGCCCATCAACATCGCGGGGAGCCAATGCGCCCCGTAGACCAGCGGTGCGTCCGGCGCCGTGTCCGAGTCTTCCGGTATGAAGGGAAACTCGCCAAGGTGCGGGTTGAACTCATACCCCGGAATGCGCGGGTGGGCGAACGACGGCGGGTAACCGTTGGTCTGACGGAAGTCCTTGCCGTTGTCGTTCTTGAACAGCTCCAGCCCGACCTTGATCGCGTCGATCGTCTTTTTGGTCGCGACCTTCTTCGCCGCCGTCCTCGCCGCGTTGATCGACGGAATCAAAATGCCGATCAACAGCGAGATGATGAACACCACGGTCAGCAGCTCGACGAGCGAAAACGCCGACGCCCGATGCGCGCGGCGCCGCCCCCGTCGAACGGACGTACCTTGCTTGTCTTTGACAATCATTGTCTCGTGTATCTCCTGGTGAGCTCCGGGCGATCGGTTCCGTTCGATCGTTCCCGCCCACCCCAAGGACCATGAGCCCCCGTCCGCCTTCGACGTACGTTGCTTTGCAACGGGCCGCGTCGTGGGCGCGAACCACCGAACCGGCGATCAGCCGGAAACGGACTGAATTAGTTGCACGAGCGGCATAAACAACGCGATTACGATGAACCCGACCGTCCCACCGAGCCCCACCACCATGAGCGGCTCGATCAGCGACACCAGACTGGCGACCGCCACGTCGATCTCTTCTTCATACGTATCCGCGATTTTCAGCATCATCTTGTCGAGTTCGCCCGTCTCCTCGCCGACGTCGATCATGTTGGTCACCAGACCGTCGACCACCTTCGACGAGCGCAGCGGGGCGGCGAAGCTCTCTCCCTCGCGAATCGAGTCGTGCACGCGCTCCAACGCCCGGGCGTACACCTCGTTCCCCGAGGTCTCTTTCGTGATGTTGATCGCCTCCAGAATCGGAACACCGGCGCTGATCAGCGTGCCCAGCGTTCGCGTAAAGCGCGCAACGGCGCTACGCTGGACCAGCGTCCCGAACACGGGGACCTTCAAAAGCACCGCGTCGACGACCAGCCGGCCCCCTTTCGAGCTGCGCACCATCTTGTATAACAGAAAAAAGATCACCGGCGAGAACACGATCACGGCCCAGCCGGGCGGTGTGCCCGAGATGAACCACTCCGAGATACCCATCAAGATGACCGTGGCAGTGGGCAGCGTCACGTCAAAATCGAGGAAGATGTCACGGAACTTCGGAATGACGAAGACCATGATCCCGCCGACGATGCCCAACGAGAACGTGACCACGACGACCGGGTACACCATCGCACCCATGATCTTCTTTTTCAGCTTCTGGGCCTTCTCCATGAACTCCGCGAGTCGCTGCAGAATGACGTCCAACACACCACCCGCCTCACCGGCGGCAACCATGTTCACATAGAGGCGGTTGAACGCCTTGGGGTGCTTCGCACACGCCTCCGACAGGGTCGAACCGCCCTCGATGTCGTCGGTCATCCCCATCAGCACGTTCTTCATCAGTCCCGGTTTTTGCTGATCCTCCAGAATGTTCAGGCTTCTGAGGATCGGGAGCCCCGCGTCCTGCAAGGTCGAGAGCTGGCGTGTGACCTGGGTGATCGTCTTCTGATTGACGCCGCCGATGGCGATCGAGCCGCCGCGCTTCTTCTTCCCGCCGGCGGCCGCCTTGGCCTTCCCGCCCTTCTCGCGGATTCGCGTAGGAAAATATCCCAGGTTGCGAATCTTGGCGAGCGCGTCTTCGCTCGAAAGGGCCTCGATCTCGTCTTTGACCTCTTGGCCGTTCTGGTTCATCGCCTCATATGCGAATGTCGCCATGGCAGACCCTTCCGAATGTCAAACACAAGCACGCCCCGGTCCACGGGAGCGGCTACTCTTCCTCCATGATCGTCTCTTTGACGATCTCGTCGAGTGACGTGATCCCGTCATAGATCGCCATCAAACCCGTTTCACGCAACGAGCGCATGCCGCGCTTGGTCGCCTCGCGACGCAACACGGCCGTGGACGCACGCTCCATGATCATCTCGCGCAGCGTGTCGTCCAGAACCATGGTCTCGAAAATCCCCAAGCGGCCGCGGTAACCCGTGTTGTTGCAGTAGTCACACCCCTTGCCGTAACAGAACACGCGGTCGCCGATGTCATCCGGCGACAGCGCCAACTCCATGAGCTGCTCCTCCGTCGGGTGGTATTCGGTCTTACAGTTCGTGCAAATCCGACGCACCAGACGCTGGGCCACGATCGCCTCGATCGTCGCCGTGATCAGGAACGGCTCGAGCCCAAGGTCCAATAATCGCGCAATCGTGGACGGAGCATCCGTCGTGTGCACTGTCGTGAACACCAGGTGTCCCGTCAACGAGGCCTGAACCGCGATCTGCGCCGTCTCCAGGTCACGCACCTCGCCGACCAGAATAATGTCCGGGTCCTGACGCAGAAAGCTACGCAGCGCCCGCGCGAACGTGAGTCCCACGTCCGGGCGCACCTGGACCTGAACCAACCCGTCGATGTCGTATTCGACCGGGTCCTCGGCGGTCAGGATTTTCACGTCCGTGCTGTTGAGCGCCATAAGCGCCGCATACAGCGTGGTTGTCTTCCCCGAGCCCGTCGGTCCGGTGTTGATGATAATCCCGTTCGGCTTGCGGATGAGCTGTCGAAAGACGGTCAGGTCGTCATCCCGGAGCCCGATCTTGTCGATGCTGAGCTGCACGTTCGATCGGTCCAGCACACGCAACACCACGCTCTCACCGAACATCGTCGGCAACACCGACACCCGCAGGTCGATCGGCTGACCCTTCAAAGACAGTTCGATTCGACCGTCCTGCGGCATACGCCGCTCGGCGATGTCGAGATTCGCCATGACCTTGATACGAGACGAGATCGCCAACGCCACGTACCGCGGGGGCGGAACCATCTCATACAACACGCCGTCGATGCGGTAACGCATCTTGAACTCGTCCTCGAACGGCTCGAAGTGGATATCGCTGGCCTTGTCCTTGATCGCCTGCAACAACACCAGGTTCAGCAGCTTCTTGACCGGATTGAGGTCGGCGATTTCCTTGAGTTCGGCCAGGTCGATGCTGTCGCCCCGACCCTCGAACCGGGCGAGGTCCTCGTCGTCGGTCAGCTCGCCGATCAGACCGGTGATCGATTCCTGCTCTCCTTCGGGATAGTACCGATCAAGCGCGGTCTGAAGGTCCTGAGCGTTCGACAGGAAGGGCTTGATGTTGAATCCGAGCAGCGTCTGTAAGTCGTCGGTCGCCCGGAAATTGTCCGGGTTGTCCATCGCCAGTGACAGCGTGTTCTCGTCCGTGTTGAGCGCGAAAGGCACCACACGGTAGGTCTGCGCCATCTGCGAGTTCATCGCGGCGATCACTTCCGCGGGGACGTCCATCTTGGCAAGTTCGACGACGCCCATCCCGCTCTGAGCCGCGAGCGCCAGGTTCAGCTCCTCTTCGTTGATGTGGCCCAGCTCGACCAGAATGGACCCCAACGGACCGCGTCTCTGCTTCTGGATTTCCAGCGCTTCTTGGACCTGCGTGCGCCGCAGCTTCCCCATCTTGATGAGGATGCGCCCGAGCTGTCGCCCGCGAAGCTGTTCGATCGGCGGCATCTTCTTGGGGGCGGCCGACTCCGACGTCTTCGTCGATTTCGTCGCGGAAGAACTCTGACTCGCGGATCCGGATTCTGTCATGATCGAAACACCGGTACGTCGTCTTTGTCGCCGCTCTGGCCGATCTTCTCGCCTTCACCCAACACGCCGCGTTTGTGTTTGTCCATCTTGTCCTGCATCTGCCCCGGCTGACGGGCGCAGTCGATGCATTCCTCCCCCTCGATCAGCCCCTGCTCGTAAAGGTTCCAAAGGTGTTCGTCGAGCAACTGCATGCCGTATTTTTTTCCCGTCTGGATCGCCGAGTCGATCCGGAACGTCTTGTTCTCTCGAATCAGGTTCGCGATCGCCGGCGTCGTCACCATAAACTCGTACGCCGCGATCCGACCCTTCGGTATTTTCGGAAGAAGTGCCTGCGAAAGCGTCGCGATCAGGTTCGTCGACAACTGCACGCGAAGCTGTGCCTGTTGTTCGTACGGAAAGGCATCAACCAGCCGGTTGATCGTTCCCTGACATCCCGTGGTATGAAGCGTTCCGAACACGAGGTGGCCTGTCTCCGCAGCGCGAATCGCAGACTCGATCGTCTCGAGGTCACGCAGCTCGCCCACCAGAATCACGTCCGGGTCCTGACGAAGCACACGACGCAGCGCCTCCGCGAAGTTCGGCACGTCAGGCCCCACCGACCGCTGGTTGATCAGGGACTTCTTGTGGTCGTGGTAGTACTCGATCGGGTCTTCGATGGTCACGATATGCCGGTCCAGGTTGTTGTTGACGTAGTCGATCATCGTCGCGAGTGTGGTCGTTTTGCCGCAACCCGTCGGCCCGGTGACCAGAAACATCCCACGCGGACGGCGGCACAGCGCTCGACAGATCGAAGGCAGCCCGATCTCTTCGAACGTCAACAGCTTCGACGGAATCAACCGCATCACCACCGCCAGGTTCCCCTTCTGACGGAACACGGCCACGCGGAACCGGGCGCCGTCACCGAACGAGAACCCGAAGTCCGTCCCCCCCTCCTCGGACAGCTCCTGCTGGTTCCGCTCGGGCGTGATCGCTTTCATCAGCGCCACCGTGTCATCCGCACCGAGCACCTTGGTCTCCAAAGCCCGAAGACGCCCGTCAAGACGGATAACCGGCGGACGCCCCACCGTCAGGTGCAAGTCCGACGCGTTCTGACGCACCACCGTCTCCAACAATCGATCAATGTGTATCGTAGCCATAAAGCGTTTCCGAAAAGAATCGATCAGTCCACGATGCCCTCAGCCTGGGTGATACGAAGGAGATCCTCCGGCGTCGTGATTCCCTTGAGAATCTTGAGCTTGCCGTCCCCCAGCAACGTGCGCATTCCGGCCGCTTTGCACGCGGCCCGAAGCTTCGTCGTCGCCGCACGCTTGAACGCCAGGTCGCGAATCTCGTTATTCATCAGGAACATCTCGAAAATGCCGAGACGCCCCCGATATCCCGTGTTGCGACACCGCTTGCACCCGGCGCCTTTCCAGATCTTCTGCCCCTCCAGTTCCTCGTCCGTGAATCCCAACAGTCGGAGGGTCTTCGGGTCCGGGTTCTCGTCCTCTACCTTGCAATCCGAACAGATCACCCGGATCAGTCGCTGCGCCATGATCGCCTGAATCGAACTGGCGACCAGAAACGGCTTGATCCCCATGTCCAAGAGCCGCGTGATCGCCGAAGGCGCATCGTTGGTGTGCAGCGTGCTGAACACCAGGTGCCCGGTCAGCGCCGCCTGAATCGCCACGTCGCCGACCTCCCGGTCACGAATCTCACCCACCAGAATGATGTTCGGCGCCTGACGCAGCATGGCACGGAGAATCCGCGCGAACGTCAGTTCGATCTCCTCCTTCACCTGGCACTGGTTCATCCCCGTGAAGTTGTACTCCACCGGGTCCTCGGCCGTGATGATCTTCTTGTCGGGACGGTTAAGCGCCTGAAGAGCGGAGTACAGCGTGGTCGTCTTGCCCGACCCCGTCGGTCCCGTCACCAGGAAGATGCCGTTCGGACGGTGAATGATCTTCTGGAACTTCTCGAAGTCGTCCTCCTCGAAGCCCAGCGCCTGAAGTCCCACGTTCGCCGATTCAGGACGCAGAATTCGCAACACGATGCTCTCACCGTGGTACGCCGGAAGCGCGCTGACGCGGAAGTCGATCTGCCCGCCGCCGATTCTCATCTTTATTCGACCGTCCTGCGTCGTCCGACGCTCCGCGATGTCCATGCCGGACATGATCTTGAAACGCGTCGTCACCGGCGCTTGCATGTTCTTCGGGATGTCGTCTCGAACCTGGCAGACCCCGTCGATCCGGTAGCGGACGCGCACCCGGTCGGCCATCGGCTCGACGTGGATGTCGCTCGCCCGTCCATGAACCGCCTCCGTGATGATCAGGTTCACCAGACGCACGATCGGGGCGTCGCCGTCCTCGTCCTTCTCCAGGACCTTCCCGAACGACTCACCCTCATCCCCCTCTTCCGGCGCCTCCTGGTCTATGCTCGCCATCGTCTGCGACAGCACATCACCTTCGGGATTCACGAATTTCTCGATAAACCGCTTCACTTTCGCGGTCGCTGCCAGCGTCGGGACGACCTCACGATTGAGACGGAACCGGAGAAGGTCCAGCGTTTCGAGGTCCAGCGGGTCGGTCACCACGACCTTCAGCCTGCCCGACTCTTCCCCGAGCGGCAAAACCATGTAGTCTTCGATGATCTTCGAGGGAATCAGGTCCAGCACCGAACGATCCACCCGGTGGTGATCGAGGTCGATGAACTCCAGCCCGAACTGCGCCGCCAACGCCTTGGCTACGTCATCCTCCCCGCAGAGCTCGAGCTCGACCAGCGCCTCGCCCGTGCGCTTCCCATGTTCCATCCCGTACTTCAGCGCGTCGGAAAGCGCCTGCTCGGTGATGACGTTCCATTCGACCAGTATCTCGCCCAGCTTTTTCCGTTTTTTCGCCATGGCTCAACTTGTCTGGTTTGAGTTCTCGATCACCCAGGCCGTTACATCGGCCGATCAACACCCTGCAGGTCTCCGATCCGTCCGCCCGGCGCGACCGATCCGCCGAATCGGCGATCGCCACGAGCAGCGCCCCACCATAAGCGAATCGGGTGTCTGTCGCACCGGAACTCGCACGACCCATCGCCCATCCGCCCGAAGACGCACGACGCCACACGGGATAACACCCCGACCCCGACGTGACGTTCCGTCCGTCCGAAAACCGAACGCGCATTATCGGGCGTACACGCTCCGTCCGCCAGAGCGCGCGCAACGTCCGCGTTTTCGCTGCTGATTTTACTGGCCCGATACTCGCGTTTCAACCGCGAACGTCGCCGCGAACTCGCGCTGGGACCTACCCTACCCCGTGTGATTCGCAGATTCAGGTGGGTCGGGCGTGTTGGGTCTGAGGCTCGCACAGCCGACCGCGCGACCGAGGCGTCACCCGACGATGCACCCCTCTCGCGCCCCGACACGACCGCAATTCACACGCCCTTGGGCTACAACCGCTCGGTGATGCTCTTGCCTTGCAGGAACAACTGCAAGTAGTCCCGACCGCCGGCTTTCGAATCCGTGCCCGACATGTTGAACCCACCGAACGGCTGAACGTCGACCAGAGCCCCCGTGCATTTCCGGTTGCAATAGAGGTTCCCGACGTGGAACTCGTGTCGGGCCCGCTCCAGCCGTGTCCGGTCGCTCGAGTAGAGGGCACCGGTCAATCCGTACTCCGTGCCGTTGGCGATGTCGAGCCCGTCGTCAAAGTCATCCGCTTTGATCACCGCCAGCACCGGACCGAAGATTTCCTCTTGCGCGATCCGCGCGTTTCGATCGACGTCCGCGATGATCGTCGGCGGAATGAAATAGCCGTTCGCGGGCACCTTCCCACCACCCAGAACCGTCCGCCCTTCCGCCTTGCCGATTCCGATGTACTCGTTGATCTTCTCATACGCCGGCTTGTCGATCACCGCGCCCATGAAGTAGTTTTCCGGCGTCACGGTGTCACCTACTGTCAGTTCGCGTGATCGCGCGACCACCCGGTCGAGAAGCTCGTCGTAGATGTCCTTCTGGGCGATCAACCGGCTGCACGCCGAGCACTTCTGCCCCTGGAACCCGAACGCCGACGCCACCACACCCTCAGCGGCAGCCGCGACGTCCGCCGTCTCATCGACGACGATGCAGTCCTTCCCGCCCATCTCCAGAACCGTCCGCTTCAACCAGATTTGCGACGGATGGACCTTGGCTGCCTTCTCGAAAATGCCGACACCGACCTCGCGCGACCCGGTAAACGAGATGAACCGCGTCAAAGGATGGCACACCAGCGTGTCGCCGACAGATCTGCCGGGCCCGGGCAAAAACGTCAGCGCTTCCCTGGGCAGACCCGCTTCGTGGAGAATCTCGACGAGCTTCGCCGCCATCACCGGAGCGGTGCTCGCCGGCTTGAGGATGATGGCGTTCCCGGTCACCAACCCGGCCGTGGTCATCCCTGCCGTGATCGCCAGGGGGAAATTCCAAGGGGGGATCACCACCCCCACGCCCAAAGGAATGTACCTCAGGTCGTTTTCCTCTCCCGGAAACGGCGTGACCGGATGGGATCCGGCAAGCCGCATCATCTCCCGACCGTAGAACTCCAAGAAGTCGATCGATTCGCAGACGTCCGCATATCCCTCGATCCAGCTCTTGCTCGTCTCATAGCACATCCACGCCGTCAACTCATAAAGGCGGCGGCGCATAATATGTGCCCCCTTGATGAGAATCCGCGCTCGGGCGTCGGGATCGAAGCGCGACCAGGTCTTGAAGGTCTCGGCCGCTGTGCGGACCGCGCGGTCCGCCAGATCCGCGTTGGCTTTGGCAAACGTCCCCACCACGCGACCCGGGTCCGCCGGGCTGACCGAGTCGAACGTCTCGTCCGCCGTGACGGGTTTGCCTTCGATCCACAGAGGATACGTCTTCCCCAGTTCACCCTTGACCTTCGCCAGTGCAGCCAGCATCTGCTGGCGAGGTCCGTCCTGTGTGAAATCGACGTACGGTTCGGGAGCATAGGGTGGAAGCATCGCGCCTTTCCTTTGATTCAGAATGTCGGATGGCGGGCGGCGAAACACCGATCGCGCCACCCGCGTGTGAGTGCCTTCCCGGGCGTTACCGGGTTTTACACGAAGTGCAGCTTCCTGACCAGTCAGAACCGGGGACGTGGCAGACACAAGGCGGTGAGGGCGTTCAGGGCAGCGAGACCCCCAGATAAACGTCGTACGCATCACCCCCGTTAAGAAGATCGATCACGCGAAGAACATCCGCTGGCGTCATCTTGCCGCTCCGGTCGATGTCGGTCGAGTGATCCGAGCGCGGCGGCTCGAACCCCATCAAAACGTCGATCAGCAACGCCAAGTCATCCGTCGTCGTCTCACCGTCCGACCCCACGTCGCCCGGCAAAAACCCGAGGCTGACGGAAGTGTTGCTGGGCGTGTGCATGATGCTCGTCCACGACCCGGGCGATATCTTCCGATTCAACACGACGCGGAACGTCGAGTCGCCCAGTGGGACCATCCCCACGGCATACAGATCGGGCACCACGTTCCCGTCCTCGGTCGCCTCGAAATCCGCCAGCCGCAGGTCCGAGGTATCGCCCGCAAAGGTGATCTCGGCCCACTGCCAGCCCCCCGCAGCCGATCCATCAGGCTCCGATGGTTGACGGGCGTCGATCGCCCCGTCGGGCGGCGAACTCCCCGTAATCCAAGGAATGCCCCCGGCGATCAGCAGCGTCCTGTAGGCGTTGATTCGGCCCTGCCCATAGCGCGGGTCCCAGCCGATGCCGCCGAGGTCATCGGATCCTTCTCGGATCACCGCCCGGAGTTCATCGTGCGTTATGTCGGGCACGAAGGACTTGACGAGCGCAGCCAGACCGCTCACAAGGGGGGCAGCTACGGATGTTCCCCGCGCGGTGCCGTAGAGCCCAGTGCGGTAGGTGGAGTAAACCGCGTCCCCCGGGGCGCAGACGTCGGTCTCGTCTCCGAAGTTGGAAAAGCTGGCCAGGACGTCGCCCTCGTCGGTCGCCGTCACGGCCATGCTGTTTTCGTAGTGCGCCGGATACGTGATCTGCATCTCCCCGACGCAATAATCCTCCCAGAAACTCTGGTTCCCCGCGGCGCTGACCACCAGTACACCGTTGTCGTAGGCGTAGTTGACCGCATCCGCCATGACCTGCGTGTCCCCGCACCACTGCAAGCTGACGTTGATGATGTCCGCCCCGTGATCGACCGCCCACTCGATCCCCGCCGCTGCCGAACTGTCGAGACCACCGCACGGAGAAGCTCCGCCGAACACGCGCACGGGCATGATGTTCGCGCCCCAGGTCACGCCCGCGACACCCTCCTCGTTGTTCGCGACGGCCGCTGCGACCCCCGCGACGTGCGTTCCGTGACCGTTGAAACCACACTCATCTTCCGTATCCGTCGTGGGGTTCATCGGATCGGCCACGTTGATACCCGGCACCATATGGTCCACCAGGTCCGCGACAGGTGTGACGCCGGTGTCCACGATCGCGATCGTCACCGTACCCACATCGCCCGTGTGAATCGCCCACGCTTCGGGGGCATCGATATCGGCGTCTTCGGTACCACCGGTCTGGCCGGTGTTGTGTAACGCATATTGGAGGAAGAAATCCGGGTCGTTCGGAAACACATCCGCCACCGTACCGACCGAATCCACCTCCGCGTACTCGACCTCACCGGGTATCGCCGAAAGTTCGTCCACCAAGGCATGTACGTCAGTTCCCGGATCGACCTCCAGAATGAACGTCCGGTCCAGCCCGTGACGGACGGCATGGTCCGGACGTCTAAACGGGCGGTGGTACAGCCCGCGCATCCGCTTCACGCCCCATCGCTCCCACGCCCGGCTTAGCGCCGCACCGGCACCTTTCGGCGGCATCCCCACGGACTTCGAGCTTCGGTCGCGCCCTGGTCCGACGCGCCACGAGCGTAGCTTGGCCGGCACAGGCAGCGGATCGACCACACCCGGTTGAAACTTCACGACGATGTGCGTAGTCGCAAACGTCCCGACCTCGAGAGGCTCATCCTCCGCCCCCCGAACACCGGGCAACGAAGACAACAACGCGCAGACAAACGCAATCCCGCCCACGTGTTTGTGTCGAACCAGCATCCGCATAGTCACCCCCGGCCAGGACGGTCGGCGCAGAATCCGCGCCGTGCCATCAGCGCATTGGTGCGAATCGACCCCTGGTTGCAGGATTCGCCCCCTCTTGCGGTGCGCCGTCGGCGCAATACCCCATCACCCGCCGGCGCGTTCCGTCAACCGTATTGCATCATAGGAAACGACCCGGAGCGGATCAACGCGGCGTCCGGACCCACCCGACGCCTGGTTCGCGGACTCTCAGGTTCGTCGCTGGCGGCAGTCTAGCGATCCCGACGCCCGTCCGACGCTGTGCACCATAATTCAGGAACAGGGTATCGGACTATCGCCGGGCCTGAACACGTGCGCCGCAGAAACAAACACCGCCCCCCCCCGGATCGCCCGATCAGCTATTCCAGACCGGACGGGTACCGGTCAGAAAACGGAGCCGCCGGAACAGGAAATGGCGCCTTGCCACCAGTTCGCCCAGGCGCGTAAGCGTCTTCTCGTCAAACCGGCCCGTATGCCGCCAGGCGATGATGTCCTCCTCAAGCTCGAGCCACCGCCGGGTCCCGCCGAGCTTCCGCTTCCGCCGCGGGTCTCGATTCTCGAGCAGCCGGCGAATCTCGGACTCGATGCGCTTTAGCTCCACCGCAATGCGTTGGGGCGACAGCTCGTTGGCCCAATCGGGCTCGGCCGCCTCCCCCGCGGTAGCCTCGGTCGGCTCCGGTTCGTCGTCCAATCCGCCGGCGTCCGTCGTGTCATCCGCGTCAGCCTTGGCCGCCGATGCAGCCGTTGAATCGACGTCACCCCCATCCTCAGCATCGTCCGCGGACTCCAGCTCCAATGACCGCGTCGTCGGCGCCAGCAGGTCAGACTCGTCCTCGGCAACGACCTCGGGAACCGGCTCGTCAGCCTCGTACGCGTCCTCGATCGCCGGTATCTCCTCCGGCTTCGACGACGAATCCGACGACGGGCGACTCGCGTTCGGCTCGTTCTCCAGCGTCATGTTCTAACCTTACGCATGCCAAAAACCCGAGTGCCTGCAAGACCGTTTCCGTGTGAGCGTCTCTATCGCGTCTGAAGCGCTGTCTGCAAGGCGAGCACCGCATAGGCGGTCACGAGATCGGGGTTGCCCTCATACCACCGATCCTCCTCGTTCACCCAGCTACCGTCGGGCCGCTGCAGCGACATTACCTTCTCACAAAGCTCCGCGCGCCAAGCGTGACGGACATCCTTGCCGTCTACAATGACGGGCTCGCCCCACGCTTGCAGGGCCCGCGCGAACACATGGTAGTAGTAGTAGAGCCCCTCCGCCGATTGGGCGTCCGGCATGTTGGGGTTGTGATCCAGCGTGTAGTGGCGGCATATCCATTGATGCGCACGCTGCACGCGGACATCGTCACGATCGAGCTTCGCATAGAGCATGCTCTTGAAACCCGCATAGGTCATCGACCCATAGCTCCGCAGCCGGGGCCGACCGTTCACCACCTCCGTGCCCGCCTTCGACTCCCCCCCGTTTGCAGGCGAATAGATGAACCCGCCGTCGTCGACGCGCTTCGCGAACCCCTGGTCGTTCGTTGACCCGAGCATCTGGCACCGGGAGATAAACACCATCGCCTTCTGGTAAACCGGATCGTCCGACGGCAAACCGCTCTGGTGCAGTGCTTCCAGCATGAGCTGCGTGTTGGACAAGTCAGGCCGCTTGTGCCTGCCATAACCCTGCCCGCCGTAAAACGGACTCGACGTCTCGTGCCCCTCACCCGAATCCCACTGCAACTTCTTCAGAAACCGCTGTGCGTTCGCGATACGCTCTCGATGGGCGGGGTCCTTCGTGGCGGACAGAGCCATTAGCGCGACGCTCGTGTGATAGTTGCGCATCCCCTCGTCCGGGACATAAATCCCACCGTCTGGCTGCACGAAACGCAGCATATAGTCGATCCCGCGCCGAACAGCCGGGTGGTCTCGCCCGTAGTCCGGGCTTTGAACCAGACACTTGACGACCAGCGCCGTAATCGCCGGGTGGGACCGCCCGAACGCGGCCCAGGCCCCGTCCTCCTGTTGCGAGGCAATCAGGTAGGCAAGCGCCCGATCAATCGATTCGTGCGTGCTGGTCCGTTTCGCAAGGTCCAGCTCCGGTTCGGCCGGAGCCCCGCTAACCGGCACTTGCAGCACAGCGATCAGCATCTGCGCGAAGACAAACACCGTAGAACGTCGGCCCTGGAACATGCAGCCTCTCCGTCCGCTATCTAGCGCGATTTGTCGCGCTAATTATAGGTTCTTGCGTCAAACGACTTCGGCCCCTCACGAAAAACACAGTATAAACCCTTCCCGTTCTTCCACAAATTGGCAACCCAGGTGTTTGACTGAACTCAGCCGAAGTCATTGCTCCGGCGCGCCGCCCGATGCCTCATCCGTGCGCTATCCCGGCGCGCCGGGATACGTCGCCGATCCATCCGCGGACCGCGCGCCGTACGCGGGGCGCTCGCCACCACCCGTCCCGTGGTCCGTCTCGGTCCCTGCTTGCGGGACGGCTGACTGTGTGCGACGCACGGGCAGGCCGCCCCGATATCTCGTCCCACGCCAGGTCGTGCTCGTCACCCCGAGCTTCTTGAACATCGCGTTGCCGAACATACCCAGCGTAAACACCACACCGATGGGATAACCCAGCGACCACACCCGAGGCACCCGCAACACGGCGTAAAGCCGCCAGGCGACGATTTGCTCCATCGTCACCAGCACGAACCAGACGCCCGCAGCCGTCCAAGCCAGGGGCTCACCCGTGCCCTCAGACCCCGCTACAGCAATGATGGAAACCATCAAACACACCCACGGAACCAGTGACGCCACCGTCAGGACCGTCGCCGCGAGGATGAGCGACCCCAGCGATGCGAAGCTCCCGTAGTAAATCCGACTCCAGCCCCGCCACCCGGCGCCCAAGCTGTCATACATCCGCGTCCGGTAGAGATCATCGTTTTCGACCACCCGAAGCCGCAGACCCGCACGCTTCGCGATCCGCGCCATCTGGATGTCCTCGTTCACCTCCGTACGCACCCGCTCGTGTCCGCCGATGGCGTCATAACACGTCCGCCGCATCAACATGAACGCCCCGTTCGCGTACGCCGTTTTTCGATGCGGCTTGTTCACGTGGTGCGGAAGAAACCAGGTCATCAAGACCAGCGTGCATACCGGCTGTATCATTCGCTCCCACGATGCATGCGTCTCGAGGACAGGCGTGATCGACAGGAAGTCCGCCTCTCGCCGGAGGGCCTCGCACATCGCGACGCGGATCGCCCTTCGCGAGGTCTGACGGCAGTCCGCATCGGTGAAAAGCAGCCAGTCCCCGGAACTGACGGACACCCCTTCGCGCATGGCGTTGTTCTTCCCGCACCAGCCCTCGCGCACGCGATCGACCTCAATGACCCGCAGGCGGTCACCGTGGGACGCTCGCAGGCCCGCCAGAATGGCGGGTGTCCGATCGGTGCTCCGGTCATCAACCACGATCACCTCGAACTCGGGGTAGTCCTGATCGAGCAGCGACGTTACACACGCCTCGATGTCCGCCTCCTCATCCTTGGCCGCTACGACGACCGACACCTTCGGCGCAGCCTCGGGCAGCGAATCCGGCGAGAAAGAGCCAAGCACCTCGCGTCTGCGCAGGATGCGCCGCATGTTCACCACGCGCACGACCCAGATGGCACCGACGAAACCGGCAAGCACGAACCACCACGTAAACCAAAAGGATCCGGTCATCGACGTCGTACCCCTACACCACCATCACCGGCCAACCGCACCGGTGCCACGAGGATTATGGCTGAACCAGCGCGACCCGGCAAACACCCGAAACCGAGCGAGTCCCGGCGCGCCGGGATCGCTGACCAACCGCCGCCGGTCTTACGGTATCTCACAATTCTCGCGACTACGATCACGGGTGGCATCCCGGAGCGCCGGAAGCGTAGCCGGACCGTGGGCGACGTCAGAGCTATGCCCGTTCGCTCGGTCACCGCAGCCGCATCGACACCGCCCTGTCCGTCGCCCGGTCGCGGACGTAAGGTGCAGCGGAATCCGGCCGCGGTCTGGGCGCCGCGTCCGATGTGTTGTAGGAGTGCAGGCTGCGAACGAGCGATGACGAACCGTTCAGCCCAAGTGTCGCGGACCGTTGGTGGTACGGCGCCCCTGTTGCCGGTCGCCGGCGGGCTGATTGTCGGAGTCTGGCTTGATCGATGGCTCGAGCTCGGCCCGCTCGTCTATATCGCGCTGTTCAGTCTTGCCACCGCGTTGACACTTGCCGGACCGCTTCGCCGGGCGGTCGGCCCCTTGCTCGTGGCTGTGTCCGCCGCGTGTCTGGGCGGTATGCTCCACCTCTATGCGATGCGTGCGGACAATCCCGCGAGCATCCAACACTACCTGAGCACGGACGGCCAACCACCCCGCGCAGATCGTCGTATCGCTCGTGTCCGCGGGGCCGTCGCTTCCACCCCGCGACTGATCGAGCCGACCGACCATCCCTTCGCCCGGTGGGCGCGTCGCGCGGATCGCACCGCTTTCCTTCTCGACGTGGAGTCGATCGAAGGCGTCCACGGTGACATCCCGGTAACCGGACTGGTCCGAGTGACCGTTGACGAGGCGGTGCTCGATCTGCACGAGGCTGACCGCATCGAGGTCTTCGGCTGGCTTTATCGACCGCAGCCGCCGCGAAACCCCGGCGCGTTCGATTGGCGAACCTACGACAGTCGCCGCGGAATCATTGCCCGTCTGCGATGCAACCATAAGGAGAACATCCGCCGTCTGGGGCCACCAAGCCAGGTCCCGTCTACGTCACTGGTCTCACGCATCCGTAAGCAAACACACCGTATGCTGACCGGTGATCTTTCGACGACGGCGGACCAGGAACCCGGTCTGCTGCGCGCCATGGTGCTCGGGCAACGGTCCAGCGTCCACCGTCGCCTCAACGAGACCTTCATCCGCGCCGGCTGCGCCCACTTCCTTGCCGTCAGCGGACTGCACATCGCCGTCCCGATGTCCTTCGTCTGGTGGGTCGGCCGACGGCTCGGGGGGTCTGCCCGTCTTTGCGCCTGGTTGATGCTCGGGAGTGTGCTGCTCTATGTCTTCATCGCGGAACCGCGCCCGCCGGTCATCCGTGCAGGTGTCATGGGCGCCTTGTTCTGTTTCTCCATCATGCTCGGTCGCCCTCGATCGGGGCTCAACTGGCTGGCCGCAGCCGCCATTCTCCTCGTTATCACGTCGCCGCCGACCGTTTTCGACGTGGGGTTCCAGCTCTCATTCGCCGCCGTCCTGGGCATCATGTTCGTCACGCCAAGCTTGCACCGGTTGACCGGAGCGTTCGTTACGCAGCTCAGACGTCTGACCGGCGAAGAACCCTCCGAAGACGCCGGTGTGGACCCGCCGGCTTCGATGAGCGATCGGCGCACATTATGGTCGCGCGCCCGGTTCCTGCTCGCGCGTTCGGTGAAACGCTACGTCCTATGGCCGCTGGCCGTCAGCCTCGGCGCCTGGGCCGCCACCCTGCCCATCATCGCGTCGTTCTTTCACCAGGTGCATCCCTGGGCACCGCTCGCCAGCCTCGTGGTCTTTCCCTTCGCCTACGTGCTGATTCTGGCGGCTTTTGCAGTCATCCTCATCGAGGCGGCGTTGCCCGGATGGGGGATGGTTCTTACCGGCGCGATCAGCACGCTCGAGACTTGGCTGGTCCACCTGGTCGAGTGGCTAGCGTCGTGGCCGTCCGCGACGCTGTTCGTGGCCCCGCCACCCTGGTGGTGGGTGACGGCCTGGTACTTACTCCTCGCGCTCCTTGTCTGGCGCTTCTCGCCTCGACGGCGCAAATGGGACGAGCGACTCGACGGCTTTGTTCACGCACCACCGGTCCGGTCGAGCTGGCTCGGCCGGGCGCTCGGCGTCGCCGGTCTGTGGCTGGTTGTCTCGACTCTGGCGTGGTCCTGGCCGCGAGGACCTTCTCACCGCTTGGTCGTCCACGTGCTCTCGGTCGCGGCGGGGTCGGCCGTGGTCGTCGAACTCCCGGACGGGCAGGTCATCCTCTGCGACGCGGGTAACACCAGCTTGTACGACGTCGGGCGGACGACCGTAGTGCCGTTCCTTCGGCACTGCGGCATCCGCCGCATCGCCCGCGTCTACGTCAGCCACCCCAACTTCGACCACTACAACGGCATCCCCACCATCGCAGACCAGGTGGCGGTCGGCCCGGTTATCATCAACGAGTACTTCCAACGACGGGTCCGACCCGAATCAGCCGCCGGACAACTACTCGAGATGCTGGCCGATCGCGACCAACCCGTCGAAGTCCAGGAAGCCGACGAGTCACGATGGGAATTAGGCGGCGTGTCCTTCGAGCGCCTCTGGCCTCCCCCCGGACTGGAAGCCGGCGTGCCGACCAATGACACTTCGACCGTCCTGCGACTCACCCATGCCGGTCGGTCCGTCATGCTCACCGGTGACATCGAGCGGCTCGCCCAGCGCCGACTGCTCGAACAGGGCGACCTTGCGGCCGATGTGCTCATTCTCCCCCACCACGGCGGCGTGGAGTCGAGCACCAGGGAATTCATCGACGCCGTCGGCGCGAGCGCTTTGGTCCGATCGAGCCATCAACCCCGTGCCGAGACCTTGAACGGGCTGTACGAGATCGCCGGCGCAACGCCTGTCTACAACACGGCCGACGTCGGTGCCGTCCGGATTACGATCGACGAGACAGGAATCGACGTGGAAACCATGTGGAACCCCGCACCCACCGCGAGCCGCAACTGACGAACCTACCGCCCCTGGCGAACATACTCGTTATGGAACGTGATCCACAGCGGCAGCACTTCCGTAAGCAGTTCCTTCGACGGCAGAAACGCAATCCGGAGGTGCTGCGTGCCCTCGCGTTGACCAAAACCGCCCCCATCGACCGTGCAGATACCCGTTGATTCCAGCAGGCTCATAC
>JASFUW010000014.1:0-26110 GCA_050050135.1 Phycisphaerae bacterium
ATACAACCAGGTGATTCTGGACCTCTATAAGAGGATTGATGGCATTGTCGGCGATGTCCGGGAGCAATACGGTGACGAGGCGACGATCTTCGTCATGTCCGACCACGGGTTCTGTTGCTTCCGCCGCCAGTTCAACCTCAACACGTGGCTTCGCGACAATGGGTATTTACAGCCGTCTGATTGCAGATCTCTACTCGACCCACGGCGTGGTCGATTGGTCGATTGGAGTCGGACCAGGGCTTATGCCATCGGCCTCAACGGTCTGTATGTAAATCTTGCGGGAAGAGAGCGAGACGGAATCGTCACACCGGATGAGCGAGCGACTCTTCTGGACGAGATTTCCGAGCAACTGCTTTCGGTCCGCGATCCACTCGATAATAGCCCAGTCATCGCGCGGGTGGACAAGAGCGACGACGCATACCATGGCCCGATGGCGCGCGCGGCCCCTGATTTGATTGTCGGGTATCACCGTGGCTACCGCGCGTCGTGGGCCACGACGCTTGGCGACATCACGGACGAAATCCTGAGTGATAATGACTCTGCGTGGAGCGCCGATCACTGCATGGCCACCCACTTGCTTCCCGGTGTGCTGTTCAGCAACAAGCCGATACTTCAGCATGAACCGTCACTCGTTGACCTCGCACCAACCATCCTGCAGGAGTTTGACGTGACGATTCCCTCAACGATGGAGGGTGAAGACCTCTTTGCGCCCCGGTCCGCATGAAGATCGTAACTGCCGGCGTTGTTCGGATTTCATAACGTGAATTCCCAGCCACATACGAAACCAGTGTCGTCGGTAGGGTCCGGCGGACACTGCAGACAACGGGTTTTGATGCGGGGATCGATCGTTTCCGCGAACTCCGTGTATTCAACGGTGCCGACGGGTTTGCACGGGAAATCGGACAGCGCCTTACGCCGCCGCGCGGTTTGAACGCGGCAAGAAAGCATCTTGAAATGAAGCGTTCCGTTGTCGGGCCGCTCAATACGCTGCGGGTTTACCGTGGCATAGAGCCTCAGACGCAGGGCGCTTTCGAGCGCATCGAGTCCGCCGGCCGCCGGGATCTTGAATGCCTCCATGATCCGGCGGGCCTCGACCCGGGAGAAGGCGCCGCAAGCACGGGTATCCAGCTCGATGGCGGCGTCGAGCCCATATTTCTCCTCAGCCGCCAGGAACCAGCACCCATCATGTGCAAGCCAGTTCTTGGCATGGACCCGAATCAGCTTGATCAGTTCGTCACGTGACAGTGACTGAAGATCGTCCATGCCCGACCACCTCTTCTATGCGATAAGTGCCCCGGGCAACGACCGGGTGCAGGCCGATCAGGGCGGATGCATCGTTGTCATCTGCCGAACCGTGACGTAGAACGGCTCCCCGTCAGGGCCGTAGGGATCAACGAGTACCTTGCGATCCATAACCGGCGAGTTATAGGTGCCCGGTCTATGGCAATGCCTACAGCCTTCCTGAGGGTTCCCCGGTGAATAGCCCCAGGATTCCTTGACCGGACGTACATTGTGGTCCATGCCCCAGAGGTAGGGATACCAATCAATCAGACTATTAACGCCATAGGTCGAGAACGAACTCACGCCGTCCGGCGCCTCGGAGTCTTCATGCCAGACGAAGATCCCTTTCACGAGAACGGGGTTGGCGGCAACCTGCACACCGTACGTGTCGCACGTTTTCAGGCGCTGTATATAGGCCAGGATCTCCTCCGGCCGATTGATCTCGGGTTGTCCGTCTCCATTATCGTCGGTCACGACCGGGAGGATGCCACCAGTAACCTGCTCCACCCGCCATACGCTGATCGGTGTGATGATATCGTCACTCACGTCTTCCGGCGTGCCTTTGCGGTCCCAGTCTCCCCAGTAGATGGTGGTCCAGATGTTGCAGGGGAACAGCCGTTCGACGCCATCAACGTCTTCCTTGAGCAGGAACGCGGGATACCATCGGCTCTTATCGGAGTCTTCAGGGTTGAGTGGATCTGCGGAGAGGTACTGCGTCGTCATGCCGACAGTCCCTACGGTTATATCTCTGAATAGCAATGCAGCGCTCAGGCCGTAGGGAATATGGCAGCCCTGGCAGGAAACATGATCGAAGCCCGGCACTCGATGCATCTCATCCGAAGTCTGCGGGTTCGGGATCACGGGTGCATCCGGGTGTCTGGTCGGACTGTCAGCAAGGTGACAAGAGCGACAGGACCGCAGGTTGTCCCAGTCCAATGCGTCTCGAAACTGGACCTGTAGACTGTTCCCTTTCGCGAAGTTGTGATCGAAGTTACCTGGATGGCATACCGTGCAGGCAACGCTCTTTTCGGGAGGAATATCGTTCGCTGGGTCGTCATCGTGCAAGTTATTGAATCTGCGGTACATGACGTTAGTTTCGTCAAACCACACGGTTCCGGTCATCACGCCGAAGCAGAAGTGGCAACTCCAGCACGCCCGGTCCCAGGGAGGCCAGGTCACCGACGCGGGGGCCAAGGACACCGTACCGTTGTCGCCCGGAACAAGGCTGCCGTCGGTGAGGCCGACCGTATAGTCAATCTGGAGCGTCGATGCCTTGGGCCAGAGGCCGGGGAAGCCGGTCATCTCCAGAGTCGAATGCCACCCTTGGCCGGCGGTTCCAGCGGCGAGAAACGCCGGGACAGGCTGCCCCGCGTCGTCGACCAAGCTGGCTCCCGCGGCGAGCGTCGCCGAGCGCCACGCCCAATTCATGTCCCAACTGTTCTCCCAGGTTCGCTGCCCACGATGGCATACGAGGCAGTCCGGCTCAGACACTCCAGTTACATCCCACGGCGCCGGTGTGACGGCACCACTCGAATAGTCCAAAAGGCTGTAGTCGCCATCAAGGGCCACTTGCTCCGGGGTCTGCCCGAGCAGCTCGTAGCCGAAGTCGCCTGTTACCTCGTTGTAGAACTGTACTCCGTCACGATCGAATTCACCCGGCCCTCCGCCGGGGTGGCACCCGCCGCAATCGCGTGCCCAGGCGAAGGCCGTCTGGTCGATCTCGGATGCACGTGTGTTGTGCTTGGCGGCCAGCTTCTTGATGAAGGATTGTCCCCACTTACCGTACCGTCCCGAACTCTTGATCCAGGTGCGCCCGTCACCGTAATAGTCATCGCGCATGTCAATCTGCCCGGTAACGCTGGTCCGCCCCTGTTGGAACATGATCCCATTCGCAACATGGTCAACATCGTGACATGAAGCACCACCGCAAGTCTGTCGCCGGCTATAGGGTCGGGTCGAGTCGGCTGTGATGGCATTTCCCAGGTAGTCTTTTAACGGCATGGGGCGATGGCCTAGACTCCGTGCGAACTGGGCGAAGTCGGTCAAATCAACGTCGCCGTCGCCGTCGGTATCAACCGTATCAATGCACCATCCGAGGCCAGGAGTCACCCCCGGCCCGGAATCAGCCAAGCAGTTCGCCAAACAGCAATAATCACGGTAGTCCACATATCCGTTCGCGTCGAAGTCACCGGAGGCAGCCAACGTCGAGGTGGCGAATGCCCACGCCAGCAGAGCGGTCCCCACCGTGGTTTCCCATTTCGAATGACTCGTCATTGGATTCCTCACCTCTTTGCCCTCGTATGTGTCTCATATACACTGCGTAGATGGCGCCGTTTCGCATCTGGTACTTGTCGGTCTTTGTTCAAGGCGCAGCCGCAATGTCTGCGCCGCTTCTGTAGTCTCGGTTGCGGCGTCCAGGGCTTGGTCAAGATCTGCAATAATGTCGTCAACATCCTCGATCCCGACCGAGATCCGCACCAGTCCATCTGAGATATGCGCGCGCTCGCGAGCTTCTCGCCCCATTGAAGCATGTGTCATGCTCGCCGGATGTTCAATAAGCGTTTCTACGCCGCCGAGGCTCACCGCCAGCGTGCACAACCTTACGGCATTCATCATCTTTCGTCCGGCGTGCAGTCCGCCCCTCAGGCCGAAGCTGATGACGCCTCCGCCGCCACGTGTTTGACGTAGGGCGATGTTGTATTGGGGGTGACCCGGCAATCCGGGATAGCGGACCCACTCGACGGCGGGATGAACAGACAAATGCTCCGCTATTCTCTGGGCATTCTCGCAGTGCCGGTTCATCCTGAGGGCGAGCGTCTTTACCCCCCGATGAACCAGAAACGCTTCGACAGGCGACAGTACCCCACCAAGAAGATTGAGCAGGTTGCGGAATAGGTCGTAGCGCGCCTCGTCCTGCACGACTATGATCCCACCCACCACGTCTGCGTGACCGTTCAAGAATTTGGTCATGCTGTGCACGACAACGTCAGCACCGAACCGGAGCGGCTGCTGGAGAACGGGGCTCAGGAACGTGTTGTCCACGACCACGATAGCACCCTGTCTGTGCGCAAGCGCGGAAACGGCCTCAATGTCACTGACGACCAAAGTCGGATTTCCCGGCGTCTCGACATAGACAACTCTGGTGTTCGCTCGCATGGCCTTCCTGACTGCTCCGAGATCCGCTGTGTTGACCAGCGTCGCTTCGATGCCGAACCGTCGTAGATGCGATTCGATCAGGGTACACGTCGGCCCGTAGACGGCATCACTGCATACGACGTGATCACCCGTTTGTAGAAGCCCTGCAAGCGTCGTATTGATAGCCGCCATCCCACTGCTACAGGCGAGAGCCTTTTCTCCGCCTTCCAAGGCGGCCACCGAGTCCTCCAGTGCCTGGACCGTCGGGTTCCCCATTCGGGTATAGATGAAGCCGGTTTCCTCACCCGCGAACAGCGCTGCGCCTTGGTCGGCATTCTCGAATGCAAAGGTGGAGGTCTGGTAGATTGGTGGAACTACGGGTCTGAATTCATGCTCCGTTGTCCCGCCATGAACAGCCAGTGTTTCGACTGACGCGTGCTTGTCCTCCTGCATCTCACTTCCTCTCGAAATGTCCCCGGTGTCGCGCTTTATCGCCTGGCGTTCCCGGCACCGGACAAAAGCTCCCGCAGCGAATCCGCTACTTCGTCATTGAAACCCGAGAACGCCCTCTCCCGCACAAAGATGATCGGCAAGTACTCAAAATGCACGGACACACCCTCGCTTGTCGCAAAGTCTGCTTCGAGCTGCGTCAGCATGTCAGCTTCACCAGTCTCGTAGGTGAGGTGCTCGTCGACGATCAGCGTGGGATACTCGAGCTGCATACTTGCAAGCCAATCGAGTGCATCAAGGCACATTGGACCGCTGTTGTTGTGAAACATCACGAGCGTGATCGGTTCGGGAATGCTATCCGGGAGGGGCTGCAAAGCGCAGCCGGCAACGAGGGTGATCCCGATCGTCAAGTTGGCTAGAGTAGACTTCATGGCGCACCGCACGGGTTGTGCATCTGGTCGACGTCTTCCATTTCCTCTAGGGGTACGGAGGGTGACGGTGCGGCGTATGTCACTTCCCGGTTGTCGGGGACCATGCTGAGTGGTACCCTCAGATTGACGCCGCTTTCCGCGGTGATCCATTCGTCGAAATCCGGCGCCCAACGGATCTCGCCATTGTCCAGCAGTTTCGAGTAGACATCCCACCATTCCTTCTTCATGCCGCCGAGATAAGCATGGGACACGACCATCAGCCGCTTGGGGTGCTTCGCCAGTGTCTCTTCCAGAACCTGTTCGAACTCACTGGCCGTCGAGCCGCGCGCCCAGAGCGAGTAATCGCACAAGCTGCCTCGGCCCATATCTTCGAAGGTCACGTTGCTTACCGAGATGATCTTGCAGTTGTGTTCGTCCGGCTCATATATGAGGGCCTCGACGTCACTCGTACCGCGAGCGAGGACATACTCCACGCCAAGCGTGTCTGCCGCCTTTAGCGTGTTTTCGTCGTACGCGAAGTAGCGGCTTCCAAATACGCGCATGGGTCGGCCCGTTACGCTCTTCAGCAGCTCCTTTGTCTCCTGCATGACGGAGAGTTGCGTGTCGTACGGAATGTCCCACAGTGCCTCCTCAGCATACCCACCTCCGATCTCGTGGCCTTGGTCGGCCAGCCATTTAATGTCGTCGGGGTACGCCTGCAACATGTTCGACTGAATGAACACCAGCGATTTAAGGTCTCGTTTCTGGAGCTCATGGGCCCAGTTTCTCAGGCCCTGGATGTCGTGGAACTCGATCAACTGGACAAGCCCTTTCGGCTTCTCCACACTGTCCGAGCCCGGCTCGCTCAATGGGCAGCCACCACACCACGCAAGTACGCCAACAGAGACAGCGAGAAAGGCCATTTTGTTTACCATTCTTCGACTCCCTGCCTGTAATAGGTGCCCCACAACGCCTTTGCCCGGTCGTTTCGATCGGACCGTCGGCGAAGACCGGGCGCACAGCATGCAAAACCAGCCAGGCGGACGGTCAGATCATGTCCACGTGCCCCTCGGACCAAATTCCCGAGCGTGTCAAAGGGGATAACTGGCGGCATCTCACCGGCACGATCACACACAGGAAGCCCGTTACAATCGGGCCGAGCGCGGACGAGGATCTTCTCTTCCTCTTGGTCTGCCACCCGCCTGGCGCGTGTGGTTTCGCATACACCGCTATCGCACCTTCGTGTTCTTCTATCAAGCCAAACCAGATCCTTACTTCTTACCAATAGCCGACTCACAATTCCCCAAGGCTGATCCACCCCAGTCCAGTAACGTATCTTGACCGTTCCGCGTTGCTCCCTTATGCGATTCGTCGACCTCGCATCGCGGCACCGCCGCGCACTACACCCAGTCGATGTCCACGTTCGGTTCGCTGAGGCACTCAAGGTGATCCGCCTTGAGCTCCTCGACAGCGTCATTCACGGACCCAGCTCCCGCAATATAGGCTTTCACGGCGTTCGCACGGAGTGTCGTCAGTGCCTTGGGACCAACGTGCCCGGTAATCACGGCGTTTACATCCAGGTCAACGACGTGTTTGGCGACCTGAATCCCGGCGCCCAGTGCCGCGCCGAGATGCTGCGCGTTATCGTGCGTCGTGAATTGGCCCGTTGCGGTCTCCACTACGATAAGGAAATTGGCGCGACCGAAGCGCTTATCCACCTCGCTGCCCAAATCCGGTCCCTGTGACGTCACGGCCACTCTCACACCGCATCTCCTTGGATCCTGGACCTGGGCTTGCCCTTTGATCGCCGACGACCGATCCGCCGCCGATTGCCGCAACCAGGCATCAAGAAGACGTCACCCGTCAAACGTCCCGACACGAATGCATGGAGTACCTCGTCTGTCGGACCGCAAATCTGCGCAACAACCTCGACTCCCGCCGAGGTCAGCATCGTTTCCAGCGCCTCAGAGATCGCACCGCAGATGAGTACGTCGACGTGCAGCTCGGCGACACGCTGCGCTCGGCGACCCGGCTCACGCTCGTCAAGAATGAGTTCGTTGCGAAAGATCTCCTGGTCACCCTCGATGTCCGCCATCAACAGCCGGTTCGCGACGTCGAACACCGGGGAAACGCGTTCGCCCCAGACTGGTACTGCGACCCTCATGCCCAACCGTAAGGGCAAGAGGCGGGCCAGCCGGTCATCAAAGGGGCACGGAGCCATAAGCCGTCCGACAGCAAGGACTTACGAACACCCGTGGCTGAGCGGACGCTTATCGGTACTTGCAGACTGCAACGGTCCGTGAGACATCGGTCTTGCGAAATGTCGTGAACCACGGGCGGACGAGGACGGAGTTATTCCGGCGCCCTGATGTCAAGCGATTTCATCTTTCGGAACAGCGTGCTCGGGTTAATGCCCAGCTCCCTGGCGGCCGCCGTCCGGTTGCCCTCATTTCGGCGAAGCGCATCTGCGATGTGCAGCGCTTCGAGAGCCTTCAGGGTGCGTGCCCCGGCGGTGCGCGACCGCACAGGCTCCTGCGACCCGCGCAGTTCCGGGGGAAGATGGTGTGGATGGACCATTCCGCTTCGGCAGAGGACGAACGCATGTTCGATGATGTTCTCCAATTCGCGGACGTTGCCCGGGTAATCGTGCTCCATCAGCACAGCAAGTGTGTCTTCCGAGACACCTACAACGTCCTTGTTTTGAAGACTGTTGAACTTGCTCACGAAGCGTTCGACCAACAGCGGGATATCTTCTCTCCGATCACGCAGATCCGGGACCTGTAGGCGTATCACGTTTATCCGATAGAACAGGTCCTCCCGGAAGCTGCCCTTGCGGACGAGTTTGCGGAGGTCCTTGTTTGTGGCTGCGACCACGCGGACGTTTACGCCAACCGCATCGACGGATCCGAGCGGTTCGAACACGCGTTCCTGCAGCACCCTCAGCAGTCTGGACTGGAGGGCCAGCGATACGTCGCCGATTTCATCCAAGAAGATCGTGCCACGGTCCGCGAGCGCGAACCGTCCCGGCTTGTCCTTCCGGGCATCCGTGAAAGCGCCTGCTTTGTAGCCGAACAGCTCGGACTCCAGTAGCGTGTCGGGCAGGGCGCCGCAGTTGATTGCAACGAACCGCTTGCCGCGGCGCGGCGACAGGCTGTGGATCGCCCGTGCGAAGAGCTCTTTCCCAGTACCGCTCGCCCCTTCGATCAATACCGTACTGTCGCTATCCGCGATTCGAGGCAACAGCTCAAAGAGCTGTCGCATGCTGGGGCTGCGGCCCACGATGTCCGCAAATGTGTACTTTGCCTCCAGCTCCTTGCGTAGCTCCTCCACGGTGCTGAGATCCCTGAAGGTCTCGACGCCGCCGATGACGTTGCCATCCGTGTTCTTCAGAACCGCCGCAGAGATGCTGATGGGAACGCGCTTGCCCTTTCCGTTGAGGATGTAGACCGCGCGGTTGACGGTAGGCCGACCGGTGCGAAGCGTCTCTTTCAACGCACAAGCATTCTCGCAGATGCTCGCGCGGAACACGTCACAGCATTGTCGTCCGATGGCTGCCTCTCGCGCCACCCCCGTGATCTGCTCGGCCGCTCGGTTGAACGAGGTGATGCGCCAATCCTCATCGACCGTAAACACGCCATCGGCGATGGATTCAAGAATGACATCCTTGGCATGCTCTTGTGGGGTCTCTTTCATGTCAGCAATCCCGAGCGCCGGACCGGCAAGCGTCGTGCCAATCGCCGCACCGGGGCAAAAGGAAGCTCGCCCCCGTTGTGGACACCGCCATCGTCACCGTTGAGGGCCGACAACCGCTTCTGTTGTGGCGTTGCGACGATTCTATCGCACATCCTTTGTGCGAGGAAGTGCTTCCATCCTGTTTCGGGCTGCGCCACACGGTCATTGCCAACCGGCCGTAGAACAGCCGCCTCCTATATGCTGGGTGTAGCCGATGTAGCGACTACGGACAGGCGAGAAGTGCCGCGGAAGGTGCATGCGCCTGTCATCGTGCGATCGATTGGTAGGCAGCTCCCGGTGCTGCCGGATCTGTCGATGTGGCATATGGCGCGCAGCCCTGTCGTCGGCGAATGCAAGCCGGCTTCGCAACGCGCAACCAACCTGCCCGACAAGACGGCATCGCGCCGATGAGGTCGTCACTTTGGACCATCTGCAGTCGCTCAAAGAGCGGCACCATTCGCCATGTTCCTCTGGCTCACCCCCACGGGGACTCGAACTGCTCCTCGACACTCGCCGGTCGGACCCAGAGCGTCATCGCGTTCCGCGAATCGAAGACGACACGGTAAGCTCACCACGAGTCTCGTGACCCATCGAGGCCATTGGGCACCATCGAAGGCCGATTCTGTCGGGTACGCTAATGACCAGAAGCCTCCATCGTTACGTCCAACGCTCGCCGTCACGGTTCTTTCGCGGCGCCCTTCGCCGTAATCGGCGTCAGCGCTTCCAATCGCTCCCGAGCTTCCTTTGCGAGGTGATGATCTGCACCGAGGCGGTTCTCCAGTTGGCGGCAAGCACGTGCGAGAAGCCTGTGCGCTTCAACCTCTTTGCCGCAGGCTATGAGCACCTCGGCAAGCCGTTGGTTGCCGTCGGCGACTTGCGGATGGTCATCGCCGAGCCGGTCGATGCGGATGGCTATCGCCTCACGACAAAGTCGTTCAGCCTCTTCCAACCTGCCCTGCTCCTTCAGGGCAAATGCCAACTGAAACGAGGGCCACGCTAGTGCCGAGTGTCGATCGCCCAGTAGCCGGTGGCGAATCGACAGCACCAGGCGGAATATCTGCTCGGCGCCTTCGGAATCACCCTTGTCCAACAACACGGCCCCCAGCCCTGAAAGGGAGCTCGCAACACCGGTGCTGTACTCGCCGTCTAGTTCCTCACGTATTCGCAACGACGCACGGATCACTCCCTCCGCCCCGTCGAGGTCGCCCTCAGCTCGGATGATATCGCCCAGCGTGGACAAGCTGGCGGCTATTTCTCCGGATTCTCTGGGATAGACCTGTCGTTGCAGTGCAAGCACCCGCCGACACAATACCCCGGCCGCCTCAATTAACGACGGCATACCGGTCTCGACCTGCGTCTGTGCAAGTTCCGACATCACGCCGAGGAGCCGGCGATCGGTCTCGGGCACGTGTTTGCGCATGATCGAGATCGATTCTTCATAGGTCGCGATGGCTTCGTCATAATCCGACCGGTCGCGCAAGAAGGAACCCAGGCTCGCGAGCGACCTGGCCACGTCAAGATGCCCGTCGCCGAGTAGTTGGCGACGTTCTGCGAGAGCTGACCGTAGGAGGGGTTCCGCATCCTGGTAGAGCCCGAGATCGTGATAGACCTCACCAATGGTCTGCTGCATGGCCGCCTTGACTTCCGGTACATGATCCAGTCCGTGTTCGGCGTTTTGGGCTGCCTCCGCCAACATCTCCCGCAAAACGGATACGTCGCGGCCACGGGCCACGTCCGGCGAGGCAGAACGGAGCAGCCGGCGCAGCGAGTCACTGAAGGCCTTCGCCTTCGCTTCTTCGTGCCGACTCTCCTCCAGTCGCTGCAAGGCTACCCTCTCAGCGCGCCTCGCGCGCGCCCAGGAGACGGAGACGCCCACGACCGCCATAACAAGAATAAGAAACGAAGCGACGACCGAGGCGGTAAGGGCCCGATTGCGCCGTGCGAAACGGCTGAGTTGGTAGAAGCTTGTCGCCGGTCGCGCCAGGATGGGCTCGTTGCGGAGGAACCGGCCGATGTCTTCGGATAAATCCGCGACCGATTGATACCGGCGATTCACATCTTTCTCCAAGGCCTTGTGTACGATGGTCTCCAGGTCGCCCTTGAGAGATTTTCTGATCGCCGACAGCCTCGTCGGTTCCACGTCACGAATCAGCCTGGGTAAGTCGAACGGGGACGTGTCGCGAAGTTCGTACGGCGGCCGCCCCGCCAGCAGTTCGTACAGGATGACTCCGAGTGCGTACACGTCGCTACGGGCGTCGATCTCGAGCGCGTCTCCACGACACTGCTCCGGGCTCATGTATCGGAGCGTTCCCACGATCTTTCCGGAGTCGGTCTGCATTGACGTAAGGGTGACGTCCGAGTCGGTCATCCGGGCGACCCCGAAGTCGATGACCTTCGGTTCACCGGACGCCGTCACGAGGATGTTCGCCGGCTTGAGGTCACGGTGAATGATGCCGTGCTGGTGCCCGTACTGCACCGCATCGCAGACCCTGCTCAACAAGGCCAGGCGCTGGCGCGTCGGAAGCTCGGCCTCGTCGGCGTACGATGTGATTGGCTTGGCTTCGGCAAAAAACTCCATCGCAAAAAACGGCAGAGCGCCTGATTCCGTCCGATGCGTTCCCGCCTCATAAACGTGACCGATCCCCGGATGCCGAAGTCGCGCAAGGATGTCGGCTTCGTAGGTGAACCTGCGAACCGCGGAGCGGGATGCGAAACCGGAGCGGATGACCTTCAGGGCGACCGTTCGGTTTGGCTGCTCCTGCCGCGCCGCGTAAACCGCACCCATGCCTCCGACGGCGACCAATCGCTCGACGTGATAACGGCCGACGCGCGTTCCGATCAGAGGGTCGGGCGACGGTTCACCCGCGTTGGACGCACCACTGGACAAGAGCGGCGAGTCGAGGAAACCCTCGGCCGCCGCGTCCGCCCTGAGGAGGGCTTCCACTTCCGACCGAAGCTCGACATCGCCACCGCAGGCTTCGTCAAGAAATGCCCGCCAGGAGTCCGGCGCACGTTCCAACGCCGCCTGAAAGATGTCCTCGACCCGTACTTCCGAGTTAGCGTTCATTGACCCTGATCATGAATGAGCTCGCGTATCAGCGGACAGGCGCCTGTAGAGGACGGCTCTGGCGAAGCGCCATTCTCGTTCCACAGTCGCCGTGCCGATGCCGAGGACGCTGGCGATTCCCTTGACCGTCAGTCCGCCGAAAAAACGCGACTCCACAATGCGGGCATGGCGTGGGTGCGATTTGGCAAGTTCCGCCAGCGCTACATCCAGTTCGAGTAGGTCAATCGAACGCTCGAACGTCGCGACCAGTTGTTCGTCAAACTCGAGCTTGATTCGATCGCCGCCGCGTTTCGCCGCGGCGCGGCCGCGTGCATGATCAACGAGAATCCTCCGGATGGCCTGCGCCGCAACCGCGAAGAAATGGGCTCGGCCGCGCCATTCCACCCGGTTCTGCCCGACCAGCTTGAGATAGACCTCGTGCACCACGGCCGTCGGCTCGAGGGTGTGACCCGGCGACTCCCGGGCCATCTCCTGCATCGCCAGCCCCCTGAGCTCATCGTAGACAAGCGGGAGGAGTCGGTCCGCCGCCCGCGCATCGCCGACCGAGGCGGCCTCGAGGAACTTCGTTACGTCTGGATGCGTCACGATCCGGCCCATTTCGCAGATTCTGCAAACCCGTGATGGATATCACGTCTCATTTTCGCGTTTGAGAACACGGAACACAAGGTCGCCCCAGAGCCCGATAATGAAGCGTGAATCTGACAGTGGCCCCGGGCGGTTGAACGGATCGAGACAAATGGTCAACACGTGGACTCCGCTACTCTTCATGATCGGGGGGGCGTATGCTGCCCCCGCCGTGCAGGGTCAGATCTGCGAAACATCGGCGACCGCGACACCGTCCGATTGGCCGGTGTCAACCGTGGTTGGCAACGCCGATTCCCGCCCGACCGCGGGCTGCACCGGCGCCTTGAGTGTCCCCCTCGACATCGTCATTACGACAGACCCCTCCCGATTGATCACGGGTATGGAAACAACGGTAGATGTTGCCGTTTCCGCGCTGGCGGCGTTGACGGATGTGCGCATCCGTTATCACGGGATCGGACACGCACTGGTCCTGGATGCCGGAAAGAAGGACTATGCGTTTCTCGGCGCAGGCGAGACCGTGCGATTCGCGATTCCTGTGGAGTACAAGGACCTGGGCGATTCAAGCATCGTCGTAACGGCCAGCGCAGTCGCCGCGAACGTTCAATTCGAGTTTTCCAAACGTACGGTCTTCAACGTTCTTCTCCGCCAGAGTGGGTCGCTGTTTGGAGGTGAGGTACCGCGCCACTTGCGCATACGTGCCGTTCGAGACGACCTCAAAGCCGGACGGATCGAGAGCAACGCGGCCGATGCACGAATCAGGGAATTAACCAGGTTGGACGGTGTGTTTGATCAAACGCCGTTTGAACGGATCGAGCCCACGCCAAAGGAGCAGGAAATCCTGGATCGCCTCCGCAACCTGCCGGAAGAAATACCTCAGTCGGACAAGCAGTCCTCATTGCGCGGGGGCGTCAACATTCGCGTGCGCGGTGTCGTTCAATGGCGCGACGAGAACGACGTGAATCGCCCGGTTTACGGCATGACGGTGCAGGTGCGCGACGATGAGGTGGTCGGATCGGAAAAGGTGCGCGAAATGGTGACGGATCAGAACGGCCAGTACGACACCGACTGGTTCAACCATGACGACGGACTCGGGGCCGGTAATCCCGACATCTTCGTCCGCTTCAGGTCCGAGAACGGCGCGATCGACGTCGAGGACGGCTGCTTCGCCTGCCCGACCTACGAGAACGACTCGGCCGTACGAGACGAGTTCCCCGGCGGCGAGATCATCGAGAATTTCACCTGCGCCAACTTCGGCACCGGTCCCGCCTGCTCGGTACTAACCGGACTGACTTGGATCTCGGTCTACGCCTCCAACCTCAACAATGGACAGTTCCTCGACAAAGTGCGGGCCGACTGGCCGGGTGATTCGGGAAGCTCCAATTACAATTGTGCGCCGGCATGCCGGATAAACGTCCACCCGGACGACCATTGGGACTGGGACGTCCTGCATCACGAGTACGGCCACCACGTCATGGACGAGTTCGACTTCGAGGACAGCCCCGGTGGGCCACACAATATCAACTCGTGTCACGCCGTCACCAGAGGCGACAAGGACGACGGCATGAAGCTTGCGTGGGCAGAAGGGTGGCCGACCTACTTCGCGCTCGCGGGCCAACAACAGCTCGATATGGCTTTACTTGGTGTACCGCGCGTCGGTGACGTGAACTATGCAGACACGATCAACCAAAACTTCTCGTACAGCATCGAAGCCAACTCGGGCGGCATCGTGCCCAACAGCACGAGGAACGGCCGCGGAGAGGACAACGAGCTGGCCGTTCAGCGAGTCTTGTGGGACCTGTTCGATTCCAACAACGACAGCCGGGACTCGGTCGCGGCGTCCGATCAATGGCTGTTTGACGTGTTCGACAATTCGGGGCCCCATTCCTTGAACGCCGCCTGGGCCCCGCTTCGGGCGCAGCTCTCCGACGCAGAGGACCTCGCGTTCGGCAACGTGCTCACCGATCATGAGATCGGTCCGCGCCCGATCGCACCCGCCGACGGAACCGAGATTACGCTGGCCAACGCGACGTTCACATGGGACCCGAACGTCGGGTGTGGCCCCACGTTCGCCGGTGATCTCTTCGAGCTGGTCTTCTACCGCGCGTCGAACCAGACCAGGCTCTTCTCGATTCCCGGCCTGACGAACACGAGCTACACGTTGACGCCCGCCGAGTTCGCCACGCTCCAGATCGGCGGACCGGAGATTCTGTGGGTGGTGGAGGGGCGTAACACAACCAGTCCGTCCACCGGGCCCTACCTGGGGGCCAACAGCTCAGTCGTCGCGTATACTCCTCCATCCAACGACTCGTGCGGCTCAGCCACCGTCGTTGGTGACGGCCTCGTGTCGGGCACGACCAACGGAGCGTCCGCCGACGGCTCGGACACCTGCCTTCCGGGTACCCGCCCCGACGCCTGGTTCTCATACACGGCCACCTGTACCGGGCGATTGGAGGTCGACACCTGCGGCTCTGCGTCAGAAACGATGGTCTCGATTCACGACGCCTGCCCGGGGACCTTCCTCAACGAGGAAACTTGCGACGCCGGGTGCGCAGACATTTGTGGAGGGGACCAGGCGTGCGCCGCGCGCGCCGAAACCACCGTCGCCCGAGGCGAGACCTATCTGGTACGCGCAGCCGCAACAGGGGACACCGGGGATTTCTCGCTGACACTGACTTGCAGTGCGAACGCGGATGCGTGCGAGGAGGCCCGCCCGATCGCCATCGGCGATACGGTCACCGGCACGACGATCGGCGCAGACACGGCATCAGCACCGGTATGTGACGGATTCAACGTCGATTCGCCCGGCGTCTGGTACGCGGTGCTGGGCAACGGCAATCTGCTCACCGCCTCCCTGTGCAATTCGGCTACCTCGTTTGACACCAAGCTCAGCGTGTACTGTGCCAGTTGCGAATCGCATGCGTGTCGTGGCGCCAACGATGATACCTGCGGGCTCCAGTCCGAGGTATCCTGGTGCGCGGCGCCGGGTGCGGTCTATTTCATTCTGGTTCACGGCTACAACGGCGCATCCGGAGATTTCGAGCTGGAGGTTCGCGACGACGGACCCGGCGGTTGCGGCCCGTTCTATCTCAGTTGTGCGCCGGCAAACAGCTTCTGTTCGCAGGCCGTTGCGGTCGGCTCTGGCACATATTTCGGTGACAATACCAACGCAAGTACTTCGACGGGCGTTAGCTGCCGGACCAGCAACAGCGATGTGTGGTACCGCTATACGCCCAACTGTCATGGATTCGTCACCATAAGCACCTGCGGCGGCGGTGGCACGCTGGTAGACACCGTGCTTACCGTCTTCAACGAATGTAGTTCGGAAGAACTCGCCTGCAATGACGACTTTCCCGGCTGCGAGTTCCGCTCTCAGCTTACCGTGCCGGTCAGAGCCGATGACCCGATTCTCATCCGCGTGGCCGATTATGGAACTACGATCGACCGGGGGACGTTCCCACTCACGATCACCGGAACGGGAATGATCGCGCCGCTGAATGTGCCACCGCCTGGATTGTACGTGACCGACGGGCACGGTTTCCTGGAGGATCATGTTCTGCATATCGACCCGGTGACCGGCTATGCTAGCGATGTCGGCTTCTCGGGCCTCTCCGAACTGTCCGGCCTGGCGTACTCGGGAACGCTCGGATTGCTCTACGGGATCAACGACGCCGCTGGCGTCGACGAGAAGGTGACGGTTGACACGTTCACCGGCAGCGCATCCGTCTATAATACCACGATATTGTCATCGATCAAGGGGATGGCGTTCAATGTCAACACGCTGACGATGTACGGGAGCGACGCATCAAGCGGTGTATTGCTCCGGCTGGATCCGTTCGGCACGGGAGATTCGGTCATAGGTGCAATCGGGTTCACCGCCGTTCGCGGATTGGCGTACGACCCCAACAGCAATACGCTCTACGGCGCCGATACGGATACCGACCAGCTCATAACGATCGACGCCGCCACAGGCGCGGGCACGGTCGTGGGTCCCTTCGGCGGTGATTTCGGCCAGATCGAGGGCTTGGCGTTCGACCCGCAGACCGACGTACTCTATGGCGTTCAAAACGACGGGGGAACCGACGGTCGCCTCGTGGTCATCGACAGCTCCACGGGAACAGCGACGCAAACCGGTCCCAACTTCTCGGACCTCGGACCGTCAGCCCTGGCGTTCGTACCGGGACTTCCCGACGGGACGGTGGACGGACCCTACAGTGGCCAAATCCCCATTGCTGGAGGATGTCCGCCATACATCGTTTCGAGTGTGTCGGGATTGCCGGCCGGATTGGAAATCAACTCAGCCGGCTTCGTCCATGGGACGCCTGCGGAAAGCGGTGTGTTTGCCATCAATTTCACCTTGGGCGATTCCAACATCAGCACGTTGCCGATCAACGTATCAACGCCTTTGCGCATACATCCTTCAAACGACTTTTGCATGCAACCGAGATACGCCCAAGAAGGGGAATTGCTGTTTAGCACCGTGGGTGCCACCACCGACGGACCGGACGAGCCATCGTCCTGCGACGCCAACGGCGACTCGCAGGTCGGATCGGATGTGTGGTTCTGCCATATCGCGGAGTGCACCGGTGATCTGACCATCAGTCTTTGTGGCAGCAGCTATGACACAAAGTTGGCTGTGTACGCCGGGTGCGGCTGCCCTTCGTCACCTCCGCTGGCGTGTAATGACGATTTCTGCGGTGGCACGGGATTGCAGAGTGAGGTCACCATTCCTGCGGTGGCAGGGCAGAGTTATATGATCCGCATTGGCGGATATGCCGGATCGGTCGGTTCGGGGACTTTATCGATTCGATGTGCAGAATGCAGGGTGAACAGCGATTGCAATGATGGCAACCTGTGTACGGAGAATACCTGCGACCAGAACCGCTGCCAGACGAGCCACTTGACGTGCGACGATGGCAATCTATGCACGACCGACAGTTGCGCCCCGGCGACCGGCTGCGCGAACACGCCCATCGTCTGTGACGACGAAAACGCCTGCACCACCGAGTCCTGCAATCCTATAAACGGCCTGTGCGCCGTGACACCTGTCTCCTGCGATGACGCTGACGTGTGCAACGGAGTTGAGAGCTGCAACTCCGAATCTGGCTGCGTCGCTGGAACCCCGCTCATCTGCGACGATGGAGACGCCTGCAATGGTACCGAGTCTTGCGATCCGGTCAGCGGCTGCCAATCCGGCACGCCACCGACTTGCGACGACGGCGATCCATGCACGCTTGACGCCTGCGACCCGGTCTCCGGATGCTTGCACACCGCGGGGATCGACTGCAACAGCAATGGTGTGCTGGACGATTGCGACGTGGAAGCAGACGCCGACGGCAGCGGCGTCGTCGATGTCGGTGACTGGCCGATGCTTCGCAATTGCCTGACCGGCCCGTGCACAACACCGCCGTGCGATCAGCCCGTTTATGCCGACGCCTGCTGCGCCTGGTTCGATCATGATGCCGACAACGACATCGACGCCGAGGATGTCGCCCACTTTCAATGGCGCCAGGGATGGAGCGGCGCGGAGTGCATTCAGTCGCAGGCCGGTCTCGTCAACTGGTGGTCCGGCGATGAAACCTTCGGGGATTGGGCCGGGCCCAACGACGCCGTACCGATCAACGGCGCAGCATTCGCCTCCGGGTATGTCGAGGCGGGCATTTCGACCGGCCCGGGTGGAGTGTACGCACAGACCGGCACCCCAATCGCGATCACCGGTAGCTCTCCACGCACGCTCTGCGCTTGGATCAAAAGCTCCAGCGACTACGCCTCCTCATGCTGTGCCACGCCTGTCAGCTACGGCGCGGCCTACACCGGGGGAGGGTTTGGAATTTTCATGTCATTCGGAGAATGGTGGTTCTGGGGTTATCAGAATGACATCAACACCGCCGTGGCAACTGACACCGATTGGAACCATCACTGTCTCACGTATGACGGAGCGGAGGTAATCTACTACATGAATGGCAACCCCATCGCGTCACAGCCGAAATCACTCAACACCGGCGGTTCACCGCTGGTTATCGGCGACGGATTCGATCATCGTTTTGACACGCCGTTTGAAGGCGTTATTGACGAACTCATGTTGTACGATTGGGCACTACAACCAGTTGAAGTGCGACTACTCTACGAGGCTGGTAGCGCGGGGGTCTGCCGGTAGCACGGCACGCTCATCGGTACCGCTGACCGGGCGCGGCTTTACAGGAGATCCGTGTTCTTGGCCGATTTGTGCTGACCGCCGTCTTGATATGCTAAGCAATCGAAAGGAACGACGATGATACATCGCGCACGCACTTTGTTTGTCTTGGCGGTTTTACTCTTGCCGATCATCGGCTGCCGGGCAAACCGGCCAAAGGAGCAGTTCCGGCGCATGGTCGATGCTGTCAACGCCCGCAACCTGTCCGCGCTCGACGATATCATCGCGCCGAACTACGTGCGACATTGCCAGGCCACGCCGGACGTGCATGTGCGTAACCTCGACGAGTTCAAGCGGTTTCTTGAAACCGACTTCGCGGCCGTTCCGGACTCGGTCGTCACGACCAAGTGGATGATCTCCGAGGGCGATCTTCTGGCCTTCTACTGCACGTACGCGGGAACGCAGACTGGTCAGATGGGCCCCTTCCCACCGTCCGGGCGGGCCATCAACGTCGATTTCAGCGGCGTACATCGCTTTGAGAACGGCAAGATAGCGGAGACGTGGCTGACATGGGACAACTTCGCCGGTCTCGTACAACTCGGTCACCTCCCAGCCCCGAATAGAACCGGGAGGTAGTGTAGCCTTCTGTTGTTCGCTCGATGTATGAGCCAGAGGCGGTTGCATCAGAATCCTCGGACGCAATAGGAGCCCGTATCAGGATCACAATCATGAACGTTGTGGTATTACGAGTTACCGCCGCATGCTTCGTTTGTGCATGCTTGGCGTCGTGTGCATCTACACACCGTACCCTTTTGGACTCAGTAGCGCTCCATGAGGCGAGGGCTGAACTGCTTGCAGCAGATGCGGCCTGGCTGGAGGCAGCAGGCGATGGCGACGTAGATCAGATCATGGCGTTCTGGACAGAGGACGCTGTGATCGATCCCCCGGGGGATGTCCATGCAATCGTGGGTGGGCCTGCGATCCGGGAACTCATCACAAAGCGGCGCAAACACCGCGACTACTCGATCACGTGGCGGACGAGGGACGCCTGGGTATCGGCGGACGGTAGCACGGGCTGCACATTCCGCATCACCACGGTGGTGCTGCCGACAGATACTGGTGGCACCATTACTCTACGTAGCCCCTTCTGTTGCGTTTGGCGGAAAGACGGTGATGTGTGGAAATGTATTCTCGATCTTGGCCTCGCCGAGTTCGAGCCCGACCTGCTGCGACCTCTGCCAGCTGGGCGATAATTCAACGACGTGGAGTTTGAACGGACCGGAGTCGACACCGGGTCGCACCGTTGTCAGTCTTGTCACGAATCCTGGAGTTAATGATGTCTTCTGTTTTCAAACGACTACTTATGGTAATAACGGTCCTGTCGGTCGTGGGGTGCGCCACGGCCGATCGTGCGGGATTGCGAGAAGAGTTGCTGGAGACCGACAGGCGTTGGAGCGAGGTTGTCCGCGGCCACGATGTGGAAGCCATCGCCATGTACTGGACAGACGACGCCGTTATTCACACGCCCGGGCGTCCCCCAGTCAATGGGAAAGATGCCCTTCGGAAGTTCGTGGCTGAGAACAGGAGCACGCCGGGTTTTTCGATTCACTGGAAGCCGACCGACGCCAAAGTCGCCCGGTCCGGAGATCTGGCGTACACAATCGGATCGTACGAGGTCACGTTTCCGAAGCCCGACGGCGGACTCGTCACGCAAGAGGGCAACTATATCTGCGTGTGGCGGCGTGAAGGCGAAGCGTGGCGTTGTGAACTGGAAGTGCAAGCACCCTTACCGGGTCCCAAGACGTCACCCGACTGAAGCAGTCCGCCGGTTGCGGCGACCGGACTCCGGAATTTGGCTTCACGGTCCGTGGTTGAGTAGCGGCACGTTGCACACTTACGTGGCCATTACGGAAGCCATTTGAGGCCGGCGGCAGGCTGCACTGGTTGACTACACAAAGAAGCTGTCATGAAACGCACTTTGGTCCCGAGCGACAGCCCGATCGCTCCGATTGTTGGGTTCTCGCGAGCTGTACGCGTTGGCGACTTTATCTCAGTGGGCGGCACGGCGCCGATCGACGCCTCGGGCAAGACGGTTGGCGTTGGAGATCCAGCCGCACAGACCCGGCAATGCCTCAAGACAATCGAGGCGGCCCTTGCTGCGGCGAACGCGTCGCTGCGTGATGTCGTCCGAACGAGGATGCTTCTAACCAGGATCGATGACTGCAAGGCCATCGCGGAGGTTCGCGGCGAGTTTTTCAAGGACATCCGTCCCGTCGATACCGTTATGGAAGTGAACCAGTTCATCAACCCAGAATGGCTCGTAGAAGTCGAAGTGGACGCCATCGTCGGCAGCGCATCGTGCGCAAACACCGCTTGATGGGTCGGCCTGGAAGCTGCAGGGCCCGAGTGGGATCTATGGGCGCCTGAACATACAAAACCGCGGAGAGGTAACTGATGACTATGCGAGTCTGTTTTCTCTTACTGGCCTGTGGTGGTGCCGTTGTATCTGCACAGGGCGATCCACCACAGCCGAAACGAACTGAAACTGAGGTCCTGACAATATGGCACGAGGCCAAAGCGCTTATTCCGACGCAAGTCATTCTACCGCCGGACTTCGACCCGGAGAAGGCTTACTCCTTGATCGTAGCCCTGCACGGTTACGGGAGTTCGGCTGAGGCGTTTAGCCGAGTGGGTCGTAGGCTCGCTAACGCCGGATTTATTGTCGCGATCCCTGAAGCGCCTTACGCTATGCTGGTCGATGGAAAGCTTGGCTATGACTGGTTTCTTTATCATCGAGGTGACGACGCGTTACAGATGCGTGCGGGCATGTTGGGGGCCGCGGATCATCTGCCGGGCGTGGTGACCGATCTGTGGCGGCGCTACCGGATCGGTGACGTGTACGTCCTGGGCTTTTCACAGGGTGCCATCGGGGCGTTCGTTACGGGCCTCAACAATAGCGGGTTGTTCGACGGAGTCGTCTCCTTTGGTCTGCCCGCCTTCGACACGGCCTGGTTCCTCGACGACACGCTGAGAACAGCGCGTGATCTTCGAATCTTGATCATCCACGGAGACCAAGACGAGCGAGCCCCAATCCGTTACTTGCAGAAGGCGCGTGACACGCTTCGCGCGGCCGGCTATGACGTGACGTTCAGGACGTTCTCCGGGGGACACTCCGTTCCCAACAACGAACTCGAGTACGTCAAGGAATGGGTGCAACAAGACAGCGAGGACGAAGAATGACGAATGCAAAGCACACCGGCTCCGACAAAGCCCGTTCGCCTCTCAGCAACGGCGTGGCGCTGGTTTCCCGCATTGCCGAAGACATTTGGAATCGAGGGGACATGACGGTGGTCGACGAGGTCATGGCCGCCGATGTGGTTTATCACGGGCCGCATATGCCCGGTGGCGTGGGTGACCACGAAACCTGGCGGCTTGCTGTAAGCATGTACCGTTCAGCGTTTCCCGATTCGCATGTGACCTACGAGGACTTCATCGTCAGCGGCGATACGGTCGTCGGACGATGGAGTGCCACGGGCACGCACACGGGCCCGCTCCCCGGCGCGGAGGCCACCGGTAAGGCGATTGCCATCGGGGGTATCTCCATCTACCGGATCGCCGACGGCAAGATCGTCGAGGTCTGGGAACATCTGGACTTGCTCGGCATGTGGCAACAGCTTGGCGTCGTTGTCCTGCCGGGACGCGACGGGGTGGACGACGCCGATACCCGGAAGGGCGAGGCACGATAAACCAAGTAGAGGAAAAGCCGATCCACGATTCGGGAGGCACGGAATGAAATCGAGATTCCTTCATTATGCGATCCTCGCGATGAGCCTCAGCGGATGTGCCGCGCCGGGCGAGCATATCAAGCGAGAGAACATTGAACTTGTGCAGAGGCAGCACACCGACCTTTGGAGCAACGGCGACTTGACCGTGATCGACGAGAGCTACGCGACCGATTTCCTCGGTCACTTTCCGGGAGAAACAGTTCGTGGTCCCGCCGGCATTAGATCGAGCGTACTGGCTCATCGTACATCGTTTCCAGATTGGACGGAAACGGTGGAGGACACTATCGCAGAAGGGGACCGCATTGTGACCAGGTTTCGATCCCAAGGTACGAACCTTGGCGAGTTCTCCGGCAAACCAGCGACAGGTCGGCGCGTGGAAATTACGGAGGTCTGCATCTTTCGGATCGTTGACGGGTGGATCGTCGAGCAGTGGGTCTATCCTGACCTCATCAGCATGCAACGCCAGCTGCACGGCGAATAGTTGAGCGGCGCCAATCGGATACTCGCAGAAAGCATGTGACACGCTTCGCGCTTCCGGTTATGACGTAACGTAAAGGACATTTGCCGGAGTTTACTCCGTGCCCAACGACCAACTCGACTTCATTGGTACCTGGGCGCACAAAATTCGGGAGGGTGAACCATCATGAATACCCAGCAGCTGCGCGCCATCGAACTTCCGCCGCCTCGCAGCCGCAATGCGGCACTACTTACCGGTATAGCCATTTCGCTAGCATCGTGGGGTTGCGCGGTTCCCGGAAAGACCGGCTCACCAGCGGCAGCCTTGTCAACGACAGCTAACAAGCAACTCGTCCGCCACTACTATGAAAAGGTCATCAGCACTGGCGACGTTGAGGCGCTTCCCGAATTCATCGATGCTGATTACGTCGAGGTCCACAACGGAGTCCGGCACAAACTCGGATACGAAGGCGCGAGAGAGCATATCCTGGGCGTTCGGGAGACCTATCCAGACCTTCGTCTCACTGTCGAGCGTCAAATCGCAGAAGGCGAATGGGTGACATCGGTGGTGACGGCCCGCGGCACGCATCGCGGTGTCTGGATGAACATGACGCCCACGAACAAGCCGGTCCAAATCACGGCGGTCAACGTCGACAGGGTTGTGGACGGACGCATTGTCGAACACGGCGGAGCCGCGAACCTATTGCAGCCGTTCATGGAGATTGGAGCGATCCGCGTCGCGGAGCCCCTCCAGGAAGAGCCCCAAGCCGATTCGAAGGTACGCGAGTGGCACCGACGCTACATGGAGGCCAGCAACGCGCATGATCTTGAGAAACTCCGAGCCATGACGTCAGATGAGATCGTCTGGCGCCTCGGTCCGTGGACGCTCGTCGGCAAGGAACAAGCGCTTTTGCCTCACGAGAATGATCTCGTCATGAATACAACACTCGAGGTGCGCAACGTGCGGATCACCGGGTACACCGTGGAGCGGGAAGTGATTGAGAGAAACGATGCCCTGCGTTCTGTCGGTATGGAGAGCTGGCGGCACTTCTCCCGTGTAGTCTTCGATAATCAAGGCCTTGTCATACGCAAGGAGCCGTGGAAGAGGTCTCCGGACGACCAGGAGGCTGGGCGACGCTTTCGTCCGTTCAGGCAGTGGGTTGCCGACAACCATCCCGACGCTGTTCCAGACTTCGACGGTCCGCCAGAACAGGCGTGGGGCCGAGAACCGGCGCAGCGAATGTGCGATCTGCCGGAACAATGGATCGCCGCTGGCCGACCCGGACTGATTGACGCAAGCGGCGGGTAAGTGCGGGATATCGAAGATGAGTAGGCAGTTCGCCGGAGTCCTCTTCAGCCTGTGTTGATCTTCGTTAGCCCGGTGAGGCAGACCGCGCAGCCGCCCGCAGGCGCTCAAGCGCCGCGTTTTTCATCGGGGACTCGATCAACACGGAGCCTCAATCAATGTCTCGACCGTCAGTGCTTCCCGTCAATGTGTACCCCCAATGCCCATCCCACCGCGGCCCAGATCGCGCGGGATCGAATATGGTCCAATTTAGCGCGAATTCCTGTTTGGCAGGTTCCACGAACGGGACAGCGTTACGAACAACGACGGCTCAGCCGGCTTGGGGTACGTCGCTTATCGAGGCCGGAACCGTTCGAGAACCCGGGCACTCAGCCAGAAGACTTCACACGTCGTAGTGTCCTCCCACGAAGCCCCCCAGCGCCTCGAAAAGAACAGATATGCTCCGTCCGGTGTCACCATGGGGCAGAAATCCGTCTGTTGCGAGTTGATAGGCGCACCGAGGTTCAGGGGCGTGCCCCACCGGCCGTCCTCATCGCGGAAGGAGATGTACAGGTCACCTTGGCCCAGACTGTCGGGTCGTCTGGCCGTGACGATCAGGTAGCTCTCGTCCGGCGCGACGAACGTGTCGCCTTCCGACTTTTCCGTGTTGATCGGCGGGCCCACGTTGACCGGTTCGGCGAAGGTGCCGTCCGCCCGTCGCTGGGCCCTATAAATGTCGAACTCACCAAGACCGCCGGGTCGGTTGGAACTGAAGTACAGGCTCCCGTCGGCAACGACGCACGGATAGGATTCCGGGTGTTCCGTGCTCACGGGTGGTGGCACAACCCGCGCCTTGTTCCAGCCGTCTTCACCTCGCTCCATGCTCCAGAGATTCAGGCCGTTGCGCTCCCCGGGCACGAGGTCCGTAGATCCACGGCCGAGAAAATAGAGCGTGTTGCCGTCTTGCGACAACGCCATGTCCACGGCCATCTGCCGCTCGTTGCCCTCGTAGGGCCGTACCGGCTCAGGGTCAGACCAGCCGTCGTTTGTGAGCACCGATCGGTACATTGTAAAGACACCATCAACAATCCGCGTAAAGAAGAACTCACGGCCATCGGGCGAGACCACGCCGTTAAGTTCGACTGCGTTAGTGTTAACCAAGCCGGGCTCGAAGAGGTCAGGAGTCATTCCCGGCAGCTTTTGGACGAGGTGACCTGAACCAGGCGACCGCGCGCTCACGCACGCCGGGAGGGTCAACGCGGCAACGCACAAGCAGACAAAGCTCCTTAGCTTGTTCATATTGTTCTCTCATCAGCTTGACATTCGACTCCGCCACTCGAATGCGGCAGGCGGGAGTCGAGCGAATGCCGGAGCCAGACCACCCTATCGGACAGCGCAGCAGCGCTGACATGCGTGTATCTCTCGGTCATCCGGATCGACGAATGACCAAGGAATTCCTGCACTATCCGAAGGTTGGCGCCGTGCTGCAACAACCGAGTCGCCGCGGTGTGCCGCAACATGTGCGGCGTGACGCGACGGTCCAGGGCACACGTTCGGGCGAGCTTCGCCACTACCGCGCGGACCCCCTCGGTCGTGATCGGGCGCCCGCGGTGGTTAACGAAAACGCGGTCGTGGTCAAAAAGGAACAATGCCCTAGTCCGTAGATAGCGTGCCAGCCGTTCCTCGGGCGGAACTCGCGGGCCGCCGGCCTGTTCGACATAACGGTCCGCGAGATCGAGCGCCACGGCGTGAAAGGACACCTTGAAGTCTCCTGGAAGAAGAGAGAAGCGTGGC
>JASFUW010000015.1:0-25625 GCA_050050135.1 Phycisphaerae bacterium
CGCGACAACCGGCTGCGGCCGCCACGAACGCGGCGACCGTGGAGACGTTGAACGTGCCGGTCGGGATGCCATCGACCGCGACGGCGTCGCCCCCTGTTCCGCAGGTGTCGACGAGACTATCGCCGGGCACGTGCACCTTCGTCATCTGCTCGCGCATCGCACGAACGACCCCGAGAATCTCCTCGACCGTTTCCCCCTTCGCACGCAGACCGACGAGGATCGCGCCGATCTGTGCGGGGGTCGCATCGCCGGCGACGATGGTCTTCGCCACGCTGTGGGCCTGCTGCTCGGAAAGGTCGTTTCCGGATGCAACATGGTGGATGGCAGTCTGGATGTTCATGGAGACGACTCTCCGTCGGGGCTGTCAAACCATCGTGTGCGGCGCGTATAGCGCACTTCAACCACAATGAATACGGCGATCCTTTCGCGGCCCGAACAGTTTCGGGTGATGCAAGCGTCGCCCGACCGTGACTACGTCGACACAGTGCAAAAAAAAACCCCCTGGCGATTCACGCCGGGGGTCTTCTGAAACCTCTGCTATGTCCTTGTGTCAGGTCACAGACAGTTTCCGCCGGCGCAGAAGGAACTGCGCCGCCACCAGTCACCGAACGTGGTGGTTTCGGGCGAGAAAACTGTCTGTTTCGACTGACTCATGGCAGTACCTTAGCCGATCGGCCGGGTGCTGTCAACACCCCTGCAGAAAAAAGTTGGGACCAGTGCCGACCGCGAGCCCGCGTGGGGTCACCAGGCAACACGGCGTGGTCATAGAACCTCATCGGCGTGCGGGAACGAGCCCAACACCCTGAGGGAACTGCAGTGGGCTCGTGCTGCCTCGATCACGTCAGCGATCTGCGGGGTTTCGAGATGTCCCTCGATGTCGACGAAAAAGCTGTACTCGAACTTTCGGGTTGGGCTCGGGCGGGACTCTATGAAGGTCATGTTGATTCCGGCTTGACGAAAGACGTCGAGGACGTCGACGAGTGCGCCCGGCCGGTCGGCGGCTTCGAACATGAGCGCTGTCTTGTCGTTGCCGGTCGGTCTTGCGTGTTTTCGACCGATAACCAGGAATCGGGTGACGTTGTTAGGGTCGTCCTCGATGCGGTTGCAAATCTCGTGCAAGCCGTAGATTTTGCCCGCCAGTTCGCTGGCGACGGCGGCTGCGCCTTGTTCTGCGGCGGCGAGCTCCGCGGCCTTGCTGGAGCTGGAGACCGTGACGGTTTCAGAAATGAGCCCCGTCTCGCTGAGCCATTTCTGACACTGAGCGAAGACCTCCGGCTTCGAATACACGCGTTTGACTTTTTCCAAAGAGCAGTTGGCGAGCAAATGGTGCTGGACGGGGAGGTAGACCTCTGCACAGATTCTGACGTCGGTGCGTGCGAGGACGTTCAACGTGTCTATGACGCCGCCTGCGGCTGAGTTCTCTATGGGAACGACGCCCAAATCCACGTGTTCGCGCTCGATCTCGTCGAAGACGGTGGCGATGAGCTTCAGCGGTTCATACTCGGCGCTCGCCCCGAATTTGCGGGTTGCGGCGAGATGAGAGTAGCTTCCGGGTGGGCCGAGGTAACCGATCCGAGGCGGTCGCACCAGAGGAAAGGAGCCGCTCATCAACTCCCGGTATATCGCCTGAAGGGTCCGGTCGGCGAGCGGGCCTTCGTTCTGGGCCACGACTTTGTCGAGGACCTCACGCTCGCGCGCGGGCGTATACGTGGTGTCGCCGGCGTCGTGCTTGAGGCGGGCGATCTCGGCGGCGACGCTCGCGCGATCGTTGACCAGACGGACGACCTCTTCATCGATCCGGTCAATCCGTTCTCGCAGTTCAGTAAGTCGATCTTGCTGTTTGGACACCCTGCGCTCCCCGATGGGCGTCTGCCCGAAACGGTCCGAGCTTAACGACCTTCATCGGCGTGGAGCAAGGCCGAAAACAAACGGAACGACAACTATCGGACCTACTTGGTTGCGGATGACGCGAGGGTGCGGGGGTGTGCCGTGGTCTGGGCGGGCGACGCCGCGGATCAGGTGTCCGCTGCGGTTTCTCAAGACCTGTTGGAGCCTCGCGGGTAAGTGGGTACGCTGTGTGTGTGGAGACGAGGATCAGCCGTCGCGTTCGGTGAATGCGCGTTCCCTCAGACGGAGATCAGAACTTTGGCTGGCAAGTTTGGCGCCGGGGCTATCCTGCGGATTCCTTCAACTACCCCGGTGATCGGTGTGGGTGGCGAGCTGAAGAACACCGTTTGCGTGGTCAAAGACGGTGCGGCTACGCTCAGCCCGGCGATCGGGAATCTAAGAGAGGGTGGGGACTATCGACGGTTCCTGGGCAGCTTGCAGAAGGCGGTATCTGAAGCCACGTCGGGCCACTCGTCGCGTGCCGGAGTACGGCTGGTGCTCGCCCATGACCTGCACCCGACGTACTTGTCGACGGTCGCTGCCCGGCGGTCGGCGGCGGCGTCCGACGGGATCAGGACTGAGGCCGTCCAGCATCACCACGCGCACATCGTGGCGTGCATGGTCGAACATGGGGTGACGGAACCGGTTATCGGAATTGCTTGCGACGGGGCCGGGTTCGGCAGCGATGGTGCGGTGTGGGGCGGCGAGGTGCTGCACGTGACGCGGGCCGCATTCGAGCGGAGTGCACACATCGGGTACTTCGCGCTGCCTGGGGGGGATGCCGCGGCAAAGGAGACGTGGCGGGCTGCGCTGGGCGTCATTCATTCGACGTCTGGGGGGGCGTTGTCGCCAGACCAACGGGCGGTGTTCGAGCGTGTCGGTCGGGAGAAGGTCGAGGCGGTCCAGACGATGCTGGAGCGAGGTCTCAATGCCCCGAAAACGTCCAGTCTGGGGCGGTTGTTCGACGCTGCGGCGTTTCTGACGGGCGTGTGCGACTTCAATGCGTTCGAAGGTCAGGCGGCGATCGCGCTCGAAGAGGCCGCGGAGGGCGAACTCGAGCCCGCTTATCCTTTCGAAATGGTCGACTCCGACGGGAAACGGGAATTGGTGGTACGCAAAATGATCGTGGAGCTCTGTCGCGACGTGCGTGCGGGGGCGGATCGCCGGGTGATGGCCTCGCGTTTTCACGCGACGGCGGCTGCCATGGTTTCCACGGCGGCGCTGGCGGCGTCGGGAGCGTACGGTGTGGACTGTGTGGCGCTGAGTGGCGGGTGCTTTCTGAATCGCATTCTGGTGGAGTGCGTCGAGCGGTTGCTGATCGAGGGCGGCGTGAAGCGCGTGCTGAAACACGAGAATCTGTCGTCGGGTGACGCGAGCCTAGCACTCGGGCAGGCGGCGGTCGCGGCGGCGCGACTCGAGGAGCGTGAGTGATGTGTGTTGCGGTGCCTGCGAAAGTCGTCGAGGTCGATACCGCAAGCGGTGCGGGCGGATCGATCGGCACGGTTGACTTGCAGGGAAACCGCGTCGAGGTGAGCCTGGCGCTCACGCCGGACGCCGGCGTGGGGGACTGGGTCTTGATCCACGCCGGGTTTGCGATCGAGGTGCTGGACGAAGCGGACGCGCGCGAGACCTGGACGTACCTTTCTGCCCTGAACGCCGGTGGACCCGAACCGACCGGTAATGAAACTGAGCCGTCATGACCTCACCACGTATAGAGACGCTGGTCGGAGAAGTTGCCGACGCATGCAGCCGTACGGAGCGTGTCCAGATCATGGAGGTGTGCGGTACGCACACGATGTCGATCTTCCGCCACGGGCTTCGCTCGCTGCTGCCGCAAAACCTGAGGCTGGTGAGCGGGCCGGGGTGTCCTGTTTGTGTCACTGCTCAGCGGCACGTTGATGCGGCTGTTGAACTGGCGGGTCGTGCGGATGTCACGATTGCGACGTATGGTGACATGATGCGGGTTCCGGGGCGGTCGGGAAGCCTCGAGCAATCGCGGGCACAAGGGTCGCAGGTTCGGGTGGTCAGTTCGGCGCGGTCGGCGCTGAAGCTGGCGCGTGAGCGTCCGGATCGGAACGTGGTTTTCCTTGCCATCGGCTTCGAGACGACGGCCCCCGCGACGGCGGCCACGGTCCTGGAAGCGGATCAGACGGGTGTCGAGAATTTCAGGGTGCTGATGTGTCACAAGCTGATCGTGCCGGCGATGCTTGCGCTTGTTGCGCGCGGCGACGTTGCTCTTGACGGTTTTCTGTGCCCCGGGCACGTGAGCGTGATTATCGGAGCCGACGCGTATGGGGCGATCGCGGAGCGGTTCGGAAAGCCGTGTGTCGTCGCGGGGTTCGAGGCACGGCAGATTCTCGCCGGCGTGGCACGTCTGGTTCGGTTGATTTCGGAGGGGCGTTCCGCGGTGGAGAACGTGTACTCGGGTGTGGTTTCGGCGGAAGGCAACGGTGTCGCGCGTAAGATGCTTGACCGGGTTTTCGTGCGGCGTGATGCGCCGTGGCGTGCGCTGGGCGTGATTCCCGACAGCGGGTTCGAACTCGCGGCGACCTATCGCCGATTCGACGCGCTAGAGGCGTTTGGTGTCGAACTCGGGGACGACGTTGATGACCCGGCGTGCCGATGCGGCGAGGTGATTGTGGGCAAAGTCGAGCCGAGTGCGTGCACGCTGTTCGGCGAGGCGTGCACGCCGCTACACCCTGTCGGGCCGTGTATGGTCTCCAGCGAAGGAACGTGTGCGGCGTGGTACAAGTACAATCGTGGTCGAGGGACGACCACGGGTCAGCGCGGAGTGTCGTTCTAATGGCGCCGGACGGTGATGGGAGAGGCTTCGACCGGGTTACGCTCGGGCACGGCGGGGGCGGCGAGCTGATGAACGGTCTCGTTCGTGAACACCTGCTGGGGGCGCTAAGCAATCCGTCGCTTGCTCCGCTGGATGACGGGGCGGTTCTGCCGAGACCGGAGGGGAAGCTCGTCTTCACGACGGACTCGTTCGTGGTCACGCCGCTGGAGTTTCCCGGGGGTGATATCGGGCGGTTGGCGGTCGCGGGAACGGTGAACGATCTGGCGGTGATGGGTGCGACGCCGATCGCGTTGAGTCTGGGGTTGATCCTGGAAGATGGGCTGCCGCTCGATGTTCTTGACCGGATCGTGGCGAGTATCCGGGCGACGGCTGCGGAAGCGGGTGTCGAGGTTGTGACAGGCGATACGAAGGTCATCGATCGTCGGCAGCCGCCGGGGCAGGCGACCGGGGGCCCGGTTGACGGGCTGTTCATCAACACGGCCGGCGTGGGGACGCTGAGGGAAGATGTGCGTCTTGCCGTGAGGCGTACCCGGCCCGGCGACGCGATCCTCGTGAACGGAACGCTGGCCGACCACGGGTTGGCGATCATGTCCACGCGGAACGGGATCGAGTTCGGAACCGAGCTTCGCAGCGACGCGGCGCCGTTGAACCACTTGCTGGCGAAGCTGTTTGACGACGGCGTGGATGTGAAGTTCTTGCGAGACGCCACGCGCGGGGGACTTGCGGGCGTACTTTCAGACATCAGTGAGGCGAGCGACCTGAGTCTGGAGATCGACGAGGACCGGGTCCCGGTGACGCCCACGGCGCGACACGCGGCTGAGATGCTGGGGCTCGATCCGCTCACGTGTGCGAACGAGGGGAAAGTGGTGTGTGTGGTGGCTGAGTCGGATGCGGACCGGGCGCTAGCCGCGATGCGGGGCGACCCGTTGGGCCGGAGCGCGGCGCGTATCGGGCGGGTGGTCGACGTCAAGCCGGCGCTGGTGGAACTGATCACGGTGGTCGGGGGACGGCGTGTTGTTCAACGTCCGTACGGCGAGGAATTGCCGCGAATCTGTTGAACCCGGTGCCGCGGTGGCGACAGGACGGGAGTTGTGCACGAGTTTGCCATAGCGTCATCGATTCGCGACACCGCGCTTGCGGAGGCTAAGCGGCATCAGGCGATCGGCGTCGTCTCGGTCACGTGCCGTTTCGGCGTCCTGCGGCGGATCGTTCCGGAGATCATGACGACGGCGTTCGAGCTCTCGGTTGCGGGTACGCTTATGGAAGGGGCAACGTTGAAGATGGAGACGGAGGGGATTCAGATCGAGTGCCGCGACTGCGGCAGTACGACCACGATAGACGAAGCGCCGTTCGAATGCCCCGGGTGTGGCTCGCACGCGATCCGGTGCAGCGGCGGTGACGACATCCTGCTCGTATCGATGGAGATCAGTCAGGGAGACAGCGATGGAGATTCGCGTCCTTCGGCGGCTCGAAGAGAAGAACCAGGCGAATGCGGACGAGATTCGTAAACTCGTGCGCGGGCATGGGGTTCGCCTCGTGAACCTGATGGGGAGTCCCGGGTGCGGCAAGACGACGCTGCTCGAACACCTGTTGCCGAGACTGTCCGCCAAGCTTCGCTGCGGTGTTCTCGAAGGGGATCTGTACACGACCCGTGACGCGGAGCGGATCGCGGCGCTGGGCGCACCGGTGATCCAACTCGAAACGCAGGGGTCGTGTCACCTCGACGCGGGGCTGGTGCTGCGGGGGCTGAACGAAGTCCCCCTTGACGCGGTCGATATGGTCTTTGTCGAGAACGTGGGGAACCTGGTCTGCCCGGCGAACTTCGATCTCGGTGAGACGGCTCGCGTGGCATTCGTGAGCGTGACGGAAGGTCATGACAAGCCGGCGAAGTATCCGCTGCTTTTCAGCCGCGCCGACGCCATCGTGGTATCGAAGACCGATCTTTTGCAACAGACCAACTTCGACGTGGTCGCGGCGGAGACGGACATCCGGAAGTTCAACGCGGAAGCGCCGCTGTTCAGATTCAATCATCGGGATGGCGCGGCGGATGGCTTGGTGGATTGGGTGTTTGCGGTCGGGAAGTGATTGCCTGGTCCGTCTCCGGTGTTGAGGGTCGCACAAAAGCGGGACGGGTGTGAATGCCCGTCCCGCCGTGATCTGTCCATTCAACCGTATGTGTGATTTAGCAACTTACGGGCACTCGTCCGGTCCGTCGAAGGAATAACCGAATCCGCGGAAGGCTTCGACGCAGAAACCGATGTCGACGAAGTCGATCTTCATGTCGGGGTTGTCGCTGCAGAGGTCCGTCCTGGCTTTCTTGCACGCGTCGGGTTCGTTCTTGAACTTGTCGACGAGGGCGGTTATGTCGTTGAAGTCCACGACGCCCTGCGGTGGGTCCCACACGTCGGGGTAGATGACACCGTACCCATTGCCGACGACGTCCCCCCAGTCGCTCGTGGCGATCGCCAGCGGATCCGAGAAGTTGCCCTCGGAGGATGTATCGCACCAGCAGTTGACGGCCTGGACCTCGTAGAGGGCACCCGGGACGATTTCACTGTCAAAGACGTGCACGAGGCCGACGGTGCTCCAGTCCATGCAGTGCGGTGTATCCGTGTTTTCGAGGTTGGCGGCCATGAAGTATGGCGGCGGACCTTCGGGGTTGGCGGAGGCTTCGGAGACCTCGAAGGGTTCAGTGACCCAGAGCTGACAACCTTCTGCCGCGGTGTAGAGCGGAGGGAGGTCTCTGAGCGTGACGCGGAGGGCGGCCATTTGCCCCGGGTTGCCGGGTACAAACGAGATGTACCGGTTCTTTGGTATGACGCCGGGGTCGTCCTCGGGAGCGGGCGGATCGACGACGGGGCAGAACGTTCCCAAAGTGAATGCCATGTCCCACCCGACCTGCTCAGGATGTTCGATGGGTGTACCGGCGACGTAGACCGCGTCCGGGGCTGTCGGGTTGTTGGGGTCAGTGATCCGGACGGCGGAGTCGTTGAAGAAATGCTCGCGCGTTTTCCAGCCCCAGGGGATGGTCGGTTCACCGTCGGGGTAATGGGCGGAAACGCTCAGCCAGTAAATCGTTGGGTCGGCGGATTCCTGGAGATACCAATGCTCTTGCGGGATGGTGAAATCGTATCGGAAGCAGGTGTCCGGGCCGGGGAAGTCGGGGTGGAAGTCACATCCGACGTTGCGTTCGTTAAGGCTTGCCCGGGAGACAGTCCAATCCTGGATGAGTTGCCCGGGATGACTGAACGGCCCGTCGACGCCGGCAGGAACGTCCGTCCAGATGCCGACGTGGAAGTAGTCCGGCGCCCCGGGGTCTGCGAGTGGGGGCGGGTCGGCCGATTGCCAGCCGAGGTACGATCCCCACCAGTGGATGTCGGAGATCGGTCGAAGGTCTGTGCACTCATAGTCATCAGCCACGATCTGGCAGCCTGGCGCCGTGCAGTCGTAAGTGGAGGGTTCGTCCCAGCCCCAGAAACAGATCGGCTCAGGTGAGGCCGGGTTCAGCAGGGGCGGTTGCACCCACTTCATGTCGTGACACGAGCCGTCACAGCAGTTGCTTCCGGGACCGAGTGGGTCGCCGCCGGCCGCGACGCACACGTTGTGGTCCGCGTCGGTGCAGGTGCCGTCCGGCAGGCAGCACGCAGATCCTTCGACACCGGGGAACGGCCACTCCATGAATGCGGCCTGGTGAACCTCCTGCGGACCGGGTCCTGGATCTTGTGCCCAGGCGACGATCTTGATGTTCTGTTGATCGAGCCAACTGTCGCGGTCGAATTCAAAGCAGGTTTGGATGGACTGGCATTCGCCGGGTGACAGAACGATGACCTCAGGATCGGCTGCTTGCTTGAAACCATTGCGGGAATAGTCGACGACGCCGCTTGGCCAATAGTCCAACACCTGGACAACGTGAACGATCAGGGTTTTGCCCGACCCGCCTGCCTCGATGCAGACGTCGGCTTGCACCTGGGCGACCTCTTCCGCCACCACTCCGCCCGTGATATCGATGGTCACGTCGGTGGGTCTGACCACCCGTTGGTTGTATATCGATCGATACCAGTTGTATTGCTGCCCGATGTCTTGATAGGCACCGCTTGCTTCCTGGATTCCGTCGAACCAGGCGTCGGGTGTCCCGCCGACGCTATAGAAGTCGGCCCGGTCCTCGCCCCAGGGGTATGAATAGTCGTCGCCGATGTGGATCTGGACCGAGATGAAGCTGTCGTGGTAGTTTTGTTCCATGAGGTCTAACGCGTGACCCGCGTAATAGCAGTATCCTCACCAAGTGGCCGTGAATTCTTCGCAGAGTACGGTGCGGTCGGCACCGTGGGCAACGCCGGCCATGGCTAGCGCCGCCAGGCCGATCGCAAGGTATGAAACTCCCGGGACAGAGTGGTTGTTCTTCCACATTCCTCATCTCCTTCGATGTAAGTCGCAGGCGGGGTGACGTCTCTCGACACGGTCCGGCGCTTTGTTTGCCACGGTCACAACGTCACCATGAATGAAAGAAGACCGCATAAGGTCTTCCGTTACGTTTGCAGATCGATACCGACCGTCGTACGCCGACGACTGAAAGACACCTTGCCCGCCACGACCAGTGAGAGTGTAAGGATCAGCCGGCCCCATTGTGATACGGCGGGGATCGGTGCTTCTTCGAGACAGTCGGGCACGCCGTTGTGATTCAGATCGATGCGGTCGTCCTGGTTCTCGCAGACGTCCAGACAGTCGGGGACGGTATCGCCGTCGCCGTCGGTGTCAGAAACGCCGCATCCGCATATCTCAGGTGCGGTCTTGCCGGGGTCAGTGGGGCATTCGTCGCCGCAGTGGCCGTCTGTTCCGTCGCCGTCGTAATCCCCTTCGCACGCAGAGTCGGGCCCGAGTGGCGTCCCGTTGAGCACATCGGCGCATTCGTTCGCGTCTGCGGAAACACAACCGCCTCCCGGAAGGCAGCAAGCTTCACGGGTCTCGCCGCAACAAAGGCCGTCGTTTGTGACCGTGATGGTGAGGTTTGTAACCGGACCCGGTCCGGCTGACTCTGTCACCCAGACGGGATCGCCGGTGGCGCTGTGGCGGACGACGTTGGCCTTGATGCTGGTGATCTGGAGCGAGTAGACGCCTTCCGTGTCAGGCGCCGTGAGCGATCCAGTGGTCAATACAACGGGCGAGCCTGGTGCGGCGACGTCAGTGATCAACGCGCCGACTGGCAGTCCGACAATGGGCGTACATACACTGGAGGTGCAGAGTGACGGCCCCGGACAGCCGTCATCGTCCTGACACAGCCATTGTCCGTGGTTGAAGACGTTTTGCGCGCCGCCTACCTGAATCAGGTTTCCATCTCGTGGTGTGCCACCGAACCCGGCTGAGTTACGACTGAAGCCCAACGGCGTGGTGAAGTTGAGCATGGGGAGTCCGGTCGGTTCGTCGGCTTGGGGTAGCGATCCGCCGTCGAATTCGAGGTCGAAGACGATGGCTGCAAGTCCCTGGCTGGAATCGTCTGTCAACTCACCTATGACACGATAGACAACTTCGCATTCAGGACCGACTACAATAGTCGATGAATTGCATAGTTCGGCTTCGAGGGTCATGGCCAGTTCGGTGGCGCGGACGGAACTGGTGCAGCACCACGCTGCAGCGAAGGTGATGCCTAGTGCTTTTCGCATACTATCACTGACTGTCGGCATGGAGACTAACCTGCCCAAGTCCGTTCTCCGCATTTCCGTATCCTGAGCACCATCGTGCCCAGACTAGTCATCAAAAGAGCGAGCAGGATCAAGCCCCACTCGGACACTGTCGGGATGTCGGCTCCGCATGCGGCGAAGTCCGGGGGTGGGTCGGGGTCGGTCCAGGCCTGTTGAAACAAGACCCAGTCTCCGCAGTCGAGGTCTTCGTCGGCGTTGAGGTCACAGGCTTCACATCCGGCGATGATGCGACCGCCGGACTCCGTGAAACAGACGACAAAGATGTCGAAGTCGTCCCAATCGACGTCGCCGTCGCCGTCGAGGTCTCCCGGTGCCGGCGTCGATGTCACCTGGAGGTAAAGGTGTTCCTCTGTCGTAAACAGTGCGCCGTCGTCCGCGAACTTGCCTACGACGGCAAAGACGAGGTCGTAGTAGTCTTCGGGCGCGTCGAAGTTCGCGCCGATTTCGAATGCGAAGGTGGTCGGGCCCGATCCCCACGAATAGCCGATAGCGGGGTCGGTGTAATACTTGCCGGGTTCGCCCCAGTATGCCCAGTTACAATCGTCGGTGTAGCTCAATTCGCCGCCGCTGACTACACCAGGGAAGCGAAAGCGTTTCAACTCGACGGCATAGACGTCGCCCAATCCGAGATCGACGACTTCGACCTGGAGCGTTTTCGTCTGGCCCGGCATCACGCGGAAAACAGGAAGCACGCCTCGGTCGGGAGCTCCTGTAGCGCTTTCATCGGGATCGGCGGTGGTGTCTGCACCTATGATCGACAGCGCTCCGGCCTGCCAGTCACCGTGACAACTGAGGCAGTTGACCCCCCACGCGGGCTCAGCCCGGGCTGTGCGCATCACACAGAGCACAACCAGGCTCGCCACCAGCAATTGTACACGGGTTGTCATATCCGATTCTCTTTCTCAGTCATGCACTCACAGGCTGAGCGTTGTTGCACGTATCCAGTTCGGCGAATACCAAATTGATGATCTTGGGCAACAGAGCGGCGGTCTGCGGAGACAACTCCAAACCGTATTCCACTTCCTTGGGCTTGACGCCGAGGATGATGACCTCGGCTGGCGCAATGCCGAGTTGCGCTGCGGCCACCAGGAGTTCCAAGAGCCCGAGATCATGCAGCGAAACACCCATTGAAGCCTTGACGGCGAGGTCGTCCTGGTTCAGACGCAGTACGGTACCTGGTTCGTAGTCACCCTCGATGGCGTCAATGACGATAACTTTCTGACGGTCTGCCAGTGCGTCGAGGAGGTCCAGGCCACCGGTGGCCCCATCCAGAAGCTCCACACCGGGCGGCAGGTCCATCCGTTGCATGGATTGCACGACACGCACACCGACACCCTCGTCGCGCAGCAGGATGTTCCCAAGCCCGAGCACCAGGATGGGGCGCGGGGCCGTGGGTGTTGGTCGTGTTGGCTCGGCTTTCGTCAGCATCGTCAGTGCAATCCCTTTACGTCTCCGTGTGGTGCTCCTCATGCAATCCCCGGGTGAATCAACACCTGAGTGCCTTGCCTACGGTCGCCCGGGCGAGCCATGTGGACGGCACATGCGAGGCACGGGTCGAACGAATGGACAATCCGCAAGATCTCGACCGGCTGATTCAAGTCGGTCACGGGTGTCCCCACGAGGGCTGCTTCAATCGGGCCGGGTTGTTCAAGATTATCGCGTGGGGAGGCGTTCCAGTTCGTCGGCGTAATTACCTGGTATCGGCTGATGACGGAATCGTCGATCTCCATCCAGTGCCCCAGTGCGCCGCGTGGGGCTTCGGTCAGGCCCATGGACGTGGCTTGCTGTGGGATCGTACTCGGCGCGTAGGTGGCAGCGCCGGGGGCCAACTGATCGAGCCAGCCGTCCATGGCGTCCGCGATCCGTTTGGTCTCGAAGGCCCGTGCCACGATGCGGTCCATGGTCGAGACACCGTTGGTGTACTCGCCGCTGACGAACATTCTGGCGATCGGTCCGAGTTCGTGGACCTTGTCCGCATAGCGCGGCGCCTTCAGCCACGTGTAGGCGACGGGTTTGTCCGCTTCGGGCAGTGTTACCCCCTGCGCGGGGTTTTGATTTCCGCCGGCATCGGCGTACCAAGCGTATTTGATGTATTCGATGATCTGGGCAGGATCAACCGTACCGGGTAGGCCGTCAGTGTAGCGGCCGCCGGGGAAGAACTTGGTCGTGCTGGCCTGATCAAGGTCAAAAGCTCCGAAGGCGAGCAAGTTGCCGTTTCCTTCGCCTAGCTGGTAGTAGTCGGAGAACTGACTCGAGAGTGTCGCGACATCCTGCAGGTAGACGTCATCGATGAACGTTCGTAGTTCGGTCAGCAACGCCCTGAAGTCGCTGACCTTCTGCGCGGTTACTGTCTCGGTGCACCCACCGACAACGAACGACCCGATACAGGGCAGCTTTCCGGCGAAGATTGCCCCCATCTGGTGCGCCTTTCGGCGCATCTGTAGTGCGGCAACGTAGTTGTTGACCAGTGTGGCTGCCGTCGGACCGGTCGCCATGTCGGGGGTGACGTAACGCGGGGTCCAAGGTGAGGCGTCCAACAATCCGGTGGTATCTACGAAGTCCAGCACTGACAGATGATAGAAGTGCAACAAATGGGACTGGATGAAGTTGGCTCCGAGGACCAGGTTGCGGAGTATGCGGCCGTTATCCGGTGGTGTCACGCCGAAGGCATTGTCCAGGTTTTTGCAGGAGGCCATCGCGTGTGACACAGGGCAGACGCCGCAGATTCGCTGGGTGTAGGGTGCGGCGTCGCGCGGGTCGCGGCCGGCGAGGATGATCTCGAACCCGCGGAACATGGTGCCGGCACTGCGGGCGTCGACGACCTGCTCTTCACCGCCTACCGTATCGACGGTCACGTCGATCTGAAGGTGACCTTCGATGCGGGTAACGGGATCGATTGTGATGGTCGTTGGCACGAAATCCTCACTCCTGATGAGGGTTGTCTGGTCGATTCGCCTTCGGTTTTCCAGTCGTATCCGTTTGTCCGCGGCGATGCGTTTCCCCCTCGGGCTCGCCCGATCTCAAAGGCGTTGGTGAGTAGACATAGAACGGCGACATTCCGTCGGGGAAGGTTGGTTCCACGCAGCCCAAGCACGGGCTTTTCGCCCCGATGCACCAGTTCACTCCGTATTCGCCCGGTCCGCTGCTGTTCCACTTCCGCATGGGGCAGTCGGAATAGGTCTTTTTCCCTTTGCAGCCGAGGAACTCCATACATCCTTCGTCGCCGAGCTGCTGGGCGAAGGTGATACCCTGGCCGCAGTACTCGCGCCGGTTGGAGCAGTTGTCGTGAATTCGTCGTGAGAAGAACTCGAGCGGGCGGCGGTGTTCGTCCAGGGGCGGGATGTGCTCGTTGGTGATGAGGTAGACAATCGTACCGACCAGCCAGTCTGGATGAGCCGGGCAAGCGGGTAGGTTGATCAGCCGACCGTCCGAGCCGAGGATCTCGCCGACTCCGTGTGCGTCGGTCGGATTGGGTGCCCCGCTCGTGACACCACCGTAACACGCACAGGCGCCGAGGGCGACGATGAAGGCGGCGTTCTGGCTGAAGCTCAAGAGCGCGGCGTGCATGGACATTCCCGGCCAGAGCGTGCAGTACTTTCCGGCCGCTCCGGTCGGGATAGCACCTTCCACCACGAGGATGTAGCCCGGCTCGGCGCCAGCCGCCTCGGCGGCGGACACGGCCAGGTCACCGGTGGCCGCCATGAGGTTACTTTGAAACTCGACGTTGAGCGTGTTGAGCAGAAGGTCGTCGGGTGTCGCGTAATGGACGCTGTTGAGGAACGAGACGGCGCACCCGTCGCAACCGGAACCTTGCAGCCAGATGACGCGGGGGCCGCCCGCGGCCAGTATGCGCTTTTGCAGATCGGCGAGCGCGCTTGGGGAAATCCGCCCGGCCGCCGCGGCGGCGGCTGCCAGTTTGAGGAACTCTCGGCGGCTGAGTCTCATCGGCGGGGCTCCGGTGGTGTTGAATTCGCGGTCCCGCCCGGTCGCCAGGGCGTGATCCCGAAGAAGTCCTCTGTTTCAGCCAGCGCGGCCCGTGCGTAGAAGGCGTTGTGCGATCCGTTGGATCGGTCGGCGCCGACAAACTCGTAGTTGAACAGGGCTATCTCGTACTGGGCGAGTTCCTCCGGTGTTAGTGTCAGGGGATCGATATAGAGCGGGTCGCCGGGGTCGAGGTATTTGGCGATCTCGGCGAGCCGTGCTTCGAACTCCTCGCTCGCCGCGCTGACGAGCATGGTGGCGGCGGATTCGGTGTGGCAGGGCGCGCAGGCCCGCATGTTCGCGAGGAAGGTGTGCCCGCTGTCGACGGGCTGATCGGGTCCGCCGTAGTTCTGCCGGTACACGTGACAGGTGACGCACTCGTCGGGAAGTCCCCACCAATGCTCGGAATATGGACCGCCAAGCGGTTCGCCATCAAGCGAGTATGCGCCGGTGCCGTGGAGCATTTCGAGCTGGGGCTGGGCGGGTTCGGTCGGAGGCGTGACCAACTCCATGGTATGGCAATCGGCGCAGAGCAATCGTGGCGGCAATCGGAGCTGGCCGACGTTCTCCGTGCCGTGCGGATTGTGGCAGGCGACGCATTCGACGTCGTATTGGGCCTCAAACAGGGTCGGCTTCCCGTCAGGAGGTGCGAGGCGATAATCCGTCGAATGGCACCTGAGGCAGTCGTCCACGGCGTCCAAGTCGAGCCACAGCGTCAACAACGAACCAGCGTGCGTGGAGGTCACCCACTGCTCGAACTGGGGATGGTGGTCCTCACCACACAAACCGTGGCAGGATTGATGACACGCGCCGCAGAGTGACGCATCCATGTTGATCGGCAGATGCGACGCTTCCGGGTCGGCGACGTGGTTACTGCCAGGACCGTGACAGTTCTCGCACTGAACGTTCGCAAGTTGCGGCGTGGTTTGAAGATCGACGAACCCGCCGGCCGACCCGTACGCGACCGTGTGACACGGAAAACAGAGCTCGTTGTCGCCGTCGCCACTGGCAAGCAGCGTGTCAAACGCGGAAGCATGGGCCGTCGTCGTCCAGGTAGCGTGCTTGTCTTCATGACATTCTATGCAGGCGGCTTCACCGACGAAGAGGGGTGGGCTAAGTAGCGGACCGGTGAGGTTGAGCGCGAGAATGGGGAGGTCGTCCATGTCGACGTCGCCATCGGAGTCGAGGTCCGAACGGGCGTAGTCGCTAGGGTCGCAGCCGGCGGCCGGCGTCGTGGCATCGGGTTCGGTGAAGCAGGTGCTGAACAGCGCAACGTCGAAGCGGTCCACGTCGCAGTCCAGGTCGATGCTGCCCAGCGGTCTGCCGAACTGGTCGACGCCACCGCGGGCGACGAAATCGGGGCATGAATCGCAGACGTTCCCGACGCCGTCACCATCGTCATCCGACTGGTCGTGGTGGTGGATCGACGGGCAGTTGTCACAGGCATTACCGAACCCGTCCTCATCGTCGTCAGTCTGGCCTGCATTCGCGTCGTTTTCGCAGTTGTCGCAGAGGTTCCCGACCTGATCGCCGTCGGTATCTAGTTGGTCCGGGTTGTAGCGAGTCGCACAATTATCGGTCGCATCCGAGACACCGTCGGCGTCGGCGTCGTTCGGAAGCGAAATAAGTGGCCAGGCGCGGGTGGCGGACTGATAGACCTCTCCCGGAAAGTCGTCCCCCGGTGCCTGCGTCCACGCCACGATCTTGATGTCCGTTTGGTTCGCCCAGCTTTCTGCGTCGAACGTGAACGTATGCTCGACGGACTGCGACTCACCAGGGCTTAGTGCCACATCCTGCGGAGGGGCAGCCTGTTTGAACCCGTTGCGATGGTAGTCGTGCGTGGCGGGCCAATGGTCGAGCACCTGGACCAGATGGATGCGCAGGGATTTGGCGGCGCCGCCTTCCTCAATAGCCACCAGGGCGCTAACGCGGTACGTGGGGCCGCTGACCTGTTCGGCCGTCAACGCGATCGTCACATCGGTCGTGGCTGCCCGCTGTGGGAGGAAGTGGTTGACCCGATAAATGGTGTACTGCTGATCGACATCGGACACCGCTCCCACCACGGAGTCAACGCCGCCAAAGACAGCTAGGGGTGTGTGCTCGCCGTGGTTGTAGGCCCAGCGCTGCTCGCCGAATGGCGTCGCGTTGTCGTCGAACATATGGAACTGCACAAACGCGAATGAATCCTGATAGACATCCACCAGCCTTCCTAACGCGGGACCCGCGTACGAGCAGGACACTCACGTGTCGTTGGTGAACTCTTCGCAGAAGACGGTCCGGTCGGCGGCCGTTGCCGTTTGGGGCTGAACAATGGGTGCGAGAACTGCGGACAAGGCGACGAGGGAACAGACCCACGGAACGCGCGTGCACCCCGGAAGATTCCCCATACAAGGGACGGCTACCCCTTGAAACGGCTGCTTCTTCACCACAAGCACACACCCTCCGAGCCGGCCTCTCCCGGCGCGCCGGGACAGCCGGTGCGGATCAGGAGCATCCCAGCCAGAGACAGCTCCAACGTTTATAGGGACGAGACGCCGCCAGCGTCCATACAGGGTCCTTAATACCCGAAACAACCCGCTGGATCAAGAAAAAAACGACGTTCCGGAACGGTGCAGACCGTGGACAGTGAAGTAGCTCTACTTCAAGATTTGAAGCGCACACGCGGACGCCGATTTCGCTGTGGAGCGGTGCCGTCGCGCAGACAGGACGAGCCGCGAGTGGGCGAGACGCGATCCGGGCGGGCCGGAAGAGCGACGGAAGCGCGGTACGGCGAAGTTGGACAGAGCCGCAGCGCAACGGAAGGAATTTGGAAGACGCAGCGAACGCCGAGTCACGGACGTGACGAGGGGTGCGTGTAACAGGGTGACGGGGAGCGAACGCCGGTTGCGACGAGGGCCCGCGCCGGGTTATCCGCGGTTCCACTGAAGGGCGGCGGCGAGGGGCTTCTTGGTGATGTCAGGAACCTGGCAGTCTGGCGCAGGATACCCCACGGGGATCAGCAGGTAGGGCTTTTCGTTGGCGGGACGGCCGAGAAGGTCGCGCAGGAATCCCATCGGGCTGGGCGTGTGGGTGAGCGTGGCCAACCCCGCCTGGTGGCACGCCATAAGGAACATGCCCGCAGCCAGCCCGGTCGATTCGACGGGGTAGTAGTTGAGGACGCGTTCGCCGTCGATGGTCTCCCAGTCGATACGAAAGATCACGATCAGCCAGGGTGCGACTTCGAGAAAGGGCTTGCTTGCGTCGGTACCCAGCGGTTCGAGTGCGTCGAGCCAAGCTTGCGGCATTCGGCCGCCGTAGTTTTTGCGTTCCTCCCTTTCGGCCGCCTCGCGAATCTCACGCTTGAGCCCGGGGTCATCGACGGCGACGTATCGCCAGGGTTTGCGGTTCGCCCCGCTTGGTGCGGAATGCCCGACGGCGATGACCTGTTCGATGATCGAGCGATCGACGGGCTCGCCACTGAAATGGCGGCAGCTTCGGCGGCTGTTCATTTGTTGGACGAGCCGGACGGCCGTCGTTCGCATGTCCGTTGCGCTCTGTCGGGTAAATCGATAGGGGATCATCTTTGCGGGCATGTCGGTACTCCCGAAGTCTGCAGCGCAATCGCGCTTACGCAGGGAGTATAGCACCGATCGCTGATCCCAGGAACAAACCGTGAGCGTGAGCCGCGATCCCGGCTTGCAGGGGGTGCGGCGGATGGCGAGTCTGACAAAACGGGGAGGGCGACAGCGCGGGGTGACATGGATGCGCAGGTGGGCTAAAATCACGGGCGGGTCCGAGGGGTGGATTCGCCCTCACGGAGATTGACAACCGAACGGTAATTGCAGTGCGCGTGTCGGAACCCCGGTGCCCGTGGTTTCTCGTGGTTCCAGGCGTGCACGTATCGAGAACGAAAGGGTGAGTCGTGACCAAGCCAGGAACGACGAAAGTGAGTTTGAGCGGTACGAAGAGGAGAGGTGCGTTGCGATGTCTCCACCTTCTGCCGGTTTGTGCGGTTCTTTTTTTCGTGGTTGGCGGCTGTCGAGATGGCAGGCAGCCGCAGGCGGCGACCGGGTCCGATCAGAACCAGGCCTCCGGGCGTTCGTCAGCTCCGGCGGCTGACGCCGCGCCACAGGCAGCGATGTCAGAGCGTCAGACTGAAAGTCCATCGGATCCCGCTGCGGCGGGACCTCGGACGATGAACGCACTACGCGGAACGGTCAAAGAGACCATGGACTCCGGCGGATACACGTATGTTCTGCTCGCGACGCAAAGGGGCGACGTCTGGGCCGCCGCCAGGCAGTTTCCGGCGACCGCGGGCGACGAGGTCGAGATCGCCGGGATGATGCCGATGCACGACTTCCACAGCGCCACGCTCGATCGGACTTTCGAGGAGATTCAGTTCGTGAGTCAGGCGCGCGTGATCGTCGGTGGTACCGCAACCGGGCCGCATCAGCCGGGGCCGCTCCCTTCCGGTGCGACCATGCCGCCGGGACACCCGCCGATCGGTGACGTCGCCGCGTCAGCGCAAGTTGGTCAGGGCGGGACGGTGAAGCCCGGGGAGGTCGTGGCGCTTGCTGACGGGGTGACGGTCGCGCAGGTGCTCGAAAGAAGCGCGGAGCTGTCGGGAAAGACCGTCAAGTTCCGCGGTCGGGTGGTCAAAGCCAATCGGAACATCCTCAGCAGGAACTGGATGCACATTCAGGACGGCACCGGTGCAGCGGGAAGTAATGACATAACCGTAACATCATCAACCGGGTTCGCACCGGTGGGCAGCGTCGTGGTGATCGAGGGAACCGTCGTGCTCGACCAGGACTTTGGCGCGGGTTACGCTTATCCCGTGCTCGTCGAGGATGCCACCGTTTCCTCCGAAACCCCGTGATCCGATCGGGCTATGACTCACGCGGGCGGTCCGGGTCGACCGGCTTCTGGTCGAGTTCTAGCCGCTGGTTGCTATGTGCGGTCCATGACTCCGCCTCGACGAAGACGCGGCGGACGTGTGGCACCGCCTGTTTGATCTGGCGGTTCAGGTCAGCGGCGGCCGACTCCACCTCGCTGCTCGTCAGGTCGTCCGCGAAGTCGACGCTCATGTTGACCAGTATGTTGTCAGGGCCCATGTGCATCGTGATCAGCTCGTTTACGCGCTTGATCCCACTGTGGGCCAGGATGATCTCACGGATGAGCCGCTGGACCTCGGGTACCGCCGCTTCCCCGATCAACAACCCCTTCGTCTCCCACGCCAACCAACCGGCAACCGCTGCCAGGATCAACCCGATGACGATCGAGGCCGCACCGTCGAAGTAGGGGCTCCCGGTTACTTGTCCAAGGGCGATTCCGACAAACGCGACGAGTAGCCCCAGCAGCGCCGCGGTGTCTTCAAACAGCACCACGAACAGGGTGGGGTCTTTGGCGCGGTGGACTGCTTCGAGGTAGCCGTGATCACCTTTGGAGGTGCGGAACCCGCGCCACGCGTAAAGCCACGCCACGCCCTCGAAAACCGTTGCGATGGCCAGCACGACGTAGTTTACCCCGACCTGCTCGATCGGCTCCGGGTGCAGCAGGTGCTTGATGCCCTCGTACAGGGATATGCCGGAACCCACGGCGAAAATCATGATCGCCACGACAAACGACCAGAAGTAAACCTCTTTGCCGCGCCCGAGCGGAAAGTCTTCATCGGGTGGCAGGTTCGACCGCCTGATGCCCCACAGAAGCAAGCCCTGATTGCCGGTGTCGACGACCGAGTGGATCGCTTCGGCGAGCATCGCGCTCGAATTGGTCAGCGCTGCGGCGATGAATTTGGTCACCGCGATCCCTGCGTTGCCCACAAACGCGGCGTAGATGACTTTCTTCGAGCCCGTGGCCATGTGCGGGATTATAGCGATCCTGACCCGGCTGCGGACCCCGATCGGCGGGTTTCCACGGATCAACCTCCGCGACTTCGGCCGAACACGGTCGAGGTCGCACCGGGGTCAACCCTACTTGCGTTGGTTGCTTACTTCGCGGGGCTTTGCGTTGCTGAGGTTCCTGAGTGTATCATGCTTGTGAGCTTGACGAAGCCCCACTCGGTCCGGGAGCGCGGGAACTGGTTCGGGAGACCTGAAATGGCACGGCGTGTGTTGATTCTGTTCGTGTTTCTTCTTCTTGCCGCGACGTCGGGTTGCGAACCAACTCGAGACGCGCGGATCGTCGGAAGCGGGACGATCGTTTCCGAGAAGCCGGCGGTTGACGCGTTCGAGAAGGTCGAGCTGATCGGGGGCTTCCACGTCGACATGTCCGTCGCCCCCACGCATTCGGTCTCGATCATGACGGACGACAACATCATGCCCCTCATCGAGACGGGTGTGACCGATGCGGAGCTCACCATCCGGTTGCCGGTGCGGGTAAAGCCTTCCGACTCCAATCGGGTAACAATCACTACGCCGTCGCTGGCGGAGTTCCGCTGCAAGGGGGCGGCTGACGCCAGTGTCCGCGACGTAGGTGGTGACTCGTTTGCGGTTGTTGTCAAAGGCGCCGCCTCGGTGACAACGAGCGGAAAAGTGAACTCGCTGTCGATCACCGTCGAGGGCGCCGGGCGCGTGGATGCCTTCGAGCTGGAGGGGAAGTCGGTCGCGGTGACCGTTGACGGCGCCGGCAGTGTCGACACACACGCCGTTGACAAGCTCGACGTCACCCTGCGGGGGTTCGGGGCGGTGCGCTACCGCGGCGACCCGGAAGTCACCAAGTCCGTCGCCGGTTTGGGGACAGTTGTCAGAGAATAGTGCTCCGTTGCGCATGGACTGACGGGTGCTATGGGTCCGCTGGCAGGCGGCCCCACGGTCGAGCGCGTAATTCCACGGGGGGCTCCGCTCCCGGCGCACCGGGATGCCGTCCCGGCCCGGTTTTGTCAGGCGCCCAGTTGTCTGGTTTTGTCGGACCAGACCTCCGATCTTCGGCCCGGCGGCGGTAAGCGGCGCGACTGGTCCGCGTCGTGCCGGATGTTTCTCCTGATCGACATGCGCACCGCTTTCAGGCGTGGACGGTGAGACGCAACTGCCGAACGTGATCCCGGCGCGACCTCGACTGAGCTCGGCCGAAGTCGGCGGGCGCGGGAGCCTGAAGTCCGCAGTGCGAAGCACGAAAGTTGTGGAGTGGCGAACGCGATGGACCTTGACACGGTCTTTCTGTCCCGCATCCAGTTTGCGTTGACGGTGGCTTTTCACTACCTGTTCCCCCCAATCTCGATCGGTCTGGGCGCGATCATGGTCATCATGGAGGGAACCTATCTGGTCACCGGCAACCGCCAGTACGAAGCGATGACCCGGTTCTGGACCAAGATATTCGCCCTCATCTTCGCGATGGGCGTCGCCACGGGGATCGTCATGGAGTTCCAGTTCGGAACGAACTGGGCGACCTACTCGCGGTTCGTGGGCGACATCTTCGGCTCGGCGCTTGCGGCGGAGGGCATCTTCGCGTTTTTTCTCGAATCCGGGTTTCTGGCGGTGCTCGTGTTCGGGTGGGATCGCGTCTCCCCGCGGATGCACTTTTTCTCGACGCTGATGGTCGCACTCGGCTCCATCTTCTCCGCCGTCTGGATCGTGGTTGCGAATTCGTGGCAGCAGACGCCGGCCGGACACCATATCGTCGGCGAAGGACTGAGCCGCCGTGCCGAGATCACCGCGTTCTGGGAGGTCGTCTTCAACCCGTCGACGGTCGAGCGACTCACTCATGTTTTGCTCGGGGCGTTCATCCTCGGCGGGTTTTTTGTGATGAGCGTCTCGGCGTTTTACCTGCTGAGGGGTCGGCACGAGGATTTTGCCAGGAAGTGCTTTGCGATCGCGCTGCCGTTCGCGACGATCTTCTCGCTCGCCGAATTGGCGTCGGGGCACAGTCAGGCCGTCAACGTCGCCAGAACGCAACCGGCGAAACTCGCCGCCTTCGAGGGACATTTCACGACCGACGACGGCGGGACCGGACTCTACCTCTGGGGCGTCCCGGATGAGCGCGAACGGCGTGTCAGGCTGGGTGTGGCGATTCCGGGGATGCTCAGCGTTCTCGTGCACGGCGATTCGACCGAACCGGTAACGGCACTCGATGACCCGGCGATCATTCCCGCGGGTCACGAAATGTCGCCGACCGAGGAACTGAGTGACTATTGGCCTCCGGTGAATCTGAGCTTCCAGCTCTATCATCTGATGGTCGGTCTCGGGATGTCGTTCATCGTGCTGACCGTGCCCGCGATGGTGCTGTGGGTGCGCGGCGGGCTGTTTACGCGCCGATGGCTGCTGTGGGTTTTCGTGTTCGCGGTGATCGGACCGGTCGTAGCGAACCAGGCGGGTTGGGCCGCCGCCGAAGTCGGACGCCAACCTTGGATCGTCTACGGGATGCTCAAGACGGCGGACGGAGTGTCGAAGTCCGTGTCGGGTGACGAAGTTCTGGCATCAATCGTCATGTTCGGGCTGATCTACCTTCTGCTGCTCTTCGTGTGGGTTTACATCTTAGACGCCAAGATTCGAACCGGTCCGGAGGAGGCATCCATGCTCGAAACCGGGGGTGCGCAGGAGCGCTGGCTTGATACGGCCACGAGACGCGCCGACGCCTCCGCCCGTGACTCGATGACCGACGTCCGGGATACGAAGCCGGCGTCGCGATCGACCGAGGAGAAGGAGTAACCCCCGTGGACCTGAACATACTGTGGTTCATCCTGCTTGGCGTTCTGCTGACGGGTTACGCGATTCTGGACGGGTTCGATCTGGGCGTCGGCATCGTGCATCTCGGTGCGCGCGACGACACCGAGCGGCGCATCCTGATGAACTCGATCGGTCCGCTCTGGGACGGAAACGAGGTGTGGCTGGTGACGTTCGGCGGGGCGTTGTTCGCGGCATTTCCCCATGCTTACGCGACGGCATTCTCCGCATATTACCTTCCCTTCATGCTGCTGTTGTTTGCGCTGATCTTTCGAGCGGTCTCGTTGGAGTTTCGCAGTAAGCGCGAGTCGCGAGCGTGGCGGCGGTTCTTCGACTTCTGCTTTTTCGCGGCGAGCGCGGGCGCCACGTGGTTGTTCGGCGTGGCCGTCGGGAACTCGATGATCGGTATCCCCGTCGGTGCGGACATGGAGTACTCCGGCGGCTCGTTCAACCTGCTCGGTCCGTTCCCGGTCGTTGTGGGGTGCTTCGCGGTATCCATGTTCGCCATGCACGGGGCGATCTACCTGTACCTCAAGACCGGCGGTGATCTCCAGGAGCGCGTTCACGGGTGGATGTGGCGTACGTTCTTCGTCTTCCTGACGTTCTTTATCGTGGTCAGCATCTACGCCGTCACGGCGGTGCCGTCCGCGACGCAGAACTTCGCGCAGCATCCCTGGGCGTGGATCGTCGTCTTGTTGAATGTGCTGGCCATCGCCAACATTCCGCGGGCGATCTATCACGGCCGACCGCTCTATGCGTTCATCACCTCGAGCTGCTCGATCGCCGCGTTCGTGTTCCTGTTCATGGTAGCTCTGTACCCGAACCTGATCGTCTCGAGCGACAACGCCGAGTGGAGCCTCACGATCTACAACGCCGCCTCTTCCAGAAAGACCCTCGGCATCATGGCCATCATCGCCCTGATCGGCATGCCGTTCGTACTGACATACACCGCGATCGTCTACTGGGTCTTCCGCGGCAAGGTCGAGCTGGGCAAGTTCAGTTACTGACGGTGGCACGGTTGCGTCACTGAGAATCGTGTTTAATAGGCAGGGTGGCCCACCTCCTCCGGAGGTGGGGGAGCCGATGATGCCGCGTGGGTCGCACGAACAACGCGTCATCGGCTCCCCCATGTCCAAAGGACATGGGCCACCCGCCTAGTCAAAGCACCCAAACCCAGGCAATTCCGCCGGTCGAATACGTGGTTGAGTCAGCGACGGGAAATTGCTAATATGGCATCGGGGGTAACCCGCCCGCGTCGAACTCGGAAACCGGGACCAAACTGGGGAGTTGGTGCAAGCACTGGTACAACCGTCCGTCTGGGAGGCAGCCATGGTCAGTATCGTAGCGCTCGGCAGTGAGCGAGTCGGCAGAGGTATCGTCTTGTCCGCGTTGGCATTCGGCTTGCTGGCCGCGACGCAGTTAGCGGTCGCACAACAGGCCCCGAGCGATCTGGTCGTACGGCGGTCAAAGGTGACGGGCCTGGCCACTTTCGTTAAAGGTGTAGACGCTCAGCCCATCTCCCTTCGTCAGGTACCAGCCGGTCAACAGCCGACAGCTGACGACTTCTTACGCGCCTACGGCTCGTTGTTCGGTGTCACCGACGCGGACCGACAGCTCAGCCCAACCGAGGCGCGAACTGACGCCCTCGGTCACACCCATACGACTTACCACCAGACGCACAAAGGCGTACCGGTCTTCTCCGGTGTGCTCAAGGTTCACCAGGATGCCGCCGGTCGTGTGATGTCAGCCAACGGCGATTTCTACCCGCTCCTGAAGAAGCTCAGCACAACGCCGACCCTGACCGTCGACGAAGCCGCAGTAGCCGCCCGCTCCGCGGCTTTGGCAGCCTTCGGTTTGGAGAAGGACATCGACCTGACAGCAGAACAAACCGAACTGGTCATCGTCGATCCGGGGTGGTACGGCGATCCGCCGATCGGCGCCCGCTTGGCATACCATGTCGTCTTGAAAAACCTGTCGGTCCCGCTGCGTGAGGCCCTCTTCGTGGACGCTCGCACCGGAGCGATCCTCGACCGCTGGAGCATGATCCACACGGCCCGCGTCCGTGCCGTGTATGATGGCAACTTCACGTCCTCACTTCCCGGCACACTCGTTCGGTTCGAGGGCGATCCCCCCGTGGGAGACCCAGCCGACGCCGACCGGGCCTACGACTACGCCGGCGATGTCTACGACTATTTCTGGAACGCCTTCGGGCGCGACAGCATCGATGACAACGGCATGACGCTCGTCCTGACCGTCGATTCCACCTCTCCGCCATGCCCCAACGCCTACTGGGGCGGGACGCAGATGGTCTTCTGCAATGGAACCGTCACCGACGACATCACCGCTCACGAGATCGGACACGGCGTCACCGAGCGCACGGCCAACCTGATCTACCAAAATCAGTCGGGCCAGCTCAACGAGGCGTACTCCGACATCTGGGGCGAATTGATCGACCTGTACAACGGTGACGTAAGCCTCCCCGGCGCACCAAGTGGCCCTCCGTTCTGGCCCTCACACCCCACCGGACCTGGGCAGGATACCCCGAACAACCTGCGAACCGCGTGCAGCGCGCCATCAAGCTACCCTGACGGTGTCCGTTGGTTGATGGGTGAAGACGCC
>JASFUW010000016.1:0-25481 GCA_050050135.1 Phycisphaerae bacterium
GCCAGGCGGGCACGGCGGTGGACTGTAACGACGGGTTCGACTGCACCGCCGATGCGTGCAACGAATCGGAAGACCGTTGCGACCACACGCCGAACGACGGAGCGTGCAACGACGGTCAGTACTGCAATGGCGTGGAGGTCTGTGTGGTGGGTCAAGGCTGCGTGGACGGCCCCGACCCCGACTGCAACGACGGCGTGGAGTGCACCGTAGATGAATGTGACGACGTGAACGATTCTTGCACCAACGCTCCCGACGATGCATTGTGTGACGACGGATTGTACTGCACCGGCGTCGAGACGTGCGATGCGATCGAGGACTGTCAGCCCGGCAGTGCGGTCGACTGCAACGACAACGTCGTCTGCACGGTCGATTCGTGCGACGACGCCGAGGACACTTGCATCAGTGTGCCGGATGACTTTATTTGCGACGACGGTGCGTACTGCAATGGTGTCGAGATCTGCGACCCAAGTCTCGATTGCCAGATCGGAGATGTTCCCTGTGTAGGCACTGAACGACCGCAGTGTCGGGAAGATACGGACGAGTGCGTCGAGTGTTTAACGCACCTTGACTGCGATGACCGCGACGTATGCAACGGCGTAGAGCTATGTGTTGACGACTGGTCCTGCATACAGTGGCTCGGCGTAGACTGCAACGGCAACGAAATCCACGACGGTTGCGACATCATTGAAGGGACAAATGAGGATTGCAATAGCAACTGGGCTCCCGACGAGTGCGAGTTATTGGTGTGTATGGACGACCCGGGCTGCGACGACTGCAATGGCAACGGTGTCTTGGACTCCTGCGATATTACGGCGGAGCACCGTACAGACTGCAACGTGAATCTCATTCCTGATGAGTGCGATGTTGCGCATGGAACGTCGCAGGATGACAACGGCAATAGCATCCCGGACGAGTGTGAGGAGATGAGGAACATACTGTACGTCGATGCCAACGCAACCTCCGGCGGAAATGATGGAAAGAGCTGGGAAGACGCATATGTTGATCTTCAGTCTGCGCTCGATGCCGCACTACTCGAGGGCGGTGAGAACCTGCAGATATGGGTGGCGGACGGGACGTACCGACCGTCGAGGCCCACGGATCCGGACGACGCGCGGACGGCCACGTTCGGCTTTGTCGATGGTATTGCAATGTATGGTGGCTTCCAGGGCGCCGACTCCACAGAGTATCCTGGTGGAGAGACGCTCGTGGAGCAGCGGGACGCGGATCCCTATACAAACGGGACAGTCCTGAGCGGCGATCTGAGTGCGGACGACGTGGACCTGCAGAAGCCTCAGTCGCTGCTTAGCGAACCGACGCGCAGCGAGAACAGCTACTTGGTCGTGAGTGCGCCTGAACTGACCGGCCGCGTCGTTATTGACGGATTCGTAATCGAAGGTGGCCAGGGTGAGGACTTATCGGGAGGCGGAATGTACGCGGTCGGAGGAGAAATGCATCTGGCGCATTGCATCGTCCGGGCCAACGCAAACAGGCTCGACGGGGGCGGACTTATCTATCACGGCGGAAGTCTAGAACTTAGGTCGTGCGCGTTTATTGGGAACTTTGCCGGCGACAAGGGTGGGGGGGTGTACGGTTCGGAAAGCACGGCGTTAGCGGAGGGCTGCACGTTCGTCGGCAATGTCGGAAAGCGTGGTGGCGGACTAAGCATTCATGGAGGCGGCACATCGTTCGTGACGCATTGTAGGTTTACGAGTAACCTGGCAGCCAGTCTGGGCGGTGCGGTCTACATCGGTGACCAATGTAGTTTGACCGTGTCGAACTGTATGATGATGCTGAACAGTGCGGATCGGGGTGGAGCGGTATACAGTCGCAGCCTTGGCGCGGTTGACCTTGTGAATTGCACGCTGGTCGTCAACACCGGCGAGTACGAAGGCGGTGCATTATGTAGTGCCCTCGCGAGGCCGAGCCTAACAAACTCCATTGTGTGGGCCAACATTGGTGATTTGGTCGTTGGAGAACCTGCCCAATATTGTCTCGGACCCGGAGCACCCACTGTTCATTACTCTTGCGTTCAGGACTGGAGTGGTATGCTTGGAGGCGTCGGGAACTTTGCTGATGATCCGCTCTTGTCGGATTTGGACGGGCCGGATGATCTTTTCGGCACCGGAGACGAGAACCTTCGACTGCTGGAGGGCTCGCCGTGCATCAACGCGGGTACGAACTACGCGTTGCCGTTGCCGGGTGTGGACATTGACGGGGGGCTGCGCATACAACACTGCCGCGTCGATCTAGGCGCTTACGAATCCGGTCATGTTCCACAGCAGACAAGAGATTGCAACGACAATGACAACAATGACGACTGTGACATTTTCGAAGAGTCTGCTCCGGACTGCAACGAGAACCAGATTCCCGACGTATGTGATGCGGTCGGCAATGGCGACTTCGATGGAGATGGGCAGGTGCAGTTGGAGGACTTCACCGCGTTTGTCGAGTGTCTAGCTGGTCCCTATCATCCGCCGACAGCGCTCCCGCCGCGCTGTGCCGCGACGTGCGTTCGCGCTTTCGATCACGACGGTGACGGAGACGTCGACCTCAGCGACCTCGCTGACTTTGAACGGAAGTGAGGGAGGGGCAGGTGCACGTTGACCAACCCGAGTAGGCGGAATCCGGAGACGGCGCCGATGACCGCGACAGCCGGGCGGCGGCGATCGGCGGTTGCCGCCCACGAGGAGCGCGGCGGCACCCGGAGAATACGGGCGAGGTTCTTGCGAGTGCGGCGGTTGTGGCCGATAATCAGGGACAGGTGTCGTCAGAAGCGCGATCGAGGCGCACCGGACATTCGGGCGGTCGTCCCCACGCGGCGATTGGCGACTGATCGACGATTTGGGGTGGCACCGTCTGATGGGCTTTGTGGGGTACACGCGGCAGCAGGCTCCTGGTATGCCACGCACCACCGATACGAAGAAGAAAACGGCTCGTGAACGGACTCCCGCGCATCCTGCGCGCGAGCCTGTGTTCTGGCTGAACCTGTCTGACGAGCAGCTTCTGGACCTTCCGATGTGCGACCTCGGTTTGAGCCTTGCGGGCACGGACCTGGACGGTCGAATCCAGAAAGTGCTCGGCGAGCTCGAGCGGCGGAACATTGCGTTCCGCCCGCACTTCTGGATATCGGACGAGTGGTTCACTCCCGACGGTGTGCCCGGAGTGGCGGTTCCGTTCTATCTGGCCCACCCGCGTCTTATGCAGCTCGAACGGCAACAGATGCTCGAGGTAGAGGGGGGCACGCATGAATGGTGCATGCGATTGCTGCGGCACGAGGTCGGGCACGCGGTTGCCAACGCTTATCGCCTCCATCGCCGCAGAAACTGGGTGAAGGTATTCGGAAAGTCCACCGCACCCTATCCGGATTATTACCAACCAAGACCCTACAGCAAGCGATTCGTGCTCCACCTGGACTATTGGTACGCCCAGAGCCACCCGACCGAGGATTTCGCCGAAACCTTCGCCGTATGGCTCACACCGTCGCTAGCTTGGCGAAAGCGGTATGCCGGATGGGGCGCGCTGAAGAAGCTCGAGTACGTGGACAAGCTGATGCACGAGATCGCGGGCAACAGACCGCTCGTGACGTCTCGCTCCCGGGTCGACCGGCTGGAATCGATCCGGACCACGCTGCGCGAGCACTACCGGGAGAAACAGGCGCGCTACGGCACCGTCCACCCCGAGTTCTACGACCGTGATCTTCGCCGGATTTTCGCCGACTCCACAGAGGTCAAGAAGGGCGAGACGGCCGCCAAGTTCCTCAATCGCATTCGACCCGAGCTGCGCAGGAGGCTGGCCGAATGGACCGGAGAATACCAATATACTATTGATCAGGCGCTCAAGGAGATGATATCGCGCTGTCGGCAGTTGAAGCTCCGTGTCCGGCACCCCGACGACCAGACCAAGCTCGAGGCCGTCATCCTGCTGACGATTCAGACGATGAACTATCTACATAGCGGACACCATCGGTTGGCGATATGAAAAAGCTGCGTGTTGCCGTTTTGATGCTGAAGGACTTCGTCCCGCCGGAGAGCCTCGAAGGCCTGTCGGACGAAGAGATCGCGCCGTGGAAGACGGAGTATGATGTCCTTGCGGCGCTCGAAGAGCTCGGCCACGACGCTGAGCCGCTCGCGGTTGATAACGAGCTGAGCGCCGTCCGCGCCGCCCTCGCCGAGACCAAGCCGCACATCGTGTTCAACCTGCTCGAGGAATTCCACGGTATCGGCAGTTATGTGCCTTACGTGCTCGGGTATTTCGAGCTGATCCGGCAATCGTATACCGGATGTAATCCGTACGGCATGATGCTGACACACAACAAGGCCGTCGCCAAGAAGATCCTCCGATACCACCGCATTCCCTCGCCGCCGTTTGTGAGCTATCCACGTGGGCGAGCGATCAAGCCGTCGAGCCGACTTCCTTATCCCTTGATCGTCAAATCAGCGACGGAGCACGGTTCGGTGGGAATCGCGCAGGCCTCGATCGTCAACGACGATCAGCAGCTCAAGGACCGTGTCACCTACGTACACGAACAGCTTGAAACGGACGCGATCGCGGAAACCTACGTCGAAGGTCGCGAACTTTACGTTGGTGTGATCGGAAATCGGCGCTTAAAGACCTTCCCCGTCTGGGAGTTACCCTTCGACGGGTTGCCCAAGAGTGCCCCGCGCATCGCGACCGAGAAGACCAAGTGGGATCTGGACTACCAGGTCAAGAGAAAAATCCAGACCGGACCGGCGAGCGACCTCCCGGACGAGCTGGTCAATCGAATCACCCGAATCTGCAAACGGGCGTACAGGCTCCTTGGGCAGACCGGCTACGCCCGGATGGATCTGCGGCTCACCGAAGAGGGTGGCGTCCATCTGCTCGAGTCCAACCCCAATCCCCAGCTCGAGTACGGCGAGGATTTCGCGGAGTCGGCGGAGGCCGCCGGCGTGGGCTACAACGAACTGATCCAACGCATCCTCAACCTCGGGCAACGCGCTCACGCGGATAGAACGGCGTAACCTGTGCGGACGCTACGCTAGCCGTCAGAGCTCTCGAAGATGGTCGACAGACCGCCGAGGACCGAGCCTTCGCCTTTGCCTCTCGGGCCGACGTTCGCCAGGATGCGTCCGGCCAACCGTGTGAACGGCAAGGACTGCACCCAGACCGTGCCGGGACCCCGCAGCGTCGCCAGGAAAAGCCCCTCACCTCCGAAGATCGCGTTCTTGAACCCGCCTGTCATCTGGATGTCATAATCGACGGACGGCTGAAGGGCGACCAGACATCCGGTGTCCAGCCTCAAGGTCTGGCGTGCCTCGAGCTCCACCCGATGAATCGTCCCCCCGGCATGCACGAACGCCATCCCATCACCCGTCAAGCGCTGCAGGATGAAGCCTTCACCTCCGAACAGCCCGGCAAGAATCTTTTTCTGGAACGCGACCCCCACCTGAACGCCGCGGGCCGCACACAAAAAAGAGTCCTTTTGACAGATCAGCTCACCGCCGAGTTCGTCGAGGTGCATCGGAACGATCTTTCCGGGGTAGGGGCCGGCGAACGCGACTCGCTCTCGGTGTCGACTGACCGCTCCGAAAGTGGTCAGGAACAACGACTCCCCGGTGACCATCCGCTTCCCTGCGTCGAAGAGCTTCCCCAGGAAACCCTGCTCTTTGCTGGGATCACCGAAGACGGTCTGCATCTGGATACCGTCAGTCATGTACATCATCGAGCCGGCCTCAGCCACGACAACCTCGTCGGGATCCAGCGTGACCTCCACAAACTGCATGTCGTCGCCGAAGACTTCGTAGTCGATCTCGTCGGCGCGGCGTGTCGTCGGGGCTCGCGGCGGCACGTTTCGCGGAACCCGTCCGGCCCCCAGCATGGCGACTCGTCGCGCTTCGGTCCACTCGGGAACGCCCGGCCCCCAGACCAACGTGCCCGGCCCACCCGCTGAAGGCAACGCACGAATCAACTCCTCGCGCGACACGGGACCCAGGGTCTGACCATCCTTGACGTAATACCAACCATTTTCGCCTGCCATGACTCTTGCTCCCACCGGGAATGATTGTCGTGCCTAATGGGTACACCGCGCGGCCCAACTCCACTCGCCAAGGCGATGCGTCCGCAGATCTGTCACGATGTCACCACACTGCGGGCACCTCGCCACGTCTGACGTTCGGGAGTATAGCAAGGACCCGTTCATTACCCAAGCGGATCCAGCGCGGTCGGGTAAGGCGGGAACGCTCAATGGTTCACAGAGGAGGCGTGGGCGTGCTTTGTCCTGCCGTGGGGTCCCTCCAAGTGGTCGGTTGATCACAGGCAGGGAAGCAGGTCGGAAAAGACATGCGTTGGCGGTCTGCTCACAATCGGGCGAACGCCCGCATCACGTTCGGTGAACGCCGCGCCGGACGTACCCGATTGCCACACTCCGGACACCGACCACTGCGGTTTCCGTACAGATTGTATCCACAAACGAGGCAACAACCTCGCCACCGCCGCCACGACTGCCGCGCCGGACCGTAGGATAAAGGGATGACTCCCACAGCCGCGAGTGCAAGCGTCGGAACCCAAAGCGGAAACACCAACCATGTAATTCGATAGGGGCCGTGTTTCGTGGAATGAAGAACAAGCCCCTCGCGCATCTGCCGGGCGTTATAATCGAGCTTCGCCTTGAATTCGCTTCGACCGGCGGTCTTCGTCGGAAGACTCAACAGACGCAGGCCACATTTCCCGTCTTTCAGGTAGATTCGGAGTGACTTGTACGCCGTCACGTCATAGCGATATTGACGTGGTGTGCTATGGCTCCTGTGCCATACGGCTGCGGTCAGCGGCAGGCTGACGAACGCCATGATAGCCACCACTTTCGTGAGCATGGGTTACGCCTCTGTATTTCCCGGGCCGGTCCGCACGCTGACCGAGCCGATCGCGACACGAAATCAACGCACATCGCCCGGCTTGCGCGGGATACCGGGAGCCGTCCAACCGACCCATACTAATGTATCCTGTCGACGGGCCGAAGTGTAATTTTGCGTCGACTCACGTCCGCAATTTCTTGCGAGTCGCCGGTCTGATAAGCTCGGCTCGCGTCCGTTCGATCCATCCGCTATTGCCGTCGGCCAACTCGATGCGCCACCAGTCGCCGCGCCATCCACGCAGCGTGAACTCGACTCCAGGTTGCAGCGGCTGCGTAAACTGACGTTGATATTCCCGCCCCGGCCCTTTGTATACCATGACACGCATCGACGTTACCACGCCTTCGGGCGTGTTGCGATCGCTCCAGTGGGTCACCGCGACGGAAGCGGCGAGGCAGCCCGCCAAGATCGCGCACCCGACCGCCGCATAACCAACCGCCCGCCGGGCGACAAAATTCCGTACGATCGCGATGGCCCAGAACAACGCATAGACCACCATCGCCACGCGGGCACGCGTCGAGGCCGAAGCCTGGTAGTGCCAGAAAAGGACACTACCAAGGAAGTTGCCTCCTCGTGTTGAAGGGATGTTGCTCACGCAGCGTGAGCGGGCCTCCGCGAGGTTGCGCTCCAGTCGACCGTCGCCGGGGATGAGACGCTGGGCGCGTCGAAAGTGAAGGATGGCCCGACCCACCTCGCCGGCCTGCAGGTGACAATTCCCCAGGTTATATTCCAAGCGACCGTTTGATACGCCGGACGCGGCAAGGCTTCTGAACCGCTGGGCCGCCGACCGGAACAGTCGCCGTGCCAGTTCCGGCCGCCCTTCCTGCACGCGCTGTGCCTCGTCGAAGTCCGTCAGCGCCTGCGCGAACTCCGCCGCTCGATCGAACGTCGGCTGCGCTGCTTGCGCTGTCGCGGACCATGCCAGGCATCCGACCGCCACCACACCGACCATCCGCCTGATCGGTGCCGCGTACGCGACGCTGCAGCGTGAGATGGACACTTCTCGGACATGCCGCGCTCCGGGTCCGTTCGAGGCGTGGTCAGCTTCCGCCCACATCAATCGAGGTCCTTTTCGAGTACTACGATCCAGCGCCTAGCTTTCGCCGCCGCCGCCCCCGCCGACGGTGCACCGTCCGTTCCCGTGGCGTAGCGGACCGTGTCACACATCCGCAGGAACTCGACGATTTCGCTCGCCGTCGATTCGCGGACGTGGCCTCGCGCCAATGCGGTTCGCACCTCGTCTGATGTCGGTGTTCTCGACGGAAGGTTGAACCGGTCCGAAACGTACCGGGTCAGCGCCGTGACGACTTCGTGCAGTTGTTCGGACGGGTCACTTCTCCGGATCGCCGCCTTGATGCGGGCATGCGCCGACCTTCGCGCTCGGCGTCTGCGGGCAAGACACACATCCCTTTGTAACCGCCTGCGGTGCGTGTTCGTCAGCGTCACAATCAACCACGAGACAGGACAGATCGCCAGCGTGATAATCCACGGCAGTGTCAACGAGAATGTCTGATCGACCAACGCCGGTTCGGGGTCGGTGTAATTCGGTGCAATCCCGCCGCCCGAGACAGTCCGAGCGTTACCCCTCGCGGATTGTTCGGTCTGACCCAGCTCTGCCACTGTCGTCGGCATCGCCCCGGCCGGGGCTACCACCAGCTCGATCGGATCCGACGTCAACGTCACATATTCTTCGCTCTCCGGGTCGAAGTATGACCACGAAATCGGGCGGATCGTCTGCGCTCCGACCCGCTTGGGGAAGATCGCCCGCCGGAACACCTTGGCTGCACCCTCCACATCCCCAACCAAATCATCCTTTGTGAAGTCGAAGCGGCTGGCGAGTTCAGGCTGTTGGGCCAGATCTGGACCAGCCACCCCGTCCAATGGCGACCCCCGAATCGAAATGGTCAGTGTCACGGGCTGACCTCGCTCTACCTGCAACGGTTGAGCGTCGATCGCCATCGAGTACCGGCCGATCGAGCCCCTGAAATCGTCGGGCTGCCCTTCGTCCGGAGGCGACTTGACGTCAACAACGATCGCCTCGGCGCGGGCCGTCTCTTTGCGCGTCCGGGTGATTCTCTCTCGGCCAAAGGCCCCGCCCCCGCGAATTTCGGTAGGATAATTGGCTTTGAGGAACACCGGTCCGATCCGGATCGGCCCCGCTTCGTTCGCCCGAAACGTCTTGGTTACCGTGAAAACCTCGTAGCCGTGGCGTTGTCCGTCGGCGTCGGTGAACACCCGTTCGCTCTTGCGAGCCCGTTCGTCCGCGAAGACCGAGAGCACTGAATCCCTGAGATTCACCACCGACTCGAGCATATCCAGCTCGTAAGTCCGGTCTCCGATCACCACCTTCCGGATACCGAAGGTGAGTGTGGCGGCATAGGTTTCGGTGGCATACAGCGACGTCGGCGCCGCGTCGAGTTCTGCGAAGATATACCGATCACCCCGAGGGATCGCGGCGGGCTGGGCGTCGCGCACAGTGATTGCCACGCCTTCTGTCCGATACGTTTTGCCGTTTGCGACAACGCTGAACGGACCGAGCATGAACGTGCCCACTTTTTCGGCGATGACCCGCATCGAATAGGTATACGTGACTCGGTCCGTTCGCCCACCCTCGCAGACTACGGGAACCGAGCTGGAGTACGGGTTGGAATGGACCAGCTCGAGGTTCAACCCGTCGGGAACGACCGCCTCGGGTGCCCCCGGAGTGCCCGTGTTCGTGCATACGATCCGGATGTTGACGGCTTCACCGAGTTCGAGCACACTGGCGTCGAGCTTGAGCCGGACCTCGGGTTGCTGCCCCACGGCTACGCCTGTCAGCAACATGCCTACAAACGTGGGGAACGAAAGCCACGTTGTGACGGGATCTGCCGTCATTACCAGTCCTTTTCCACGGTCGTGACCGGGAGGCGCTGGACCGGTCGCCGCCGCATGGTCTTCCGGAGGCGCTGTGCCTCCATCATCTGTCGCAGTCTTCGCTCGGCCTGTTCGCGCGACGCTTGTTCGTCCGCCTTGGCGGTCTGCTGATCTCGTGCTTGCTCACGTTGCGCCTCGGACTGCGCCGATGGCTTCTGCCTTGCCTCCTGTCGGTCGGATTCGGATGACCGAGATTCTTGCTGCTCCGTCTCCTCGGAATCATCGCTTCGTTGGTCGTCGTCTTCGTATTGTTCCTGTGGATCGTCGCCTTTCTGGTCGCTGTGCCGCTGGTCTTGCTGCTGTTGTTGCAGTCGGCGCTTCAGCTCCCGCCACAGGAACACCGCCTTGTGATTGGCTTCGCGTGCAGCGCGGTATGTCGGTTGATCAGCGAGCGCCTGGTGGTACCGTTTCATCGCGCTTTCGAGCAGGCCGAGCGCAACCTGCGGGTCCCGCTCCACGCTGTCCAACGCTTCGGCATGGTCGCATGTGCCGAGGCTGTAGATCGCGCTCAGTGCTAGCGCGCCAAGCTCCGACGTCGATACCTTCCGGAACGCGTCGCGAGCCTCTTCGTAGGCTTTGTTCTCATAATGCGCGAGCCCTTCGACGAAATCGATTTCACGGGCGTCGGGTCTGAGCGTCTTGGCATGCTCATACGCTTTGAGCGCCGCGTCGGGCTTCCCCTCACCCAACAGTCGATTCCCCTCACGCACCGCCCGCCGGGCGTCGAGCGCGAACAGGTTGGGCAACTCTGTCGGCGGCCTCGAATGGGGCGCGGTCGGTGTGGATCGGCTGGGCTCGTCACCGCGAACGCTCATCGTCACGGCTACCGCCAGCGCTGCCCCAACGCCGAAGTAAGCACCGTATTTCATCCTAAACGCTCCAACTGCCACAATCGTCGCGGCGCGACCTCACGCGTCGTGCTTCCTTCCCGGATGATCATCTCGAGTCCCAGAAGGACTAACGCGAGCGCGATCATCCACTGATACCTCGGTTTGTGTCGCAACCGTGTCTCGTTCGACAGCTCGGTCTTGCGGAGAACCGCTATGGCGTCAACCCGTCGCTTGAACCCGGTTACGCGTGCGAATTGCCCGCCACCCGCCTCGGCTATCCGGTGGAGACCGGCGACGTCGACCTTGGAGAACACGATCTGGCCGTTATATAGCAGCGGCTTCTGCCGACCGCCTTCGGACACAGGAATACGCGCCCCGACGGTTCGTGCCGGATCGCCCACTGCGACGGTGAACGTGCGAATGCCATGCTCCTCGTATGCAATGCGGGCGGCCTCCACCGGGTTCCCCTCGTGATCCTCACCGTCGGTGACCAACAGAATGATCTTCGTCGCCTCCGCCGGCGACTTACCGAATAGATCGGTCGCCGACTCGATCGCCTTGGCGACGGCCGTCCCCCCTCGTGGCGCGTGGCCCACGTCGAGTAGATCAAGCTTGGTGCAAAACGCCAGGTGGTCGGTGGTCAGCGGTTGTTTCAGTGACGTCGAGCCCGCGAACGCCATGAGCGCCAACCGGTTGGTCCGACGAAAGACGTCGCGATCGATGAGCTGCTGCTCGATCTCACGCTTCGCATTCCGCAGTCGATTCGGTGCGACATCCTCGGCCTGCATCGACCGTGAGACATCAAGTGCCACGACAATGTCAATTCCAGAGACGCTCTGCGCCTCGAAATGGGTTCCCCACCGCGGTCCGATGATCCCCGCGACGACCATCAGGATCGCCACGACCAGGAGCCCGGCTCGAAACGCCTCGCGCGAGGGACTCAAGCAGTTCGCCAGCAGGGGGGCAAGGCGAGCCGAGGCAAAACACTCCAACGCCCGCTGACGGCGCGTCACCCCGTAAAGGACGATGACCGCGGCCAGGGGGCCGGCACCGGCGAGCCACCACAGGTGTGGATTGTCGAACAAGAGCGTGTCTGCGCTCGTCGATGCCACGACCACGAACCCCGGCACAATCAGTCCAACCGGGATAATCAGCGCCCAGGTGAGCCACATCGAAACCGGATAAAGTGCTCGACCGCTCACGGGATTCTCCGAAACCGGGTGTTCACCAGACCGAGTTCGACCAGCAGCAGCCCGAGCGCCGCAAACATCGCCAGGTTCGCCGCTCGAATGTTGTCGTGGAAGGTACGTCCTCCGGTTCGCCCGCGTTCGAGCTTGTCGATGGCAGCGTATATCGCTACCAGTGAGTCCGTGTCCGTCGCACGAAAGTACGCGCCACCTGTCATCCCCGCGATCTCCTCGAGTAACGGTTCGTCGACTTGTGCGCGCGGTTGGTCGAACGGCGAAACCGGGGACCGTCGCGGCTCGGCGGATCCGACCGCCCCGATCGTGTAGATCCTGATGCCCAGTGCCGCCGCCACCTTGGCTGCGTCGAGCGGATCGGGCGGCTCGAGACCGGGGAAGTCCGCAGGATTGTCCGCCCCGTCGGTCAGCAGGATCATGACTCGACTCTTGGCAGCTTCCGCACCCGGAACGCCCGCGATCGCCTGTTCCCCGGCCCGGCGAAGATCGTCCGCTGCCAACGTGACGGCGTCACCCAGTGCGGTGTGCGACGCTTCGATATCTTCACGTACCTGTTCGCCGTCGACCCACCCGGGTATCTCCGTCTCCTCGAGAAGATCACACAGACTTCCGTGGTCCAGTGTCAGCGCACACCGCGTGTCGGCGTACATCGCGAACGCCGTCATCCCGATGAGGTCGTTCTCGCGCCCGCGCAGTTTTTCCGTCCCGAGCACGAACTCCCTGAACACCTGTTTGACGGCGTCAAGTCGGCGGGCATGGCGTCCGTCAATCAGGAAGTCCTCCTCGGCCATGCTTCCGGAGACGTCCAGGACCATCTGTACCGCGATTCCCTCGCGAGTATCCCGGTAGGCACCGCCGGACTGCGGACGGGCCATCGCCAGGATCAGCGCCGCAATGACCAGTGTGCGGAGCACCGGAATGACGATACGGACGTTCTTCGCCCACGTGGAAGGCAGGGACCGCACCGTCGCCACCGAACTGAACCGTACCGTCGGACGACGGACCGGCCAGAAAAAGCGCACCCATACCCATGGAATCAGTGCCGACAGGACGACACACATCCAGCCGAAGGCCGGACCAGGGTTGAAATGCCCATTGAGCCAGTCCATCATGCCGCCCGGTCCTCCGTCCGGTCATAGGGTCTCGCGTGCGGATCGCCCGCTGCCCGGTCTGCACGGGTCTGCTCGACGAAATCTTCCGCAGCGCGCATCGCCGTGTCGCATTCGCCAGATCCCGGCTCATGCCGCGCAAACTTCACAAGATCGCAGCCGTGCAGAAATCGGTCGAGTTCGACGGCAAGCTCGCCGCCGAACCGAACGTCGGTCGCGACGGCGGTGAGGAACTCTTCGGTGGTCATGTCCGGCGCGTGCACGCTGAACCTTCGCTCGATGTATCCCCGAACGATCCCGCTGATACGAAAGTAGAACTCCCGGACTCGCCCCTTGGCGATCAGGTCGTCCGCCCGCAACGCCGCCATCTGCTCCCAGGCCCAAGCGTGGGCCGGTTGCCGAGCCGCCGCCCGCCCACTTCGCACGCCGGTCACCAGCCGGATGGCCACCAGCACGGCGAGTCCCAGGATCGGGCCCAGCCAAACCCATGTCCCCCATTGCCGCGGCAATTCCACGGTGTCAGCCCGCGGAATCTCGCGTAGCTCCGCGTCGGTCAGTGCTGCGGCGTGCGTTCCACCCGCTTCGACGGTCAGGGGCTCCGTTGTCAGGATCTGTTCTTCGGGACCGGGCCAGTCTTCCGCCTCTCCAGTTTTTGCCACACCGCCGCGAGCATCGACGAACGACACCGCCGCGGGCGGCAGCTCGTACGTTCCGGGCAGGAAAAACTCGAGCGTGACGCGTCTTTCCCACCTCAGCCGGCCGTCGGCCGTCGGCACCGCGTCCTCCCTGTTGTCCTCCGCGATGCGGTATTGAAACGGGCGATCACCTGCGGTAAGTGCCGCACGGTAATCGTGCGGCTGAACCACGACGCCTCGGTCACCGAGAACCTGGACCACCACCCCCACGAGCATCGAGTCGCGCTGCGTCGGTTTCTGCGTGTCCGGGGTGACGGATAGGCTCAGCGTGACCGGTCCTTCGGCGGTGGTTTTGGTTATCGTCGCGTCCGTGGACCGCTCTTGTTCGGTCTTACCCGCACACCCGCCGAGAACGAGTGCCAGAATGGTGACAGAACACAGTCCGACCGTGCTCTGAAGTCCTCTCCCCGCGATGGCTCCGTTACCGTTCACCTCTCGCCGAGCACTAACCTCCCAGATCCTCCCGCATTATCGACGCCGCTCGCGTTTGTGGAAGAAACGCACGAGCGGTTCCACGTAAGGCCTGTCGGTCCAAATCTCGATCGCATCCGTGTCCATCCGCCGAAACATTCGTGTACGCCGGGTGATCGACCGGTCCTGCAAAGCTCTGTACCGCATCCGCAGCCTGCGGTCGGATGTATCGACCAGTACGGTCTCGCCGGTCTCCGCATCTTCGAGTTCAATAAAGCCGGTGTCCGGCAGATCGACCTCGCGCGGGTCGCTGATGACGATGGGTATCAAATCGTGCCGCCGGCGCGCGATGCGCAGCGTGGGCTCATAGCCCCCAGCCAGGAAGTCGCTCACCAGGAAGCATACCGACTTGCGAATCGTGATCCGATTCAGGAAGCGGATTGCCTCCGCGATGTCCGTACCGTGACCCTCGGGCGAGTGGTACACGAGTTCCCGGATGATGCGGAGCACGTGAAGCCCGCCTTTTTTCGGCGGGACATACTTCTCGACCCGGTTCGTAAACAGGATCAGTCCCACCTTGTCGTTGCTTCGAATGGCCGCGAACGCCAGCACCGCACAAAGCTCAGCCGCAAGATCCAGCTTGAACTGCCCGCCACTACCGAACAGTCCCGACCGGCTGGCGTCCACAACCAACATGACCGTCAGCTCGCGCTCTTCGCGAAACTTCTTCACGAACGGCTCGCCGTACCGAGCGGAGACGTTCCAGTCGATCAACCCCACGTCGTCACCGATCTGGTACGGACAAACCTCCTCGAACTCCATCCCTCGCCCGCGGAACGCCGAATGGTACTGCCCCGCAAACACTTCGTTCACGATCCGCGACGTGCGAATCTCGATCTGACGAACCTTCTTCAACAACTCTTTCGGAATCATCGCGCCTCACGAGTCGATCGCGGTCAGGGTACCGGAACGTGGTCAAGCACCGCCCGAACCACGTCTTCCGAGGTCTTCTCTTCCGCCTCGGCTTCATAGGTGACGATCACGCGATGTCTCATCACGTCCGGGGCGATGCTTTTGACGTCTTGCGGCGTTACGTACCCGCGACCGGCCAGAAACGCCGACGCCTTCGCCCCGATGGTCAACGCCAGCGTCGCACGCGGTGACGCACCGTATCGCACCCATTCTGCGATGGGCACGTCATAGGTCGTGGGTTCACGCGTCGCCACAGTCAGGTCGACGATGTAGTCCTTGACTTTGTCGTCGATGTAGATGTTGTCGACCACCGACCGGGCCCCGATGATCTCCGGCGGTGACAACACCGGCGTAACGTCGATCGTGGGCGCCGTGACCCCCATCCGGTCGAGAATCTGTCGCTCCTCATCCCTTGACGGGTAGCTCACCAGAAGTTTGAGCATGAACCGGTCGACCTGCGCTTCCGGTAGCGGATAAGTCCCCTCCTGTTCGATCGGGTTTTGCGTCGCCAACACCAGAAACGGTTGATCCAGCTTGAACGTCTCCTTGCCGATGCTGACTTGTCGCTCCTGCATCGCTTCGAGCAAGGCGGACTGCACCTTGGCCGGCGCCCGGTTGATCTCGTCTGCCAGGATGATGTTCGTGAAGATCGGTCCCTTCTGCACTACGAACGCCCCGTCGGTGGGGCGGTAGATCAACGTGCCGATCAGGTCCGCGGGCAGCAGGTCCGGCGTAAACTGCAATCGCTGGAACCCGGTGCTGATCCCCTTCGCCAGGCACGCCACAGCCAGCGTTTTCGCCAGGCCCGGAACACCCTCGATAAGAAGGTGTCCGTTCGACAACAGCCCGATCAACATCCGGTGCAGCAGTTGATCCTGACCCACGATCACGCGATGAATCTCGTCGAGCAACCGGCGGAACGGGCCACTGGCTTCCTTGACCCGCTCGGAGATTCGCTCGACGTCCGTTTCGTTAATGGTCATCGCTGCTTGTTCCGCCGTGCCCGCACGTCCCGGGTGTCATCCGAGGACGTATTCGGATGCTCTCGCCGGGGGGAGATTGAGCCGCGAATCTACACGTGTGCAAGAGTAGACGCAAGCAAACGCGGGACACCGTCAGAAGCGGTCGCGGCGCGGCCTCACGGTGTCTGGAATTGGAATAGGGCAGGGGGGCGATCTTCGGAACGCCGAGGCTCCATGGCGAGCGGTACTTACACAGCCACGGACCGAAGTGCCGTTCTGATCTCGTCCAGCAACTGGTCGACTTTGAACGGCTTGAACAGCACGGCGTCCAGACCTTCTCGACGGGCACGGATGATCGTATGGTTCGGATCATACCCGAACCCTGTCGTCAGGATTACGGGTGTGTTCGGGTTCGCTTCCTTGGCCGCCGCAAACACCTCGTATCCGTTTTTCGTCGGCATCTTGATGTCACTCAGCACCAGATCGAACGACTGCTGCGTAATCAGCTCGACCGCGCGACCCCCGTCCTCGGCTGCGCAGACCCGACAACCGTGACCCGTCAGAACGTCGCACACCGTCTCCCGGAGAATCTCCTCGTCGTCGGCCACCAACACGCGCTTGCCCTCCAGCAACGGGTCCCGCTGGCGCGGCTTGGACGTTCTGACGCCCGTCACCCCCGGTTTCGTCGACGTCAGTTCCTTGATCGTCTCACGGATGCTCACAGCGTTCTCCGAAATAGTGCGTAGTCGCTTCCGCAGATCGTCGTGCCCGATGTAGTCCTCGACCAGGTTTTCGACGTCGGTCAGTATGTCGTTCAGCGGTCCGGTGATCTCGGCCATGACGTTCGTACCGAGCTGTCCCGTCGTCGTCTGCCGCTCGCTGGCGAGCAGTTCCAGAAGGTGCAGCGAAAGCGCGACGTATCGACCGAAGATCTCTGCGAACTGCCGGTCGTCCTCCGTGAACGCCGCCAGCCGGGTACTCTCGAAGTTCGCCACGCCCACGACCTTTTCATGAAGCCAGAGTGGGACCGTGAGCGACGACAAGGCACCTTCGATGCCCGGAACGAAACGCGCATCGTTGGCCGAGTCGGGACAGATGTAGCTTCGACCACGGGCCGCGACGAACCCGCAGATTCCGTTCCCCTCCGCGACCGCGTAAAGCTCCGCTTTGGCAGCGTCCGCCGGCATCCCCGCCGACAACGCCAGCTCCAGCCGCTTTGTTTGCTTGTCGAGCACCCGAATCTCGAAGTTGTCGAAATTCAGCAGCTCCTGCGTGCAGCGCCGAATTCGCTGTTCCAGAAGCGAAAGCCGTTCATGGGCGTTTAACCGCGAAAACTGGGCCGCATCCAGACTGAGCAGCTCTCGACCCGCCTGGTCGATCGCGTTGATCTTGTCCTGGAGTCGAACCATGCTCGTGGCATCTCGAACCACGGCTGCAACCTGCGTCACGCGATGGTGCAGATCGATCACCGGCGTGGCGGTCACGTCAAACTGCTCACCTTCACTCGTCGTGAAGCTGAACCGCCGTCCGCTGAAATCAGGCGAGTCGGACTGCGCCTCAGCCTGTGCCCACGCGAACGTTTCCATGCAACAGTTGCACACGCGCCGTTGGGTGTCTTCCGAGAAGCTGAGCAACTTCGGGTTCGCCCAGTCCAACTGGCCGTTCTGCCCCACGATGCACAGGCCGTGTGTCACACTATCGATAATCGCGGCCGCCTGGCTCGCGAAGTGAACGCCTTGAAACGGAATGAAATCCGCGGCCCGGGCGATGATGATGTCGTACGGTTCGGTGCGGAGCGCCTCCAGCGCCTCCTCGAACGTCTCGACGTGTTCGATCCGCGCGTGCTGTTCGACCCACGTCGCGAAGTGCTCGCCGAAGTCCCCTCGCCCGACGGCCAACACATGCACTTGCTTGACGGTGCTTTCGCTCATCGCAAATCCTCGTTCGATAAGCGCCGCTCGCCCATCCAATTAATTGTAGGCCGTAATTGCCGCCTTCTCCCACCAAAGCCGACAAGCTGTCAGCCAATACCCGGAATCCACAATAACCGGATATCGGGACGCGCATCAAGAGAATTCCTGCAATAATAATTCAAATGTGACCCGGCGCAATAATTGCGCGACCGCCGGAGAGGAGCGCGGTGTGACCCGATCTGGCACAGAACAACGTACCCTGATCCCGGCGCGCCGGGATTGTGCCCGCGCCGACTTGCGCCGTCGAAGGGAACGGCTGCAGCGCGTGACCAAGTCCCTGAGTTTCCCACGACCGCGGTCCGCTCACGCCCGCACGCTTCTGCCCGCGCCGCGCGGTCCTAGGCGTGTTTACCCCAAACCGGCCGGACCGAACGCGCGATCCCGTTCACCCGTCCACCACGTGCTTCACATTTCATCTTAGCCGGTCCAGAACTGTCCGTTCCACCGAAACAGCCAGGATCTGGCCGAAATAGACCCGGTGGAAGTCACCGTCCGGGTAGAACTTCGCCTTCAGATCCGACGGGACCTCGCTCGGGAGTAAATCGTTCTTGTGGACCACTTTGCACTCGAATACCAGCGGACAGTCCGCGATTCCCGGACTCTTGATGGACCGGCTCGGCAGGGGAGTCAAGCCGAGCTCGAACATTTTGCCCCGATCCCGCCCCGACACCGTCCCGCAGATATCGACCATGTCACCACGGTCAGCAGGCTGCACGTTCACCGTGAAATCCCCCGTGTGCTCGACGCACTCGTAGGTATAGCGAGAAGGACGAACCAGGACGTTGAACATCGGTCGGCCCCAGATCGTTCCGAAGACGCCCCACCCGATCGTCATCGGGTTGACCTTCCCGGACGGGTCGAGTGACGCGATCAGAATTCCCTCGTGCGACATCCGCTGGTTGGTCTCCCGGGCCAATGCGGGCATGTCCATCCAGTGATCCGGTTCCAGATCGATCCGGCTCATCGGGTCCGCTCCTTTCGTCCGGGTCGTCGACCCTCCGAGCGTCGCGACGCCAACACACGATCGGTCGGTCACGACGCCGTTGCCCCAAGCCCGCGCCCACCGGTGTTTTACCCGCTGGTCCCGAGCACCGAAAGACGGGCGCCGGGCGATCGGGCGGCACACGAGACCGACCACGGTTCCCCCTCGCATCGCCATCCGCGCTCATCTCTAATCACCCGGCGATACAGCGTGTCCCGTTCGACCGGTTCGCACCCGGCCTCGTGGATCATTCGCCGGAGCTTCTCGACCGTGAGTTCCTGGTGCGTCGAGCCGCCGCCTTCGCGCTTGGTGATGTCGTAGTACACCACCGTCCCGTCGATGTCGTCGACGCCCCAGTTCAGCGAAACCTGGGCGAGCTTCGGCGTCTGCATGATCCAGAACGCCTTGATGTGCGGGATGTTGGGGCACATCAATCGGCTGATCGCCAACGTCTTGAGGTCGTCGATTCCGCTCGGCCCCGGAAGATGCGATAGTGCGCTGTCTTCGGGCACGAACGACAACGGAATGACGCAGTTGAAGTGCGCCTTCCGCGATCGGAGGCTTTCCTCCTGGTGCTCGCGAAGCTTGATCAGATGCTTGATCCGCTCCGCCGGCGTCTCGACGTGTCCGTATAGCATCGTCGCGTTCGTGAAGATGCCCAGCTCATGCGCGGTTGTGTGCACGTCAAACCACTCGGCCTCACCCACTTTGGTTTTGAATGCCTCGTCGTGTACACGGTCGTCGAAGATCTCGGCGCCGCCGCCCGGCAAACTGCCGAGCCCCGCATCGCGAAGGCGTGTCAACACCTCGGCGATCGACAGTCTCGGCTTGGCGATGCGAGCGAAGTGAATGATCTCGATGGCCGTGAACGCCTTGATGTGCATGTGGGGGCACCTGTCCCGGATCCCCGCGCACACGTTCGTGTAGTACGAAAACGGCAGCCGCGGGTGCAGACCGCCGACCATGTGCACTTCGGTGGCGCCTCGGTCATACGCTTCCTTCGCTCGGCGGACGACTTCGTCAACCGTCAATTCGTACCCGCCGTCGCCCTGGACCACGTCCAGCTCCCGAGCCGATTCACCTTTCGGAAAAGGCCGGTAGAAGGCACAGAACTTGCATCGCAGCACACAATAGTTCGTGTAGTTAACGTGTAGGTTTATGTTGTAGTACGCCCTCCGCCCGTGCAGCCGCTCGCGGACGGTGTTGGCCAACTCGCCGAGCGTGTGAATATCACTCGATTCGTACAGGCGCAACCCGTCTTCGAACGCCAATGATTTCCCGGCGTCGAGCACCGCTTTGAATCTCTCCAGATCGTCCCTGAGCATCACGAGGGCGGATGGTAGCCGCTCCCGACTTCCGGCGAAAGTACGCGAGCTTCCTCGAAGCGAGCATGCCGCCCCGCGAACGGCGGGCTCCCCCGATCCTGCAGACGGTCTCAGGACGGCTGAACTTCAGCGAGATTTCAACGACGCTGGACGCGCCACACTCCCTCATACATCTCCCGGCGTCGGACGGGTTTGGCTTGAACCTGGGGCGCGTCTCTTGTTATTCTGATCGCAGAGGCGTGTCGGTTCATCTTACTAAGCGGAGTCGCGTCATGAGAACGATGGAGCACGCTCGACTGTGCCATCTCGCAACCGCGGCCGCGATCGCCGCCCTGCAGATGGTTTGGGTGAGCGACCCTCACAGTCTGTCAGCCTGCCCGATCGACCTGGTGAATTGCCTATACGTCGATGGTGACGGCGTGCACTCCTCGGACATAAGCTCCGACAAGGGCATCCGGGGGGCCGAGGACTTCGTGGCCCAGGCGTCCACGATCACGCAGCTCTGTATCGTAGGTGCCTACATCGACGAGGACATCCCATGCGGTTCGTCCGCGAACCCGCAGCGTTGCGACTGCGCTTGTCAGGATGACATCACAGACCCGTGCATCCCGATCGTCACCGACCAGTTCCAGGTTCGCGTCTACGCCGACGCCGACGAATCGCCGGTTTCCGCTGAGCCAAGCTACCCTGCAACACTGCTGCACGCTTCTGAAGCGACCAGCACCCGCACCCTCGAGTCCCAAACCGCAAACTACGACAAATGGATGACTTCGCTCACGTTGCAGGACCGCGTGACTGACCTCCAGGTGGGGGTGACCTATTGGGTGGAAGTCATCAATGAGACCACCGGCGCGCTGGGCAATAGCTGTCATTGGTACTGGGCCCTGGAAGCCTCGACCGCGGACGGCGGCGGGGGTAACGATTGGACCGTCGTCAACGGGAGCCTCTACGCCGAGGCCGACGACTTTTCCTCGGGCGATGCCCGACCGATCGACCACGAGCTGTGCCTCGACCAGGGTATGGTCTCGCCGCCGCCTCCGACCGGCGCATGCTGCGTGTGCGATCCGCTGGGCGACTGCGTCAACGGCCAAACGAAAGCCCAGTGCGATGATCTCGGCGGATCATGGAGACGCTTCCAGACCTGCGAGCCCGGACTCTGCCCAACACAACCGCCGCCCGGCGACGACTGCGCGACCGACGCGATCGCCATCATCGACGGCGTCCACGCGTTCACCAACGAGTGCGCCACGACGGACGGTCCGCCCGCGGTCGATTCCTGCCCCGCCAGCGACCTCCTCGAACGCGGACCCGTCGAGTTCGCACGCGACATCTGGTACTTCTACACCGCCACCTGCACCGGTTTCATCCATGTCGACATGTGCGCAGACGCCGACTTCGACGCCGCCGTAGCGATCTACTCCAGCGGCACCGAGACCTGCATCTGCCCGAGCGGCTCGGACCAGCCTGATCATCACAACGACTGCGGCGACGACACCTGCGGCGTGCCCGCCGGGCCGCCCATCGTCGTCAAGTATTTCATCGAGCACGGCAAGTGCTACACCATCCGCGTCGCAGGCGCAGGCGGCGACCACGGACATGGAGCCTTCGAGATCCAATGTCGCTCGCTGGGCCCCTACATTCCGCCAACACCCATTCCTGATTACTCCCCAGTCCCGGTCGATTCCGGCTTCGGCGGCAAGAACCGCTACTTGAGCTTCAGCGAGATGGACTCGGGACGCCAAGAAGCCATCCGCGTCAAGTTCCTGTCGTTGCCCGGCTACGAATACGCCGAAGGCCGACAGATGTTCGTCCAGGAACCTTACGAAGTCGGTGAAGCTTCCGGTTCGCCGGGCCCCGGCGCGGAGAACTTCTGGGCGGCCACGCTCGGCTGCGACCCCTTTTACACGGATTGGTCGGTCTATGACCGTATTGACGTACACGATGACGCCATTGTCCCCGGAGGACTCTACCGCGTCCAAGCCGTTAGCGACAACCACTCCCCCTACGACGAGTTGGCGTACTCGAACCCGCTTGACGTGCGGATGAGCGCCGCCGGCGACGTGGCCGGCGATTGCGGCGTCACGCCGTGCACGGCCCCTCAAGGCGTCGTCGATTTTGTCGATGTGTCAGCCGTGGTGGAGAAGTTCAAGAACGAGCCCACGGCGCTCCGCAAAGCCCGCGCCGACATCATCAACACCGACCTTCAGGTTCCGCCACCTGACAACAAAGTGGATTTCGTGGATATTGCCTGTTGCATAGACGCCTTTCGCGGCCAGCCCTGTCCGTTGCCCGGACCGTTACCCGACGACCCCTGCATACCGTGACGCACCGGCCCGCGTCGCCGGAAATTCGGTCGTGCCGCGCTGTCAGATTCCCATCTGGTTATCGTAATTAACCATGTAGACCGGGCGCGAGCGCCACCGGGCGCTTGTACCGCATTCGCGGCCGCGTTACCGTTATAGTGAAGTAAGTTCCCCATTCTGACAGTGACGGGAGAAGTGTGATGGCGATGACCCCGTGTTCTCGGAGCGTAGGCTCCATCTGTGTGGCGGTTCTTCTTTCTCTGACAGCACCCGCCGCCCCCGCCCAGGGCCCGTATCTGAAGATCGATCCGCCCCCGGACGCGAACAAGCAGTGCTTCGGGTGCGACGCAAGCTGCTGGCTCGCCGCCGCGGCCAACATGCTCGCCGGGGCCGGCTACGGATCCGACGGCCTGTCCGTCCAGGACCGCGCCGACGAAGTCTACCAGCAACTCAAAACGCACCTGTCAGGTGCAGGCTGAGACTGGCTCGATCTCGCTGCCAGTTGGTGGCTTCAATCCGACTACAACCTGTGGCGAGAAACCAACGATTACGATGTCGTGACGGTCTACGGCTGCAAGACCCAGTGTGACGCCTGGAGCGATCCGGACGGACCCCAATTCGTCGGCAACGAGCTGCGGGACTGCCACTACGTCGGCTTCTACCTGGGCTTCGATACGCCGCTCGACACCCCCGACGACGCCTGCTTCCTCAACGCCAAGCACGTCATCACCGCCTGGGGCGATGACCGCGGCGACGAACCGGACGTGCTCAATGAGAACCCCACGACCGTCTACGTCACCGACTCCGACCAGAGCACCGGCGAAAACCACGGCGTCGAGGAGTACGACTACACCTGGGACACCGACCGCTGGTACATCGATTACTCCAAAAACGACGAGGTTACGCAAGACCCCTATATCTGGAACGTTGTTACCCTTTCGGAACCCGATACCGAGTGCGACGGCCAGGGCCAAGACGCAACCGGCTCCTACGACATCGAAAACGACGAACCCGCACCAGCGGTAGGCCTTGAGTACTTCGTCGGCACCGACACCCGCATCTGCACCTACACCACCGATCTCGACTGGGAAACCGGCGACGAGGTCCCCCGCATCGTCAAGTACCACGAGGAGGACCCCTTCAGCCGCGAATACCTCGAAGTCATTTGGGACCTCACCGAGACGCCCGTCGACCCCGGTGAGTGGGTGACCATCACGACCGACTTCCTCCTGCCCCAGTGGAACGCAGTCGAATACTGGGGTGTCAAGTTCCTCTACGCCCTCCCCCCCGCCGAGGGCGACGCAAAAGCCTCGATCGGCTGGAACATCGAAACCCTCGACGACACCGTCCCCGGCACCGGAGGCTACGTCATCGGTGCATTCGATGTTTACGCCGACGAGACCGGCAGCAACAAGCTGGGCGAATACCGCCTGATGCACGAGTTTGGGATCGTAGACCCCGGCTCGGAGACCCACGACTTTACGATCGACTCGCGGGACGAGTCGCCCGTGTGGATCGGCGGCCTACGCTTTGGCCGCAGCTCGGAACCGCTCGACGCCGATCAGCTCTGGAACTTCGACTGCTGGGTCGAGAACGACGCCCCGGTGCAACCCCTGACGGCCAGCGGCTCATTGGACTGGGTCACGATCGAAGCCGGCGGCGGAACCGCCGACATCGACTTCGGCACCAAGAACCGGTACCTCTCGATCCGAGGTGTTGAAACCGGACCCAGCGATGCCGTCCGCGTGACCTTCGCATCGATCCCGGGTTACGAGTACGCCGAGGGCCGCACCATGTGGGTCCGGGAACCCTCTGAGGTAACCGAATCCTCCGGCAGCGACGGCCCCGGACCCGAGCCGACCTTCTGGGCTGCCACGCTCGGCTGCACGCCGTTTTACACCGACTGGTCGCAGTACGGCATCGTCGAAATCTACGACGACGCCATCCTCCCCGGCTCCGTCCATGACGTACAGTCCATCCATGAGGGTTGCCCGACGTCAAACCAGGACAGCTACTCGAACCCGGTGAGCGTTCAGCTCAGTGCGGTAGGCGACATTGTCGGCTTCTGCACGTTGGAGTCGTGCTCCTCGCCGCAGGGCGTGGTCGATTTCGTCGACATCAACGCCGTGGTCGAGAAATTCAAGAACGAGCCCTTCGCAGTCCCCAAAACCGTCGCGGACCTCGCCAACTCGAACATCTCGAATCCGCTCCCCGACCGCAAGGTGGACTTCGTCGATATCGCCCTCGCCGTCGACGCCTTCCGCGGCGCCGCGCTCCCGCCACCCGGTCCACCGGCGACAGACCCTTGCGCGCGATAAACACGGTGCTTCCAGAAAGACGTCTGTGGCCGGCCCACGCGGCGTCCTCCGCCCGCCGTCTCTGTCGGCTCGATACGATACAAATTGCGTTATTGCTGTAACCACCGGCCGACCTGTTGGCAATACGTCATTGGCGACAACCGCCGACTGCCGGTAGGCTAATAATACGGGTACTTTTCTGTTCATCGTATTCATGGACGGTAGCCCCGGGGCGCGGTCTCGTGGAACTTCCACCCGCGTCCGACCGTCCGACTTTCACTGACTGAATCGCCGGGATTGGTGGTGATCCCGCAGGTGCCTTTTGGGTTGCCTTGGTCCGCTTTCACAAAGGGAGGAGTGGCGTTATCATGTCAGCATCCGTCCGGTCCGTATTTGCTGCTGTCGCAGCGGTGTTGTGCGTACCCGGTTTGGCGCTTTCCGGTGAATGGAAGGTACCCTTGCCATCTCACCTTTCCTGGGAAGGAGAGGCTGCAGCGGAGCCCCAGGTGCCCGCTGCGTGCTGTCTTGGCGAAGTATGCCAACTTCTGGAACAACAGGATTGCCTTGACGCAGGAGGATACTGGCTTTCCGGCACGTTCACATGCGGCACCGGGCCAGAC
>JASFUW010000017.1:0-25342 GCA_050050135.1 Phycisphaerae bacterium
GACCGTGTAAGGGAGCGTCACCGGGGCCGTATGCGCGGGCTGCAAGCGCACCGCTCGGGGTCGGCGTACGCGATTGGGAAAGCGAGTTCAGTGCCACAAGAACGCAAGCCTGATTTGACGGTTTCGTTTGCTGGCGTTGACGAGACGCAGGGCTCGCCGGTTGCGCCGCTGACGGCCAGCCTGGACGAGACGATCGCCACGCCACGATCGGACTCTTCGAACGGGGCAGGACCCGGGAGAGTCGCGCAGCGATTTCCCAGCATCGATGGTTATCAAATCACCGGGGTCCTCGGTCAGGGCGGGATGGGCATCGTGTATCGTGCGGTGCAAATCAAGCTGAACCGCACCGTGGCGTTGAAGGTGCTTCCGGCGATCGTGTCGACGGCGAATCCGACCATGGTGTCGCGGTTCCGTCGGGAGGCGGAAGCGGCTGCCCGCCTGCACCATACGAACATCATACCGATCTACGACTACGGCGAATCGTCCGACGGCTACTACTACGCGATGGAACTCGTGGTAGGCAAACCGCTCGACGAACTCATCCATCACTTTTCGGATCGCGACGTTTCGACAGCATCGCCGGTATGTCTGGCTGAGACGTTGATGTCGCTGTCACTTTCGCCACGACCGCAGCCCGTCCCGCAGAGCAGCACAAGTTCGGCGTCGCTGTCGAAGACGTCGCCGTCGGGACGGGGACGGGCGTACTTCCGTCATGTTACGCGCTGGATGGCGGATGCGGCGGACGCCCTCCACTATGCGCACGGACAAGGGATTATTCACCGCGACATCAAACCGGCGAACCTGGTTCTCTCCGAGGACGGGCGGATCATGGTGGCGGACTTCGGGCTTGCCAAAAAGAGTGACGAGCACTCGATGACGATGACGGGCTCGATCGTGGGGACGCTGCGCTACGTCAGTCCGGAGCAGGCGATGGCCAGGCGTGTTCCGGTCGACCATCGGACGGACGTGTACTCGCTCGGGGCAACCATGTATGAGCTGCTGTGCTTCGCACGGGCTCACCCCGGTGAGGAGGAAAAGGAGATTCTCGGAGCGGTCTTGTCGCGCGAGCCGGTCGCTCCCCGGAAGGTCAACCCGGCGATCCCGGCTGAGCTGGAGACGATCTGTCTGAAGGCGTTGGAGAAGTCGCCGGACGCCCGCTACGAGTCGGCGAAAGCGCTGGCGGACGACCTCAGACGGTATTCGCAGGATCTGCCGATCGCCGCGAAGCGTCCGGGGCCTGTGCGGCGTGCGGCCAAGTTCGTGAGACGGCACAAGGCATTGGTCATCACGTCGACGACGGCGGTGCTGCTGGTGGCTGTCACCGTGTCATTGGCGTTTGCGCGGACCGCCCTACGCGAGCAGCGGATCGAGACGCTGCGGGAAAGTGCACAGAACTATGCATTGCTGAATCGGTGGGCCGACGCGGAGGCTGACCTGACGAAGGCGCTCGACCTCAGACCTCACGACGTCGATACGCTGCTGTACATGACGTGGTTGAAGCTGGAACGCTTCAAGTCCGCACCCAAACATGCGGGGGAGAGGGCGCTCAAGGATGCGGAAGCTCTGTGTAGTAAGATGCTCGCCATCGATCCCAACCACGTGGTTGCGCTGAACTATTACGGGGTGGCGCTTCGCCGCCTGGCACGATATGACGAAGCCATCACGGCGCTGGAGCACGCGGTCAAGCTCGAGCCGGAGAAGTACAGCCTATGGTCGAACCTTGGGGCGGCGTACGCTGAGGCGGGCAATCTCGAAAAGGCGGCAGAGTTGCTTGGGCGAGGTGCGGACGTTGCGGGGGACCAGAGGGACACGTGGCGGGCAGCCGCGTGGCGGAACCTGGCGGTTCTTGAGCTGCACCTGCAAGACGATCATGCCGTAGGGCATATCGCCAACGCGATCGGCTGTGACAAGGATGACGCACTCACCTGGGCGGTACGTGCCCGCATCCGGATGGAGCTGGCTGGATCGCTCGACCTGGAGAGCGCCCTCGACGACGCGAAATTCGCCGATCGGGCGGCGGGGGAGGAGAATCCCAAAACCAAGCGGGTTCTCGCGCTGGCCTATCTGCGCAATCGACGACCCGAGCGAGCGATCGAACAGAGTCGCCTGGCGATCGAGCTTGGTGACATGCCGGCGATCAACCACCTGGTGATGGCGCTGGCCGAGGCCCGGCGGAACAACCCGATCGGCGCGCAGGACCAACTGGCGATGGCGGAGCAGACGTGGCCCGAGGCGCTGCGTGCCCCGGGTGCGTTTGTCGCGAGGGCCCAGGGGAGTGAGCTCTGGATCGAATCGGCTGACGAATTGATTCGTCTTCGGGAGGAAGTGAAGCCGATCCTGGCTGAGGCCGGGAACGGGCGACCATGACGAGACAGGCGTCTGACCCCAAGACAGGCGTTCACGTCTGGGGCGGACGGGGGAAGGAACCTTGAAACCCTACGGAGATTACGTAAATGCGAGTTGCGCTCATTGCATCGTTGTTCCTGGTGTTCGCGGTATCCGTGTCATACGGCGGCACTATTTCGTTCGATCCGCCATTGGTGACGGCCGCGCCGGGTGACAACGTCGAATTGGACGTGTGGGTGTCATCGGACAGCGATCCGGCTTCGTTCACGAGCGTGCATGTGATCCTCGGGTCCGACGATCTCGAGGTAACGTCGTTCGCCTATGACGTCGGGTTCATCGATCAAACGGATTTTCAAGGAACGCCACGCAGGTTGGGGGTGTTTCAAAGCGATCTGTTCGTTCGGGGCTTTGCGACCGACCCGGTGGCGTTGCCGGTGTTGGTCGGGACGCTGAGCGTGAGTGTGCCGGAAACAACGCCCGGCGACCCCGACCCGGACATGGAGTTTACCGTCGCGGGCATCGGGCTGTTGAACCTGTTCGGGCGTCCGGAGTTCATCTTCGGGTCGGCTACGATTCAGCTTGGTGAGGCCGACGACTGCAACAACAACGGCACGCCTGACAGTGAGGACATTGCGCTGGGCGTGAGTGAGGACTGCAACTTCAACGGTTTTCCCGACGAGTGCGACATTGCGAGCGGGAACTCGGAGGATGAAGACCCGGCCGACGGGGTACCTGACGAATGTGCACTCTTTTCCGGTTCGTGTACCGAGCCGGGCGTGGAGGATCATTGGACGTGCTTCGACAACTGGAACCTGAGCGGGCCGGTGTATCCCGATGATGATGACAGTGCACAGGGCATCCACGTCATATTGGATCCGCCGGACGACGTGCTGTTGGATGAAACTGTCAAGATTCCATCGCTGGTGGTCAACGCCGGCGCTAGGCTCAGAGTTTCGCAGGCGGGCAGTGAAGGTGATTTGAGTTTCAGCTCGCCGGCGCAGTTCGAGCTGCGGGGCATTCTTCACGTGGACGGAGCGCGTACGATTGGTGAGCCGGACGACACCACGGGTAAGCAGGCACCGAACGTGACGATCGGGGCGGGCGGACGATACGAGAAGAACTTCCTTGCCGCCTCGCCGAACGTGTCGGCCACAATGCACGCTGCGGACCTGACGATTCTGGGTGCGACGGGGTTCGAGAACGGCGGACTGCTCCGACTCAGCGACGAGATGTCGCTGTTCGTGGCGGGGTCTCTTACGCTGAACGGCGGCCCGCAAGCGGGAAGGTCGCGTCAGGTGATGGGTGACGGGGGGCGGGGAATCACGCCGCCGCCGAAGGCCGGGTTGGAAGACATTTCGTCCGCGCATGTCGGGGGAACGGTCCTGATGGTGGGCGACGTGATTGCCGACAACAGCTCCGAAGTCGGCATGTTCGTGGAAGGTGATTTCCTCAACGAGAGCCAGGTTCCATCGCTTTTTGACTGGTCGCAGGGGCGGCTGGAGATGAACGGGATGGAACCGCAAACGTTCGAGGTGGCGGGACTGGACCTGGGTGCCATCTTCGAAGGGTTCTCGACGGACGAAGACGCGCTTTTGGACACTGCGCCGCACACCAACTTCTCTCACGGCATTCTTCAGATCGGGTCGGATGCAAATGCCTCGGATGTGACACTCGTCAATGAGTTTCCCAATACGGTGGGGGCGGGCGCCTGCCAGGAGGCGCTGTACGTCGACACGCTCGTGCTGAAGGCCGGCTCGCTGCTGGCGTTGGAGAACACGCGGGTCTACTACCGTGAGCTGATCGAGGAAGCCGGGAGTAGTGTCGTGGGCAACGGCTGTGGGGAGCTGTTGCAGATTTGCGAAGTGGAGGCACCCGAGGCGGAGCTGTTCAGCGCAGTTCCCAAGAACCGGTACCTCAGCTTTTCACCCTCGAACACCGGACGGCAGACGGCGCTGCGCGTGACGCTCAGCTCGTTGCCGGGTTTCGAGTATGCGGAGGGAAGAACCATGTGGGTGCAAGAGCCGTTCGCGGTTTCGGAGTCGGCCGGGTCGACGGGTAGTGCTCCGCTCCCCACGTTCTGGGCCGCGGAATTGGGATGCACGCCCTTTTACACGGATTGGTCAGGGTATGACGTCGTGGACGTCTTCGACGGGGCGATCGTTCCCGGTGCGATCTTCGAGGTGCGGGCCATCGATCAGCTCTGTGATGAAGCCGTGGCCGGGAACTTCTCCGAACCGCTGGTGGGGTCGACAAGCTCGAGCGGCGATATCGTGGGGAACTGCACCGATCACCCATGCGACTTGCCGGAAGGGTCGGTCGACTATGTGGACATTTCCGCAATCGTGGACAAGTTCCGAAACGAACCGAGCGCGTTGCGAAAAGCACGGACTGATCTCTTCAATTCAAAGGCCCACGAGCCGGCGCCGGATCTGAAAGTCGACTTCTCGGATGTGGCGTACAGCGTGGATGCTTTTCGAAACGGGGCGATCGCTCCGGTGGGCCCGCCGCTTATCGACCCGTGCCCGTAGCCGCGACCCGGCGGAGCACCAACTTGACCGCGTTGCGGTCGCAGGATTCCGTGCGCGCGTATCGCTTTCGCGTGCGGCTATTGTCAATTCCGGATGACCAATTACAAATTAGGAAGTATGGTAACGGCGACCGAGTGTCGGCCGCGCGGCTGTTTGCGCGTAGTTGTGAATTGTAATCCGTTGTTCCTTCTTCGGGCTTGGGAGAAAAGGGTCGTTGGAGAGCCTGCTGCCATTTCTTGCGGGGATCGTCGTGCTGGGGATTGCTGCGCAGTGGATTGCGTGGCGTGTGGGGCTCCCGTCGATCCTGCTGCTCTTGTCGTGCGGTATCCTGGCGGGGTCGGTCACGGGTTGGCTTGATCCGGACGCGGTGTTCGGGGCGTTGCTGACGCCGGCGGTCTCGCTGTCGGTGGCGCTGATTCTATACGAGGGGGGGCTGACGCTGCGGCTCGTCGAGCTTCGTCGGGTCGGGTCGGTGATTCGGAACCTGGTAACGGTGGGGGCGTTGGCGACCTGGGTGATTGGGGCGCTGGCTGCGCGGACGTTGCTGGACCTGGATTTGTCCCTGTCGATTCTGCTGGGGGCGTTGCTGATCGTGACCGGTCCGACCGTGATCACGCCGTTGCTCAGGCAGATTCGGCCGATCGGTCCGGTGGGTCCGATCCTCAAGTGGGAGGGGATTGTCATCGATCCGATCGGGGCGCTCGTAGCGGTCCTGGTCTTCGAGGTGATTCTCAGTGGGGAGGTCAAGCACGCGGCGGGGCACGTTACGGGTGCGTTGCTGAAGACCATCTTGATCGGCGGTGGTCTCGGCGCGTTCGGCGCCGGTGTCTTCATACTGGCATCGCAGCGTCGATGGTTGGCGGACCATCTGGAGAACGCGGTTTCGCTGATGTTGGTGTTCGCGGTTTACACCGTTGCACATCATGTTCAGCATGAGTCCGGGCTGCTTGCGGTGATCGTGATGGGCATGGTCCTCGCGAATCAGCGTTGGGTGGACGTCGAGCATCTTCTGGAGTTCAAGGAGAACCTGCGGGTGCTTTTGATATCGACGTTGTTCATCGTGCTGGGTGCACGGATGGAGCTGGGCGACCTCGCGCGGCTTGCTCCGCGCGGTGCCCTTTTCGTGTTGGCGCTTGTGCTTGTGGGCCGGCCGATCAGTGTGTGGCTGTCGACCGTCGGATCGACGCTGGCGATGCGCGAGCGATTGTTTCTGGCGTGGATGGCCCCGAGGGGGATCGTGGCGGCTGCGATCGCCTCCGTGTTCGCGATGCGTCTGGAAGCGATGGGGTATGAAGGTGCCGGTGCGGTGGCGTCGATCACGATTTTCACGATCATCGCTACGGTCGCGATTTACGGACTCACCGCGTCGGCGGTGGCGCGTAAGCTGGGGATCGCGGAGTCGAACCCGCAGGGCGTGCTGTTCGTCGGGGCTGACCCGTGGAGTCGGGCGGTGGCATCGCTGCTGCGGCGAGAGGGATTTCGTGTGCTGCTGATCGACAGCAATCGCGAGCATACGTACGAGGCGCGTATGGCGGAGCTGCCGACGTACACGGGGAGCATCCTCGCGGAGCATACGCTTGATGAACTCGACCTGGGAGGGATGGGTCGGCTTCTCGCGGTGACCCCGAATGACTGGGTGAACGTGTTGGCGGTCCGGCGTTTTCAGCGTATCTTCGGGCGAGCCAACTGCTACCAGTTGTCTCCCCAGCAGGCGGGCTCCAAGATGAAAGGACACCGCCACCTCCACGGTCGTCTGCTGTTTGGCGGGGAGGAGACCTACCCGGTTTTGCAGCGGCGGATCGCGGAGGGGTACATCGTGAAGGCGACCGGCCTGTCGGAGGAGTTCGACTATGCGGCGTTCTTAGCCCGGCACGGCGAGTCCTGCGTGCCGCTGTTTGTCATCGACGATCGCAAGCGCCTGTCCGTGATCACAACCGAGGGCGATGAAGAGCCGAAGCCGGGGGAGACGGTGATCAGCCTGATTCGAGAGGAAGGGTGATTGACGGCGGTCGGTCGGTTGGGGCGTCGTCGGGGTTGACCGCCGTCGACGAAGTGGATATTCCGAGCACATGTCTTGTCCCCGGTAGAGGCGCTCTGAAGTCAAACGGGTAAGGCGCCGGTATGGCTTGGGCGCGCGTGCGGAGCAGGCCTGGGCATATGCCAGGGGGGAGCGATCGAACGAAAGGATGTAGCCATGCTTACGCGAAGGATCGGCAAGTTACTGCGTGGAAGTGCGACCCCGGCCCAGATCATGCTGGCGACGGTGCTCGGCGCTGCGATGGGCTTCGTGCCGGGGTTCGCGCAGGCTCCGGGTTTACTGATCATTCTCATACTGGCATTGATCATTTTCAATGCAAATCTGCCGCTGGCCGCGGTTACCGGTGCGGTGGCGGAGCTGGTGTCGCTGGTGCTGCTTCCGGTCTCGTTCGCGCTGGGCCGATTTTTGCTGGACGGACCCACTCAACCGCTGTTTGCGGCGATCATCAATGTCCCGATCCTGGCACTATGCGGGTTCGAGTATTATGTGACGACGGGAGGATTGGTACTCGGCGTCTTGTTCGGAATCGTCGTCGGTGGAGCGCTTGTCAAGACGATCCAGGGCTTCCGGGTCACGGTGGGCAGGCTCGAGGAGGGCTCGGAGGCATACCAGCGGTGGATGGGAAGATGGTGGGTGAAGCTGCTCGTGTTGCTTGTTTTGGGGCGAGGCCCCAAGCAAAGCTATACGGAACTGCAGGGACGAGCGGGTGGGTTCATACGCCCGGTCGGTGTTGTGTTTGCCGTGCTGATCCTGGTCCTGATCGTCGTGGCGCAGATGTTTTTTGCGGGGCCGATCATCATGTCGGCGCTCCGGTCGGGTCTGGAGCGTGCGAACGGGGCGACGGTGGACCTCGACTCGGCCGAACTCGACCTCGCTAAGGGCCGGATGATCGTCAAAGGGTTGGCGATGGCCGACCCGAACGCGCTCGAAAAGGATCTCTTCCGTGCGGACCAGATTGAGGCGGACCTCAGCGGCGCCAGCCTGCTGCGCAAGCAGCTCAAACTGGATAGGGTATTGGTTTCCGACGCCGAACATGGAGTGAGACGTTCAACACCCGGGCGGCTTCTCGGACGTCGACGCGCTCCGAGCCCGCCTGTCGAGCCACGGGCGGGGGAGGCATCGCTCGACGTGTACATACAAGACGCAGGAAAATGGGTGGACCGTCTCGCGCAGGTGCAGCGCTGGATTGCGAAGCTCTCCGGGCCTCCGGTCGAGACCGACGAGCCCGCGGCCGAAACCGGGGCCGAGTCGCTTCGCGAACGGTTGGCACGTGAGGCACGCGCACTCGGATACGCGCGTGTGGCCGCCCATCACCTGATCCAGGGTGCCCCGCGATTCACTGTCGGTGAGTTGGTGGCCGAGAAGGTCAAGACCGATGCACTGGATGGCGAGACGGTCGACATTCGCGCGAACAACATCTCGACGGAGCCGCACCTTCTGAGCGAAGCGCCGGCTGTGGACATCCGGTCCAGCGGACAGACGCTCGAACTCGCCCTGGCGCTTGGGGCGATGTCGGGTGGTGGCGGCGAAAGCAGCGTTCGGTTCGTTTACCGGGGACTTCCGGTGGACCGGATCGCCGACAGTCTGAGCGTGGCGGGTCAACGACCGGTGTCGGGGGGAACGATGGACGTCGCATTGGACGGCGCGGTGTGGGCCTGTGGCGGTGCGTGCATCGATATGCCGATGCGGGTGACACTGCGTGACACGACGATTGCGATCTCGGGGGCTGGGTCCGCCCCGGTCGATGAGCTGACGATTGCGCTGGGTCTTCGTGGTCCGATCGATAACCCGCGGATTCGTCTCGATGATTCCCAATTGGCTGACGCGCTGGTCGCGGCCGGTGCGGGTGTACTGGCCAAGGAGGTGCGTGGTCGGGCCGGGGACTTGATCGAGGACGCGGCTTCGGATATCGATCTTACCGACAAGTTGCGCGGGATCGAACTGGGGAAGGGGTTGTCGGGTTCAGGGAACAAGGACGACAAAGGGGCGACCACCAAGAAGGACGACAAGAACGGGAAGGATGATCTACAGAAGGCGGCGGATGACCTCACCAAATCGCTGTTCGGCGGGAAGAAGAAGGACGCGAAGAAGGACAAGAAGAAGCCGTGATCGTCCGAGCCGGGCATCCGCCGGGTCCATTCTGCGACCTGTTGCGGCGAAGAGGGTTTCGAGAACCGCGTGGTGAGACGTAGCACAACTCACCCGGTTCGAAGGCTGCGGCTTGTCCGGAAGTCGGGGTATCGCGCGCCGATGCAAGTGCAAACCCGAAACCTCGCGTCCAAACTGTCGTCATGATCTTCCTTTCTCGCATCGCCCCTGACCCGAAGAATTCCTTTTCGCAGAGGTTTCGCGGACACGGCGCCGCCCAGAGAGACGCCGAAGGTTCGCCGTCGCATTTTCCCTTCGCGTGTTATCCGAGCTGCTGGCCTTGCCCTTCATAGTAGCCAATCACTCGCAGGGTGCCGGGCCGGCGAACGGAAAAGCGCTGCCCTGGAAGGCGTCCACCACCCAAGCGATGTCCACGTAGTCCACGCGCGAGTCGGGAATCTCCGGCGCAACGTCCGTTCGAGCCTTGATCGGCGCCCCCGGAGCATTCTTGAATTTCTCGACTAGCTCGCTGATGTCCGCGAAGTCGGGCTGGTCTCCGCTACCATTGCCGTACGGCGCTACAATGTCACCCCAAACTCCCGTGGCTACGTTCAGCGCAATCGAGTAGTTGCCCTCCATTCCGGCGTCACACGCGCACGCGATGGCCTGAATGCTGTATGTTGCGCCAGGAACCACTTCCGGTCCGTAGGCATGCATGAGCCCTACACCGTTCCAATCCATGCAATGAGGCGTACACTGGAGTTTCGTGCCGATGAATGTTGGCGGTGTATCGTCGGGGTCGGGGAAGCCGGATCGCTCGGAAATCGGGTGCGGATCGCCGATCCAGTACGTCTGCCCTTCCATCGGTTCAAACGGCAGGGGGAGGTCCGTTATCGTCACGCGCAGCGCGGCGTTACTGCAGCCGGGGTTGGTCGAATCCGGAATGAAAGAGAGGTAGCGGTTCTTGGCGATGACGTTGAGTTCCGGTGTCGGCGGAAGCGCGGCCAGACACTCACATCGATCGGGCGTGCCGTTGCCGTTGCAGTCGGGGTCGCACTCGTCTGGAACCTCGTTGCCGTCGCAGTCTTCACTGGTGCCTGCAAGCGTGTCACAGCTGTCGGGCACGCCGTTTTCGTTGCAGTCGGGCTCACACTCGTCCGGGGTGCCGTTCGATGTGCAGTCTTCGCTTGTGCCGTCGGCGAGGTCGCACTCGTCAAGCACGGTATTTCCGTTGCAGTCGGTGCCGGTTCCGTCGGCGATGTCGCATTCGTCCGCAACGCCGTTGCTGTTGCAGTCGGGCTCACACTCATCGGGGACGGCGTTGTCATTGCAGTCGGCACTTCCTGCGTCCAGCGCACACTCGTCGAGGAATCCGTCATCATCGCAGTCGTTGCTCGTGCCGTCGCGGACGTCGCAGCCGTCGGCGATGCCGTTCTCGTTGCAATCATCCTGGGGTAATTCACACTCGTCGGGTACATTGTTGGCGTTGCAGTCTTCAGACGTTCCGGTTGCGACGTCGTCGAAGTCGTCGACGCCGTTGCCGTTGCAGTCTTCGCACTCGTCGGGGATGCCGTTGTCGTCGAAGTCGGGACTCCAGCCCGATTCGATGTCGCAACTATCAGGCAGGGTGTTGCCGTTGCAATCCGGCTCGAGGCCGGTAATGGTCTCGCAAGTGTCGACGACGCCGTTGTCATTACAATCGTTCAGCGACCACCAACCGACGGCTATGCCATAGGCCCAGTCGGTGATGTTGATGTCGAGCTGCTCGATGAACGACCCGTCCAAGTTGGATCGGAAGAGCCCCCCAGGTGACTGTTCGCTCCAGTACAGCTTGCCGCCTGGGATATCCAACGAAAGATCGAAGACTCGGTCGATCCGTCCATCCACGAGGGTTTCGACGTCGCTTCCGTCGAGATTCGCGCGCTGGATGCTGTAGTACACGCCCCAGTACATCTTGCCCGCACACAGGTCGAGCTGAAGGCGGCTCGGCTGAACGCCGGAAACCAAAAGCTCCTGGTCAGACCCGTCGAGATTGGCGCGTTGGATGCTGGACGTGCCTCCGTCGGTCCAATAGAGCTTGCCCTCTGCCGGGTCGACCGCCACGTCGGAGGAGGCCCCGCCCAACGTCGAAGAGGAAAGGACAATCTCGACGGCAGACCCGTCGAGATTCGCTCGAGAGATGGTCTGTGCGATGTGGTCCGTCCAATACATCTTACCGTTGATCAGGTCGAGTGTCAGTCCTTTGATCCCTTCGGCGCCCGCGATGAGCTGCTCGGCGGTTCCACTCAGATTGGTATTCGCTCGAAATATGCCGTCAGCAAAAGTGTCAACCCAGTAGATCTTCCCTGCGCCTTTATCCAGTTCGAGCTTGTAGGCGACGTATGCGTCGACGCCGAAGCTCAGAGTACTCGACCCGTCGAGCTTCGCACGCCAGATGGTGGATATGGGCGGATCATACTCGTCAGAGAATACCGTGGACCAGTAGACGAAGCCGACCTGGTTGCAGCCGGGGCTCGTGTCCTGATCGAGGTAGCAGCATTCGTCGGGGCGACCGTCTCCGTCGATATCTTCGCTGGTGCCGGCGGTGATGTCCGTGGCATCCAAGACGCCGTTGTCGTTGCAGTCGGGTTGACAGTCGTCCGGTACGCCGTTGCCGTCATCGTCAGCGCTCGTGCCGGAACTTATGTCGTCATCGTCGGGGACGCCGTTATCGTTGCAGTCATTCAGGGACAGGGCGAGATAGAGGGGTGCGCCCCCAATGCCGAGTTCCTCTGCGCCGGTGCCATCGAGATTGGCGCGGGTGATTTCGCCTCCGCCGTTCTGATCGGTCCAATATAACCGACTTCGACCGACGTCGATTGCGAGATCCTTTGCACCGGGAGCGTTAATGACATGTTGGACGTCGTTTCCATCCAGGTCGGCGCTACGAATGGTGTCGCTGTCGATCCAGTACATGCGATCCAGCCCTTCGGCGAAACGCAGGCCCCAGGCGTCGTCCAGGCCGGTCAACAGGGTGGTCGTAGGGCCGCCGATCTCCGCCCGCTGGATCCGGCGGAGGGGCCCGCCGGGTGATTCGTAGTCCATCCAGTATACCCGCCCGCGCGCGGAATCCACGGCCACGGCGATGGGCGTGTTCAGGCCCGTGAACGGCGTCTGGACGGTGGTGCCGTCGAAGTCGACGCGCTTAATGTAACCAAGGTCGCTTTCGGTCCAGTAGACTTTGCCTTCGACGTGGTCGATGGCCAGGACGTCGGGCAAATCGTCCCACGTGGCTACGTCAACGGAGGGCCCTCCGAACATTCCGGTACGCCGGATGGTCGTGATGTTGTCGGGTCCAGGTACGTTGACGTAATAGGCGTAGTAGAGATTCTGGTTCTGAGAATCGACGGCCATGGCTCCGTAATTGGTCCCGGAGTTGTCGAATACCTCGCGGTTCCTCCCGTCAAGATCCGCGCGCAAGATCTCCCCGCTTCTCCTGTAGTAGAGCTTGTCTGCATGAACACTCGAACCGCACAATCCGAAGAGGACCGTCAGGCAGACGGCCATGTTCCGTGCACGACGTTGATGACGCATGTCGCACCGCCTTTCAAGTTGTCGAGGAACTGGAGGTGGTGTTCCGGTCCCGAACCCCCGATTATCGAAGTCTCCATGATACGCCACCGCCGATTCCGTTGCAATGGCGACGCATGCATCTAGGGAGTTCGATGCGGGTTCGTGCACTGCCGTATTTTGTGGTGTGGCGCCGCGAGTGATCGTGTGGCACGTTGATTTTTGTCGCCTTGTCGAAACCCAACTGGAGGCCACACGACGTCATGTACGTGGCTCTGGGCGATACGGCCAAGCCACGGCGACGCCACCACGACACTCATGGCACTTCGTCAGGCAGGGGCGGCTCGACGGTTTCGAGCATCGCGCGGTACTTCGCCGCCGCCAGGGGTTTGCCCCACGACTCATACAGTGACGTGAGCCACTTGGTCGCGAGCAACGCATACTCAGACTGGTCGTCCTCTTGTATGAGGAATTGGTGGCCCTCGAGCAAGAGGCGCTCGGCTTCTTCCTTGCGTCCGAGTTTTGTCAGACAGGCCCCCAAAGTGATCTGGGCCGTCGCCCAGAGTTCATCGTCCTTGCTGGGCGAACGTTCACGGATGTCGTACGCGCGACGCAAGAGGGGTTCCGCGGCTTCAGCGTCTCCGCGGCGGAGCAGGCATTCGCCCAGCCCCCGGAGTGGATAGGAGACCTTTACGTGATCCTGACCGAGCTGTTTGTCGAAGATCAGCATGGCCTCTCGATACAGTGGTTCGGCCTTGGCGTAGTCCCCTCGCGCGCGGTACATGGCTGCCAGGTTCTGGAGCGTGTCCGCCACGTGGGGGTGATCGTTGCCGAAGATCTTCCGGGCGATTTCAAGTGACTGGCGCAAATACGGTTCAGCTTGCTGAAGCCCTACGGCCGTGGATAAGTTGTTTAGCGTGACGGCCACGGTTCGATGTTCGTCGCCGAATGCTGCCCGGCGAATGGCCAACGACTCTTCGAGCAGCGGGATCGCCTCCGCCTCCCTGCCCGCCGCTTGCAGGAGGGTTCCGAAGTTGTGGAGCGTTCGGGCAACGGTGGGATGCTCGTTGCCGAGCAGCTCACGGTCCAGTTTCAATGCTGCGCGGTAGAGCGGTTCGGCTTCTTCGAAGTCTCGTTTGAGGTGGAAGACGATGGCGAGCGCTCGCGTGCCCCTGGCGATGCGCGGATGCTTTTCGCCGTAGATTCTCTTGTTCATTTCAAGGGCTTCCCGGCAGAATCGCTCCGCATCGGCGAACTCTCCGAGGAGGGCGTGCATGAGGCCGAGCTTTTCGAGGGAGAACGACAAGTCGGGATGATCACCGCCGAGCGCTTCCCGGGCGATTTGCACGGCCCGTTGAAAGCGCGCCTTCGCGGCTGACGTGTCGCCTCGCTTATATTCGAGCATGCCCCACGCGGCCAAGGTTCGAGCGACGGGAGGGCTCTGGTTTCCGAGCAGATCACGGTTCGTGGCCAACGCGGAGTTCAGCAACGCCTCCGCCTCGTCATATTCCCCGGCGAAGGTCATGGTTCGGCCGAGTGCGAGGAGGCTATCCGCAACGGCTTCGTGCCTCTCGCCATACAGGCGTTTGCGGATTTCGAGTGCGGAGCGAAGCGAAGGGGCGGCTTCATTGTGGAGTCCGAGCGCGAGATACGATTCGCCGATCGTAGTTTGAATGGAAGCGAGGACCTGCGGTTGGTCAGCCAGGTTGACCTCTACGGTTCGTACGGCGGCGCCGAGCACGTCACGGACCTTGGTGTCGCGGTAGCCCTCCTCCGGGCTGGCGGACGCGAACATGTCCTGCAATACGCCGCTTGTGCGCCGCGCTTTTTCCGCCTCGAGGCGTGCTCTGGCTGCCTCGCGCTTGGCGCGAACGAAGCCGTAGGTCACACCGGCGACGCCGATGGTGAAGCCGAGAAGCAAGACGGCTGCGACGACCACCCCGACACGATGTCGCTGGAGAAACTTCTGCGCGCGGTACCCGAAGGAGTCTTTTCTGGCCCGGACGGGGAATCCGCCCAGGTATCGTTCGATGTCTTCGAAGAGCTGATCGATCGAGGCGTATCGTCGCGTCGGGTCCTTGTGGATTGCGGCGAAGACGACGTTATCGAGATCACCGCGGAGCGTGTGGTGCAATTCCTGCGGGGTACATCCGCGCAGGGCGCTGATCGTCTTGACGTCGATCGTGCGGGTGGTGCCGCTCGGTTCAATCACCTCGCTGGCGGTGGTGACGGCGGTGCTGGGCAGGGTGGGTTCCTCTTCACAAATCGTGCGCTCGCGTTCACCCGGTGATTTTCGATCCAGTTCGTACGCATGGTGACCGGTGAGCAATTCGTAGAGCACCAGACCGAGCGAATACACGTCCATCGACGTCGATGCGGGCTGACCTCGAATCACCTCGGGGCTCGCGTATTGCGGTGTTGCGAATCGCAGTGCTGTCACCGTTTTGGTGAGGGCGTCCGATCCGGAAGGAGCCACGAGCTTTGCGATTCCGAAGTCGAGGAGCTTGGGAACTCCCTCCGGGGTGACGAGCACGTTGCTGGGCTTGATGTCGCGGTGGATGACGAGATTCCGATGGGCGTATCCGACGGCTTCGCAGACCGTCTTTATGAGTTGGAGTCGCTCGCTGAGCGTCAGGCGTTCTTGGTCGCAATACTGTGTGATGGGCACGCCTTCGACGTATTCCATGACCAGGTAGGGTCGGCCGTCGTTGGTCATTCCTCCGTCGAGCATCCGGGCGATTCCCGGGTGGGTCAGTTTGGCGAGCGTCTCGCGTTCGTGAGCGAACCGTCGGAGGACGTCCTGAGAGTCCATTCCGGGTCGGATGAGCTTGACCGCGACCGGTGCCGCGGAAGTGTCATCACGACGGACGGCCTGGAAAACCGTGCCCATGCCTCCTGTTCCGATGACCTCCGTGAGGTGGTAAGGACCGACGTCGCGCCCGATCATTCCCTCGTCGGTATACTCCGACAAGAGGTTCATGGCTGCGGCGGGGACGGGAGGATCGAGGAACCCGGAAGACCGTTCGTGAGCATCGAGGAGTTTCTTCACGGAGGCGCGGAACTCGTGATCGTCGCCGCATTGCTCGTCGAGGAACGCCTCGCGCTGATTGTCGGGCACCTCGAGCGCCGCGTCGAAGAGTTCTTCGACGCGTTTTCGGCGATCATCGGTCATGTCCGTTCCTCTCGCCCATTTCGTTGCGTAGCCACGCGCGAGCACGACGCCAAACACGCCCGATGGTCCGGGCGGAGACGCCGAGCAGGGTGGCGGTTTCTTCCTCGCTGAGCCCGCCGAAGAAGCGAAGCTCTACGACGGTGGCCTGTTCCGTGTCGATTTGTGCGAGCCTGGTCAGTGCGTCGTCGAGCGCGATCAAGTCGATGGCCCGCTCCTCGTACATTTCGACCACGTTGTCCAGGGGAACTTTGGTTGCGTTTCCACCGCGCTTTTGTCGTCCTCTCCGGCGCGCGTGGTCGACAAGGACCGAGCGCATCGCCCGGGCAGCCAGGCCGAGCAACTCGCTTGCTGACAGTTGTTCAGTCCGTTCGTGCTTGAGAACCCGCAGAAAGGCTTCATGGACGAGCGCTGTGGGCTGAAGCGTGTGTCCCCGCTTCTGCCCGCCCATGTAATGCTCCGCAATGCTGCGGAGTTCATCATACATACTGGCCAGAGGTCTAGCCTCGGTATCTCCGCCGGCCTTGTTGTTCGTTTCCATCGGTATTGCCTTCGGTCCGCGTGGGCGCCGTGCACAAAAATCGAGAAACCCGGTCGTTTTGTGCCGGTTCGAGGCGCCGTTGGCGTTTTTTACCAGGGAGCGCCCGCAAAAGAGGTGGAACGGCATAGCACCGAAGGTGCGCGGCGCTTCCAACTTAGTTACCACCGTGTCGGGTCGGAAGTCAAGCGATAAATACCGCCGGCTGATGGGACAGGCCCGGCACGACAATCTGTTTGGGGGTCGCGGGGAGGTAAGAGCGTGCTGTCGCAACACTCGGAAGGGGACATCCCGAGTGCTAGGAGGCTTTTGAAAAAGGGTGCAGGGACCTCGCTGGCGGCCACTCACGACTCGGTGGGCGGGTCGTTGCTCGGAGCCGGTCCCCTTTTTCAGCGGACTGCCAGGGCAGGTACGTGTTCTCCAGGGTGAGTTCATAGGGACGGGGGGGGCGACGCTCGGGGCGGCGGTGTAGGAGGTCGCGAGCGTAGGGCCGATAATGGTCCGCAGTCCGTTCGTTCCGGCGGCTTGCGCCCCGGTAATCAGGATCATGCGAATGATCCGGCGCGACGGACTCCGGCCGAAGGCCAAGTGTCAGCGGAATGCCGCGGGCGGCTTGGCAGGCCGCCCGGAGCGATGGACGGCAGGCAGAGAAGCTTGAATTACCTGAGCCGACGGTGCCACCCCGTGTTGGGACTTGTTAGCCCCCTATGAAGGTTCAACCAGGTGGCACACGTCGGTGCTGGTTCCGCCTGTCGTTCGTGGGTCGGGGGCGCGATGTGGTAAGCTTTCTGTTTGGAACGCTCGCGTTTCGTTGGGATGCCAGTCCGTACCTCGCTGGCGGTCCGCCCGTGACCGATCCGTGCGAGTGACGCCGTCACTATAACGTTAGCTGGAGGTCAGTTTGCCTGTATGAAGGAGGAAAGTCGTGAATCGCATTTCGGCTGCCATGCTGCTCCTCAGTGCTGCGCACGCGCTGGCGCAAACCACGTACCACGTCGACGTTACCAACTGTCCGGGGCCCGGGTCGGGCACGGTCGGTGATCCGTTCTGCAGCATCCAAGCTGGCATCGACGCAGCGGTAGGAGGGGATACCGTGTTGGTGGCACCGGGGACTTATTTCGAAGGTATCGACTTTCTGGGCAAGCCCATCACGGTACGCGGCGATCAGGGGGCCGCGGTGACCACGATCCAGGGGGATTACACGTACCTCCTCGTCCAGTTCGAGAACGGCGAGGGGCGCGACTCGGTCCTCGACGGGATGACCCTGACCAAGGGCAGTCGTGCGATGAGGATCTTCATGACCAGTCCCACGGTCACCAACTGCCGCTTCATCAACAACCGGACTTTCACCAGAAGCGGCGCGGCCATGACGATCAACGCCGGCGCGTTCCCTGAAATCAGCGACTGCCTCTTCCACCAGAACGTCGCGAATGATAACGGAAACTCCGGCGGGGCGATCCGCATCACCGGTGCAGACGCTCTGATCACCAATTGCACGTTCAGCGCGAACCACGGGCGCAACGGCGGCGCCTTGCTGATAGGAAGCAGCGGTGCGAACGGCGTCACGGTCACGGACTGCGAGTTCACGGGCAACAGTTGTACCGAGGACGGAGGGGCGGTCCATTTGTGGGACGACAGCAGCAAGACACTCGTCAACTGCGTCTTCCGGAATAATACGGGGCACCAGGGTAGCGCCCTTTACTACAAGCAGGGCCCTATCACCGTAACCAACTGCGTTTTCGTCGGCAATTTCGGCGACCGTGCCGCGGTATACAGCTCGGGACATAGCGGAACGTTTGCCAACTGCACCATAGCGGGCAACACCGCCACGGCCGCCGCCACGGCCGGTGCGGAGGTTAGTTCCGGTGACGCATTCGGCAACTGCATCCTGTGGGGGAACATAGCGAACGGCGTAACCGATCAGCTCGCACAGGTCTCCGGCGCCGGGTCGCCTGCCATCGACTACAGTTTGGTACAGGGGTGGGACGGTACGCTTGGCGGCGTGGGCAATTCGGGCGGTGACCCGCTGTTTGTCGATCTGGCTTTTGGCGACGTCCATCCAGGTATCGGGTCAGCCGCAATCGATGCCGGAGACAATTCCGTCGTCCCCGCCGGCGTTACGACGGACCTCGAGGGGAGCTTACGGTTTTTGGACGATCCCACCGTACCCGACACTGGCGCCGGGACCGCACCGATCGTCGACATCGGCGCCTATGAAATTGGCGACTGCAACAACAACGGTGTATATGACGCCGCCGACATCGACGCCGGCACCTCTCTGGACTGCAACGGCAATGGACGACCAGACGAGTGCGAGAACGACTGCAACGAGAACGGTGTAGCCGACGGCTGTGATATCAACGAGGGCACGAGCGACGACTGTAACACAAACGGAATTCCGGATGAATGCGAGTACGACTGTAACGCCAACGGAATTCCGGATGACTGTGACGCTGCCGCAGGTACAAGCGCTGACTGCAACGCAAACGGCATTCCCGACGAGTGTGAGTTTGTTATCGACTGCAACACAAACGGCATACTGGACGTCTGCGACATCGCTGAGGGAACCAGCGACGACTGTACGAACAACGGCATCCCTGACGAGTGCGAGCCCGACTGCAACGGCACCGGAGTGGCAGATAGCTGCGACATTCAAGATGGAACAAGCTCGGACTGTAACTTCAACGGTATCCCGGACGCGTGTGACCTAGCTGACGGAACCAGCGAAGACTGCGATGGTGACGGAATTCCCGACGAGTGTGAAACAGACTGCAACGGCAACGGAGTGGCCGACGAGTGCGACATCGCCGATGGAACCAGCGACGACTGCAACATAAACGAAATCCCGGATGAGTGCGAGTCCTACGAAGACTGTAACATGAACGAGGTTCTGGACGCCTGCGACATTGCTGACGGTACCAGCGACGATTGCACGGACAACGGAATTCCCGACGAATGTGAGCCGGATTGCAACGGTAACAGCGCGGCAGATAGCTGCGAGATTCAAGATGGAACAAGCTCGGACTGTAACGTGAACGGCGTCCCGGACGAGTGTGACCTGGCCGAAGGAGAGAGCGAAGACTGCAACACCAACGGAGTGCCGGACGAGTGTGAAGCGGACTGCAATGGAAACGGAGTGGCCGACGACTGTGATATCGCCGGTGGAACGAGCGAGGACTGTGACACGAACGGAATTCCCGATGAATGCGAGACCGACTGCAATAACAACGGCGTTCTGGACGATTGCGACATCGCCGCAGGTACGAGCGATGACTGCAACACGAACGGAGTTCCGGACGAGTGCGAACTGGAGGAGGATTGCAACATGAACGGCGTGCCGGACGTCTGCGACGTCGCCGACGGCACAAGCGAAGACTGCAACGTCGACGGCATTCCGGACGAATGCCAGCCGGACGAAGACTGCAACGGTAATAGCGTAACGGATATCTGCGACATCGGGTCGGGCGTGAGCCTGGACTGCCAGGGAAACCTCATACCTGATGACTGCGACATCACCAGTGGCACGAGTCAGGACGAGGATGGAAACGGCATTCCCGACGAATGCGACTGCGGGAGTGCATCGGCGCCGACACCAGATGACATTTCGCCAAGCGGCCCGTACGGGACCAAAAACCGATACCTATCGGTTACGGTCAGCGATGCGTTGACCCCAAAGGCCATCCAGGTGACGTTCGTCTCGGTTCCCGCGTATGAATATGCCAAGGGACGCAGGATGTGGGTGCAGGAGCCGTTCAAGGTGTCGGAGGCGTCGGGGTACGGGGGCGACGGCCCCGAGCCCACCTTCTGGGCCGCGGAATTGGGTTGCACGCCGTACTACACGGACTGGGGCGGGTTCGGAACGATGGACATCTACGACGCGGGGATCAGGGCAGGGGGCACGCTTGACGTGCGCGTAATCTTGGACGGGTGTGACACTGCGTTGCCCGTCTCCTACTCCGAACCGTTGACCGTGTTCATGAGCGCGGCCGGCGACGTAGCCGGCAGCACGTGCACCGCGCAGACGTGCAACGCGCCGCAAGGCGTGATCGACTTCGTGGACATCAGCGCGATCGTGGACAAGTTCAGGAACTCTCCAGGGGCCATACGCAAAGCACGTGCGGATATCATTAACGCGACGGTCCTCATACCAATTCCGGACCGGAAGATCGATCTCGTGGATATTTCGGCTTGCGTCGAGGCGTTTCGTGGCCATCCCGTTGTGACACCCGGTCCGCCCGTGACCGATCCGTGCGAGTGACGCCGTCACTATAACGTTAGCTGGAGGTCAGTTTGCCTGTATGAAGGAGGAAAGTCGTGAATCGCATTTCGGCTGCCATGCTGCTCCTCAGCGCTGCGCACGCGCTGGCGCAAACCACGTACCACGTCGACGTTACCAACTGTCCGGGGCCCGGGTCGGGCACCGTCGGTGATCCGTTCTGCACCATCCAGGCGGGTATCGACGCCGCGGTAGGAGGGGATACCGTGCTGGTGGCACCGGGGACTTATCTCGAAGGTATCGACTTTCTGGGCAAGGCCATCACGGTGCGCGGCGATCAGGGCGCCGAGGTCACCACGATCCAGGGGGATCACTCGTACCTCCTCGTCCGGTTCGAGAATGGAGAGGGACGCGACTCGGTCCTCGACGGACTGACCCTGAAGCAGGGCAACCGCGCCATCAGCATGGTCGGGGCCAGTCCCACGATCGGCAACTGCCGATTCGTGGACAACCAGGCGAATCCGGGGAGCGGCGGTGCCATGGCGATCGAGGCCGGTGCTTTCCCCGAAATCAGCAACTGCGTCTTCGAGGGGAACGGTGTGAACGAAGCCAGCGAAGACGGCGGTGCGATCCATGTCGACGGCGCCGACGTGTCGATTGACAACTGTCTGTTCACCGAGAACCGCGCGCTCAACGGAGGCGCGCTCTACCTTGCGGGAGAGGCCGGCAACGGCGTTTCGGTCACTGATTGCGCATTTGTCGAGAACAACGCCCGCTTCTCTGGCGGCGCGCTATACACCCATCTCTATAGCGGCAGAACCTTCGTGAACTGCTCCTTCAGGAACAACCAGTCAGGCAGTCGGGGTAGCGCGGTCTTTTACAGGGATGGTGATCATTACTTTACCAACTGTCTTTTCGTAGACAACTACGGGGTCGGTCCTGCCATAAGGAACTTCAACGGGAATGCGCGTTTTGTGAACTGCACGATAGCAGGCAATATTGCGTTGGATAACCGCACCGCGGGCGTCGACACCGACAACGGTGATAGCTTCGCAAACTGCGTCCTGTGGGGGAACGTCGCGGACGGCGCCGTCAATCAGGAAGCGCAGCTTTCCGGAGACGGATCACCCGACGTCGACTACAGCCTTGTGCAGGGTTGGGACGGCACGCTTGGCGGTACCGGCAATTCCGGGAGTGACCCCCTGCTCATCAACTTGGCCGACGGCGATGCGCACCTCGGCGCGGGGTCGGCAGCCATTGATGCCGGGGACAACGCCGCGGTTCCCGGCGGGGTGACGACCGATCTCGATGGAGGGCTTCGTCTCGTGGACGATCTGACGGTCGCTGACACCGGCGTCGGCACCCCACCTATCGTTGATATTGGCGCCTATGAGGTCGGCGACTGCAACAATAACGGAGTTCCCGATATTGAAGATCTCTCCACCGGTGCGAGCGATGATTGCAACGTCAATCAGATTCCCGATGAGTGCGAGACCGACTGCAACGGCAACACCGTGCCCGATGACTGTGATCTAACCAGCGGAACAAGTGACGACTGCAACGCAAACGATATCCCGGACGACTGCGAGACTGACTGTAACGTCAACACCGTCCCCGACGATTGCGACATCGTTGCCGGAACAAGCGACGACTGCAACCTGGACGGAATCCCTGACGAGTGCCAACCCGACGAGGACTGCAACAACAATGGCGAGACGGACATCTGCGATATTGCTGCGGGTGTCAGCCAGGACTGCCAGGACAACTTTGTTCCCGATGAGTGCGATATCGAGAGCGGCGCAAGTCCTGACGACGACGGGAACGGCGTGCCCGACGAATGCGACTGCCGCCCCGTCTTGACGCCCGCACCGGGAGACGCTTCGCCGAGCGGTTCGTTCGGAATTCATAACGCGTACCTCTCTTTCATCGCGGGTGAAGTAAGTAAGCAACAGGCTGTTTATGTTACCTTTGTATCCCTTCCGGGTTATGAATACGCCGAGGGTCGCTCGATGTGGGTGCAGGAGCCATTCACGGTGGCGGAGGCATCGGGCTCGTCGGCGCCATTGCCGGAACCGACGTTCTGGGCGGCTGAACTCGGGTGCACGCCCCACTTCAGGGACTGGAGCGGTTTCGGGACCATCGATGCCTATGACGCGGGAATCAAGGCGGGCGGCACGTATGAGTTGCGGCTTGTCGACGAGGGATGCGAAGCCGAGCTCGCCGATTATTCCGATCCGCTGACGGTCGAAATGAGCGCGGTCGGCGACGTGGTGGGGAACGATTGCGGCGTACCCCCGTGTTCGGCCCCGCAGGGCGTCGTCGACTTTGTGGACATCGGCGCGGAGGTGGACAAGTTCAAGAACACCCCAGGAGCGATACGCAAGGCCCGTGGCGACATCATCAACTCGAACGTGTCCCTGGCGATCCCGGACCACAAGGTCGATTTCGTCGACCTCGCCCATTGTGTTGACGCGTTTCAAGGGCGTGCTTTCCTGTTGCCCGGTCCGCCCGAGACCGACCCGTGTGAGTGAGATAGGGGCCAGATCACGACGAGTGAATCCGCAGCAAACGCCGGCAAACGCGACGACGGGACTCTGACCGCTTCGTGCGCGAAGAGGCTGCGTGGCGCCACAACGGAGATTCGAGAATAAAGACCGTTTTTCCCGCGGGTTGCGGGCGTGAACGACGTTTACTACTACAGAACGTCCACCACACACGAGAGGGCCGGGGTCACTTTGGACGCTGGCAGATGCCGCGCGCGTGGGTGGGCGGGCCAAGGATTCATACCGGGCAGACCTGCCTCGGAGAGGGGCGCACGCGTCCAGCGGCTGGAGAAAGGGACAGTGAACCGGCCGTAAGGTTCATGAGCAGCGATGGACGTGTGCCGGGCATCTTACCCCACGCGCCATCCATCACAGCGAGGAGGAAAACATGATTTCGGGAACGGGAGCACGGTTGGAGTTGGTCCCACTCGTAGTCTTGATGTGGCTGTCGATGACAGTGCCGTGTTTGCATGCCGGTGAGGTTCAGCGCGGCGCGGTCGCGGTGTGTGTGCCCGCCGACGCGCCGCTGGCTGAGGATAGCCTGGGGGTTGCCTGCACCACGGACGAGGATTGTGAGAACGAGGCGACGTGCATTGACGGCGTCTGCTATGTGCCCAAAAACCGCTACGTGTCATTCAGGCCGGGCAATGCGGGCACGAGCGTGGCGTTTTTCGTACACTCGCCGGGATGCCCGGACCATGACCGGTGGGTCGGGGAGCCGCAGTTCGACGTGAGTTGCGAGCCCGAGACCTGTTTTGCTGACGGCATCCCCTGCGAAGGGGTGGGCTTCGCTTCGCGGCTCGTAGGCACGCCGTACTACAGCAACTCGTGGCCGGAGGCGGTCCACCTGGCCGACTTTGGGATCATAGCGGGTACGCGATATGAGATTCGGGCGATCGAAGCAACCTGCGATACGGGCGAGCCTGCGAACTATTCCGAGCCGCTTACGCTTCCCACGACGCGTGTGTGGGGCGATACCGTGGGTCGTTATATTGACGGGGTGTGGCAGCCGCCGAACGGGGTGGTCAATGCCGACGATCTATGGGCCGGTGTCCGCCGGTTCAAGCTTCTTTCGGACATGCCGCCGCCCATCTGGACTGACGTGGCCCCTGACGTTCCCGACAACTGTTCGGCCTTCAATACGATGATATGGGTTTTCGAGGCCTTTGAGGGATACCAGTTTCCTTATTACGCCTACCACGATCTCGGCGAGGCGTGTTTCTGCGCGGGTTCGGCCGATTGCGACGACGGCGTGTACTGCAACGGCGCTGAAGCATGCGACTCCGTATACAACTGCGCTCCCGGCCCCGATCCTTGTCCGGGGCAGTTCTGCGATGAGGGTTCGCAGAGTTGCGTTCAGTGCCAGAGCGACGGTGACTGTGACGACGGGCTGTACTGTAACGGCGCCGAATCCTGCGATGGTGGCATCTGCAAGTCGGGTCTGTATCCCTGTGGTTATGGTCTGTGCCGTGAACAAGCGTTGGCGTGCGGTTCAGCCGGTGGGGCTGCTCTGTCGGTGCTTCCGACTCAGGCATCCGGCGGAGACCCGATCATCGACGGGAACGAAGTCGTCTTACAGGGAGGCGGGCGCATTGTACACCTGGACGTGTTGGTGTCGGACTGGGATCCGGATCTGGACGGCGTCCCTTTGCTCGGCGCCTATCAGGCCGCGCTGGCTTCCAGGCAATTCGCCAACGGCTCGCCCGGCGTACTGGCTTTTCCCGAGGTTGCCTGCATAAGCCACGCAGATTGCGTCACGGCGTTCGGGGGGGTGTGCTATCTCGGGATGGACGAGGGCACACCCTGTGTCAGCGATGACGAGTGCACGGGCGGAAGCTGTGAGGGATCGACGTGCGCATACGACAACGTGATGCCGTACGATGAATGTCGAGCCGCCTTCGTCTACCGTGGCAGACCGGATTTCATCGACGTCACGCTACCCATGGCCGATTCGCATACGCCGACCCCCCCATTCGGTGGCGCTCAGGTCCTTTTCCCTGACGGGGGCGCGGACGACGGCTCGATTCGCTATCTCGGCACATTTGTGCTCGAGGTGCCCGATGATGCGGCAGGGACGTACACCGTTGCGATCGATCCCGGCCCGGACGCCGCGTTCCTGATAGACAGCACCTCCGCGCGGATCCCAGGATTGGAGCTTTCCCCTGCGCTGATCACCGTCGACACCGATTGCAACAACAACGGGCAGGTGGACCAGGATGAGATTGAGGCAGGTACCGCGCCCGACTGTAATAACAATCTCTTCCCTGACAGTTGTGACATCGCCGAGGGTCGCAGTGAAGACTGCACCGGCAACGGCACGCCCGACG
>JASFUW010000018.1:0-25175 GCA_050050135.1 Phycisphaerae bacterium
GCCCCTCCTGGAACACAAGCCCGTTGCTGATGAGGTCGATGTCGTGGCAGCGCACCCCGCCGCAGGTCTGTCGCCCGCTGTAAGGGCGGGTCGAGTCCAACGTCAGCGGCTCGCCCAGGTAGTCCTTCAGAATGATCCGCGAGTGGAAGGGATAGACCTTCACCATTTCTTTCACGGTCGTGTATTCCGGCTTGCCATCGAGCCCGTGCGGATCGACCAGCACCTTGCGGTCGAACACGGGTGACTTGCCGTCGTTGCGGTGGCAGGTGTTGCAGGCTTCCGGCTCGTCACCTGCCCCCCACGCCTCTTCCGCGGGGCGCACGTTGTGATCCATGCCCCAGATGTAGGGGTAGGACGTCATCGGGATGCCTTTGTCTTCATGGTAGTAGTGGTTGACCCCGGTTTCGGTTTGCGGGTCGAAGTACCAGACGCGCGGGCCGCGAACCAACACGGGGTTTCTCGCCACGGGCTCGCCGTGGACATCGTTTTGGCGCAGGGCCTTGAGGTAGACGACGATTTCCTCGGGCCGATCGATCTCGAGCCGCCCGTCGCCGTCGTCGTCGGTCACGATCGGCAGGGCCGTCGTTCCCACGGCCTGGGCGACCCGCCAGGTGTAGATCGGGGCAATCACGTCGTCACTCAGATCGTCGGGCGTCCCTTTCTGGTCCCAATCGCCGAAGTAGATGTTGATCCACACGCTGGCGGGGAACAGTCGCCTGACGCCGTCCGTGTCGGTCTTCCAGAGCAGCGGTGGATACCAGCGGGTCTTGTCGGAATCGCCCGGATTCAGCGGATCAGAAGAGAGATATTGCGAGGTCCACGCCAGGTTGCCCGGAATCGTGATGTCGCGGAAGAACAGCCCCGGCGTCAGCGCGTAGGGGATGTGGCACGCCTGGCACGACATGACTCTCATCGGCCCGTTTTCACCTTCCGCGAACCCGATCTGGTGTATCGGCGTGTCGCCCGGTACGTCGATCGACTCGGGGTGCTTCAATGGGTTCGGCTCGCCGTTCGGCAGGTGTGTCAGGTGGCAGTCACGGCAGGTTCTGAAGTTCACGTAGTCCAGCTCGTTGCGATACTGCAACTGGAAGGAATTGCCTTTGGCTGCGTTGTGGTCCAGACCCGTCGGATGACACTCGGTGCAGACCGTGCTGCGATCGGGCGGGATGTCGTTGTTCGGGTCTTCGTCGTTGAGGTTGTTGAACTTGCGGTAGTGGATGTCACGGTCGTCGAACCAGACCTCTCCGGCGACGACGGCCAGGGGATGACAATCGACACATGCCCGGTCCAACGTACGCTGGGCTACCGCGTCCCGCGTGAGCAGGACCTCGTTCTTCTCGTTGACCACCAGGCTGCCGTCCGCGACGCCGACCGAATAGTCGATCTGGAGCGTCGGTTCGGATGCCACGTTGGAACGGTCAAGATGCGGCTCGTCGAGAAACGCCCTGTCCGCTAGTGGGAGCTGCCCTTTGCCTTTCGTCCCGGCGTTGGTCGCCGCGCTCGACGCTCCGGCGAACCAGCCCTGCCCCGCCGTGGACGCCGCCGCGAACGCCGGCACCGGTTTTCCCTGGCTATCGACCAGGTTTGCACCCGCCGCCAGTGTGCTCGCCCGCCATGCTCTGACCATATCGACCCCGTCGACGGTCGGGCGCCGGTCGCGGTGGCAGAGCAGGCAGTCGGGCTCCGACACGCCGGTCACGTCCCACGGTGCCGGATCGAGGCTCCCCGTTGACCAGTTCAGAACGGTGTAATCGCCGTCGAGCACCACGTCTTCGGAGGTCTTGCCCGACGCTTCGTACCCGAAGGCGCCGGTGGCTTCGTTGTAGAAGAGTTGATCATCGCGATCGAATTCGCCCGGACCGCCGCCGGAGTGGCACCCGCTGCAATCGCGAACCCATGCAAAAGCGGTCTGGTCGATCTGTGACGGATGGGCGTTCTCCTTGGCGGCCAGCATGAACTGGAACGATTGGCCCCATTTGCCGTATCGTCCCGCGCTTTTGATCCAGTACCTGCCGTCGCCTTCGTAGTCGTCGCGCATATCGACGTTACCGTCCAGGTCGGTGCGCCCCTGCTGGAACCATTCGCCGTTGCTAATCGCCTCGACGAAATGCTCGTGGCACTCTCCGCACGTACGATTCGGGCTGTACGGTTCGGTCGAGTCGATGGTGATGGGCCTGCCGAGCCTGTCCTTCAACGGCATGGGCAAATGCCCCAGGCTCATCGAGAACCCGGCGTAGTCCGCCAGGTCCACGTCGCCGTCGGCGTCACGATCGAACACCTCGACGCACTCCTGAAACCCCGGATACTCCGACGGGCCGGAAAGCGAAAAGCAGATCGCGAAGATGAAGTAGTCACTCTGGTCGAGGTACCCGTTCCCGTCGAAGTCCCCCGATCCCGACGCGCCGAGATTCGCTGGAGCGACGCCGAACAAGATCAATAGCGCTAGCCCGAGTATGCAACGCCTGCGACACATGATTGTCCATCCTCTCCTGGGCCAACAAAGGCCAAAGGAACCACCGGCGCTCTTTCGACGGACGTGCACGTGGCGTACCCGTTCCGCCATGGTGCAAGGAAAACCCGCAAAGACATGCGATCCTTCACCCGCGCAAACGGTGCTCTGCAAGGACACCCCGTTTCCCCACGACACTGGTCGCCCGCCGAGCCCGAACCGACGTGTCCGGACCGACCGAGCGCTCCTTGCGCGATCCTTGCCCCACCAGGTGAACTATTCTACCTGCGAGACAAGGACTTCGCAATGACACTTCTGATAGGCTCCGCAAGCAAGTTCCTTCGGTTATCCGATCGGTCCCTTAACAACATCGATTCGCGATAGTGCCGGCCGATCAAGGAATCGACGAACCGATCCGATAGGACTCGGCGCCGAGATCCGGTCCCGATAACCCTACGCCGCGCCGGCGCCCGCGGACGTCACAACACCGGCAGGGCCCGAAGGCACTCGCCCCGCGGATCGCGCCGAGTCAGCTCCACCGGACCCGACCGACCGCAGACCGATGCAAAGCCGGGATTCCTCCACGTAACGGCCTGTCCGCGAGGCTTCGACATGCGGGCGTTCCGACGCACCTACCCCCCTCGCCCGCACGCAGGCGGCGTCGCCTCGCCAGCGGTGGCGCCGGGCCCGAACCGCGTTGGCACCGCTCTCACGCGCGTTTGCATCCGAGGCATCGGGGGCTATAATCCCCTGCTTCAAGCGCCGCAGCTTGGGGCATGCGTGATGCCGCCAAGCCAACCCTACGCCGTTTTTCCCTCGGAGGGTCCTGGGACGTTACGGTGAGCGAACGAGAGCCCCTAGCCAAAACGCCGGTCTCGCCGCCGAGACACCGCCCGCATCCGGTCCATTGGGTGATCGCGGCCTCGCTGGTGGTGATCGCCACCACGCTCATCCTGCGGTCGGACACCTACCCGACACGCGGTCTCGCGTTCGGCCAACCCGTCTCCAGCGGCGGTGCCCGTGGTCTGTTCGCCTTCTCAGGCCAGCTCTCGAAAGGCACCTTCGGCGTGTACATGGTGGACGTCGATGCCATGACCACGTGGGTCTACGAATACCTGCCGCAGAAGGGCTGCCTGCGACTGGCGGCCGCCCGGACCTGGCGGTATGATCGATACCTGGAGGACTATAATGTCTGTGGGCCCCCGCCCGACGCCGTCGAGCGGATGGTCGAGGACCAGCGCCAGTACCGGATTCAGGCGAGCGAAAACGAAATGCCCTAGTCCCGTCGCCCAGGGCCGTTTGCGCGAGACGATGTAACCATGGCGAAAATGTTCTACACCGCAACGGAAGCCGCCGAAAAACTCGGAGCCAGCGAAGACAAACTGACGGATCTGGTCAAGGACGGCAAACTCCGCGAGTTCCGCGACGGCAAAACCGTAAACTACAAAGTCGAAGACATTGACGCCCTCGTCGGAACCGAGGCCAAGGTCTCCGCCCCCGCAAACGCCGCGGGCGACGGCGGGTCCAGTAGCGGAACGGACGGTGCTTTCGACGAACTGGTTCTCGAACCCGTCGACGACTCCAGCGTCGAACTGGCCGAGGCCGCAAGCGACGTCATCAGCCTCGAGGAGACGACCGACGAGGAGGACGAGGCAGCCGACACAGCCGCAGCCAAAAAAGCCAAGGAAGACACGGTCGTTCCCTCCGTCGGCGTGAACGTCTTCGACGATGACGAGCTCGACGAACAGGTCGACCCCCTCGCACAGACCGCCGTGACCGACGTCGCCGGCCTCGGGTTGGAGGGCACAGGAAGCGGGTCCGGCATCTTGGACCTGACCCGCGAAAGCGACGACACCTCCCTCGGTTCGGAACTCCTCGAGGAAATCTACACCGAAGAGGAGGAAGAGAAACCCGTCGCCCCGGCGGAGGACGAAGAAACCATCGAGATGGGCGATGCGACGCGGGCCGGTCTTGATGAGGCCATCCCCGAAGAAACCACCGAGGAGGACGAGGCGGAAGACGCCGCCAAACCCGCAGCGGCGCCGCGAGCGTCGGGTGCGGTCGTCAGAGAAGTCGTCGAGTTCGGTCCGGATCCGGTTTCCGCCGGGCTCTCGGCCTTGCTGGTGATCGCCATTCCGGTGATGTTGCTCGGCGGATTGGCTGCGGCGGCCCTCGTTCGGGGCGTGTTGCCGGCCGTGCTCGAAACACTCTACTCGAAGCTGATGATCTTCGCGGGCGGAGCGCTGCTCCTGGCGATCATCGCCGCGGTGCTCACGTTCTTCATCGCGAAGCGCAAGAGTTGACGGACGCGCGGAAGGCGCGGTAGGTCCCGGTTGGCGGTTGCGGAACCCGCGACCGGGACGAACACGTCCGGATCGGTTGATGACAGGGGTCGGGCGTTTTTGCCCGCAAGGCTCAGGGGGGTGGCGCGGGTCTGTTTCAGGTTGTCTTATCGCTCGTCGTCGGCGTGGGCGAGCCGAGTGCCAGGGCGGAAAAGTTGTTTGGACATTAGCATAGGAGGCATGTCATGCGCGGTTTCGGGTCGTTGGTTGGGTGTTGTGCCGTCGTTTTTACCCTGCTCTCTGTCAGTGGTTGTGCCAGTTTGGAGGAGAACCAGCGTCTCCACGCGGCGCTCCGCCGCAGCCAGGCCGATCGAGAGGCCATGCTGCAGGAAGTGACCGACGTTCGGACGGCGAACGATTCGCTGCGCACGAGGGTCACTTCGCTCGAACGAGAGCTCGACACCAAAGCCGAGCTGCTCGCCAACCTGAGAAAAGAGAACGATCTTCTCGATGATCTACGAGAAAAAACGCAAACGGCCCTGGACGACATGGCCAACAGGCAGGTGCTCGGCGACATCGCCATCGCGGGACCGAAACTGCCCGCCCAGCTCGACAACGCCCTGAAACAGTTTGCCGATCAGCATCCGACCGCCGTGGTTTACGACCCCGCGCGGGGGACCGTCAAATGGAAGTCGGACCTTCTGTTCGCACTCGGGAGTGACGTGGTCAAGCAGTCGTCGATGGAGGCGCTGAAGGGTTTCGCCGAGGTCATCATGTCGCCCGCGGCCGCGGAGTTCGAGGTGATCGTCGCCGGCCACACCGACAACACGCCGATCGTCAAACCGGCGACCCGGGCGAAGCACCCCAGCAACTGGCACTTGTCGGCCCACCGCGCGATTTCGGTTGCGTCCGTCCTCGCCAACTACGGCTACCCGAACAACCGCGTCAGCGTCATGGGATTGGGCGAGCATCGTCCGGTGGCTGACAACACGTCCGACACCGGCAAGAGCCAGAACCGCCGGGTCGAGATATACCTCATTCCCAAGGGCGTGATCGTTCAGTCTGCGGATGGGGCTGCCATGCGCCTGAGCGGCGAACGCGTTACCGTGAAGCAGACGCCGTAGCAATCCAGGGTCGTCACGGACGGCACGCGCAACCGGCGCTGCTAGGCGCGCGCTAGCGTGCAAGCGGCTGCCCTATGCCTGCCACCATGCGGCACCAAGCCGACCTGTTGCAGTGCGAAAGCCGACGCGCCGCTCGTTCTCTCTGCGAACCGCTGGCTTTAGCCCGCGCGGTGCTGCCGGACTCGTCGTGTCACCAACGCAGACCGCTTGGACAAGTCCCTCTCGGCAGTCATACGTAACATGGAGCAGATGGAGATGGTGAGCGACAAGTTCGAGCGCGGTTTCGTGAAACCCGGCGTGACGCTCGACACGTGGGAGAAGATCGAACCATACTTCGATCGATTGCGCGACCGCACCATCAACTCGCCGGCCGACCTCGAGAAATGGCTGGTCGACTACAGCGAGCTCGTCGCCTGCGTCGACGAGGTCGGGACCGATCGTCGCGTCAAGATGACCTGTCAGACCGATGACCCCGAGCGCAAGGCTGCGTTCCTCGACTTCGTCGAAAACATCGACCCCAAGTGCAAGCCCCGCTGCCATGAGCTGAATGTCAAGTACACCAAGTGCGATCATGCGCATCGGCTGCCGCCCGACCGCTACCACGTCCTGGACCGCAGCGTCCGTGCATCCGTCGACATCTACCGCGACGAGAACGTGCCCCTCCAGACCGAAGAGGCCAAGCTCGAACAGCGCTATCAGGAAATCAGCGGGGCGCAGACCGTCGAGTTCGACGGCAAGGAGCAGACCCTCCAACAGCTCGCCCGCTACGCCGAACGCACCGACCGTAACCTTCGCCGGAAAGCCTGGGAGGTGGAAGCCGACCGCCGGCTGCAAGACGTCGAGACGCTAGAAGACGTGTTCGATCAGCTCGTTCGCCTGCGACACCAGATGGCACGCAACGCGGGCTGCGTCGACTTCCGCGAATACGCGTTCAAGGCCAAGCAGCGCTTCGACTACACCTCCGACGACTGCATCGCCTTCCACGACGCCGTCGAGCGCTGTGCAGTCCCCGCGCTTCGACAAATCCAGAAAGCCCGCCGGACCACGCTCGGTCTCGACGTGCTCAGGCCGTGGGACCTGTCCGTCGACGTCAAAGGCCGCGAACCGCTCAAACCGTTTGCGTCCGCGGACGAGCTGTGCACCAAAGCCTCACGCGTCTTCCACCGCGTCGACGACGCCCTCGGGGCTCAGTTCGACGATATGCGGGAAAAGGGATACCTCGACCTCGAAAGCAGAAAGGGCAAGGCCCCCGGCGGCTATCAGTCGACGTACGAGGAATCCCGTCATCCGTTCATCTTCATGAACGCGGTCGGCGTCCAGCGAGACGTCCGCACGTTGGTCCACGAAGGAGGTCACGCCTTCCACTGCTACGCCGCGCGACACGACCCCCTGCTCATGTATCGAAGCAGCCCCATCGAGTTCGCCGAAGTGGCCTCATTCGGCATGGAGATGCTCGCCCTCGATAATCTCGGCGAGTTCTACAGCGGCGACGACCTAGCCCGAGCCAGGCGAACCCAGCTCGAGGGCATCGTATTGCTCGTGCCGTGGGTCGCGACGATCGACGCGTTTCAGCACTTTCTTTACACGCACCCGGACCACACGCGCGAGGATCGCAAGGCACACTGGCTTAAGCTGCGCGAACGCTTCGGCGGCATCGTCGACTACACCGGCTATGAAGATGCGCTCGCCTTCGCCTGGCACCGGCAGTTGCACCTGTTCGAGGTCCCCTTTTATTACATCGAATACGGCATTGCCAAGCTCGGGGCACTACAGGTCTGGCGCAACGCCGCCGCAAACCGCGCACAAGCCACCGACTCCTACCGCCGCGCCTTGGCTCTCGGCGGAAGCCGCCCCCTCCCCGAACTCTTCAAAACCGCCGGCGCCAACTTCGACTTCTCCCACAGCACCCTCGCGCCCTTGATCGAGATGCTCATGACTGAGCTCGACCGACTCCCCACGTAAACCACTGTCCGCGATCCTGCGCCCTTATTCAGAGCCGCGACCATGAGGGAGCGGCAACATGCCGAGCCGCGAGCTTCAGACGAGCCGGAAAAGGGGACATTCAACGTTTTTATCGGGGCGAAGCCGAGATACGGTCCATTGGGATTCGTGATCGTAACGCAACGAGGATCCCGATACATCGGGGTTCCGCATTCTTCGCCCCGGCGCTCGCTTGAAGCGCCGAACCGACCAATCACCGATGACGTTGTTTGGACGAGAGACCCAGGTGCGCCTGCAGCGCGCGCGGCGGATGGATCTCTCCAAACAAGGAAAAGGCATGAAAAACGCAAAAAAAAGTACCCGAGCAAAGCCAAAAAACCGCACTGGCGCTATCGAGAATGAGGTCCGGCGCGAAAAGCAGACCCAAACAGACCCACGTCGTCCGAACCGCCGCCGTCTCCGTGCCCAAGCCGACAGCGCGCAACAGGGCGGACACGCACGCCGTCCGACGCGTGACAAGCGCATCATCCGGTGCACGAATGAACACGCCCGGCGGCGCGTTGCAGCGCCGCCGGGCGTTCAAGCGTCTCAACCCAGGCGGACCGGGGTCTCAGCATATCAACCGTCGGACAGCCCGCTAACGCACCTTCTTCGCCGTCCCCGTCATGCTCATGGTCTTGACGAGCCCGCCCATCGCGTACTCGGCGTAGTCCCATTCCATGGTGTTGTCATCGATGAACCGGGCCGTCCCCTTCGCGGTGCTCTTGCCGAACGCGCTGTAGTTCGTCGATTTAATGTGCCACGTTCGTGTCTTCGCGTCGTACTTTCCGGTCCCGACGGAAAACCCGCCCATGTTGTCGACCCACACGTTCCGGTAAACCTTGGACTTGGCGTCGTAGGTCCAGGTGGCCATGCCGGACATGTCACCGAACTCGTCCATGTGGATGTCGGCGTGCTCGACCAGGTACCAGCGGTCGCCCTCCCATCTGATCTCGGACTTGCTGCTCGAAGTAAGCGTCTCGTCCATGCCGGCGAAGTGCATCTCGCCCGTGCCTTCCCAGTTGCCCACGAACGCATCGAGCAGATCGAGTTCCGCAGGACGCTGCGGCATCATCTGCTTCATCTCTTCGATCGTCATCTTGGGCATGCACCCCGTCAGCAGGATGCCCGCACAAGCAGCCAGGAAAAGTGTAGAGCCTTTCATTCGCGTCATTACTGTTCTCCTTTGCAGATTGTCCCGAACCGCGGCAGAAGTTTACGAACACTCCCGCGGGCACGCAAGCTATGGATTATTCCGCCCGCAGGGCTCCAAGCAGCGGGGCACGCAACGTGGGCACCATGGCCGCGACCCCCGTGCCCACACCGACGAGCAGAACGCCCGAAAGCGTCAACCCGAGCGAACCCCACGGGATCGACTCCGGGCGGGCGGCGATATGCGGAGCGATCGCCAGGGCGGCCGACACCACGCCGGTCAGCAGACCCACCAGAAGCAGCGCAACATTCTCCATCAACACGATCCACCCCAGCGCCGTCCGCGAGAACCCCACCGCCCGCATCAACGCCAACTCGCCCCGTCGCTCCCACACGTTGCGAAGCAGCACGGCCGCGAGCCCGACCGTTCCCAGTATCAAACCGAAACCACCCAGGGTCTGAAACGTGGACAGATAGGTATTCTGGACAGCGTGATAGGCGGCGAGGCGGGCACGCGTCGAGCCGACGTCAAACCCGAAGGGCGAAAGCTCGCGTTCGAGCGTGCGCTCGACGTCGGCGGCCGCCGCAGCCGGCGCCTCAATCAGGAAGAATCCATGCCCGCTGATCGACGGAAAGAGCGCCTCGAACCGCGCGGTCGCGACAACCAGCTCGTCCTGCAATGCGCTGCCCGACAACAGCGCGACGAACCGCAGACACACATCGCCCCCCCGATCGTCCTGAACGACCAGGTCCTTGCCCAGACCCGAATGCAGTTGCCATTTGACCGCGGCCTCATCGCCGATAGCCGGAACGGCGCCGTCGTCAAAGTTGCGATTCAGCAGAGTCCAGGGGTTGTCCTTCTCTGCTTGGGACTCAGCCATTATCGCCGAGAATCGAAAGCCGCCGCGCTGAACGAAGCGATCCGACGCCCCGAGAACGCGCGGCTTGGTCGGGCGATACAGATTGATGCAACCCGACTCATCCCCCGGACGCAGGCGGAACGGAATGATCTCGGTGTCGCTGAGTGTCTCGATCGCGTCAGCCCCGATGCTCAGCGACTCTTGCCCTTCAGGTGTATTGGGGTCGAACATCAGCGGCGCGGCGGATTCGCCATACAGGGCAAAGCCGCCCGTTGCGGAGTTGCGGGCCGCAGCGTCCGTATCGACGTCGAGCCTGAACGCCCCGATGGCGGCGATCAGGAAGGTGGCCGACGCGATCAGCCCGGCCGTCAGGATGCTTCGACCGCGCTGCCGCCGGGCGTTGCGAATCCCCAGGCTGACAAAGGCCGATGCGCCGGGGGTCGAGATGACCCCGGTGCCTTCCCCGCCCAGCCGGTGGGCGAACAGCGCCAACCCGGCGGTCAGCATGGACGCCCCACCCACAAAGAACGAAGGTGCCGCAGGCATGGCATCGGTCAGCCGAGGCAAAAGCGCGAAGATCACCGCGGCGACGAAGGCGACGGCGGCTGTGATCGCGCTGGCGCGACCGCGGGACGAGGTCGAAGACCCACGGCCCGCAGCCACGGTTCCGGCAAGCAGGGACCGGGCGGAGAGTCGGGTCAGTCCGCGGACCGACCACACGATGGACAGCATCGCAACGCCGAATCCGGCCACAAACCCGACGGCAAGGCTCTGCGGCGTCGCGTGCAGGCGAAGGAAGGGCGCGTTGGCGGCTTCGGCCCACCAAGTCCGCAGCCCCGCAAGCATGAACCAGGCATACCCGACGGCAACGAACAAGCCGGCAGCGCTTCCCAAACCGGCCAGCACCGCCCCTTGGACCACGAGCACACGCGTGACCGACCGCGGCGAGAACCCGGCGGCGAGCAGCAAACCGACCTCACTCGAACGACGCTCGACCCCCAGCCGAAACAGCAGTGCCACCAACATGGCAGCCGAAACGATCAGAAAGAAGCTGAAACCGATGAACAGTCCGCCGAAATCGGTCGTGCCCGCGCCGGCTGCGCGAAGCTGCTCGCGCACCGGCTCGAACGCGAGCCCGAGTTTCGCGAGATCGAGCCGTCCGAGCAGTCGCTCCTCGAATCGTGCGGCTATGTCCACCAACGCGGCGTCGTCAGTCGGTGGTACCATGCGAATCGACGTCCACAGTCCGAACCGGTCGGCGTCCTTTCCCCACAAGCGCCGACCCTGGTCGGGCCAGATGAAGGCCTTGGGGGTCGTTCGGTACCGGTCCCAGTACGCTTCGTCTTTGTCGCGGATGAGGTCGAAGTCGACCGGAAACGGCGGGTCCCAGTCCGCCATGTTCTCGACGTCCGTCACCCCGGGATACGTCGGGACAAGCCCGGGATCGGCCGCCCAACCCGTGAGAGTGGGAATTCCCGTGACCTCGAACTCCGCCGAGCGCGTCTCGAGCCGCCCGAAATCGCCGGTGACGAAGTATGCCAGTGCCACGCGGTCGCCCGGTTCGACGCCGAGGTCGTCGGCCGCCCAACGGCTCAGCATCAACCGGTTCGAGGTTGCCGGCGGGTCCGATGGGTCGTTGCCTGCTTGGTGTTCGATGTGTTCGGGCTGGTCCTTGCGGAGCGCCGCCGAAAGCCAGTCCGCCGCGGCGACCGTCGAGTACGGTATGCGGTTCGCGTCGTCGTCGGGGAGCTTGACCATGCTGTTCGCCAGATACGACTGAATACCGGCGTACGGGAGCTGCAACGCGTCGGCGGCCTCCATCGCGGCCGATGCGACCGAAGCCTCGATCAACATGGCCTCGCTTTCGAGGGAGAGGTAACGCTGCTCGTGATCGATCCGGACCGTCATACCGATATCCTCGAGCGTTACCAGCTTCTCGAGGGATTGCTGCCATCGTCGAACCGGCGCCGCGTCGGACGTGGTACCTTCAACCGCTCCTGCCACGAGGATGGCGTTGGCGCGGTCAGGCTGGTCGAGTTGCCTTTGGAGCGTGGACAGAGGGATGAATGCGTTTTGTGCCTGAAACTGGCGAGGCCTCAGACTGAACGCGCCCAGGTCCTCAGCGCGGATGATCTGCCGCACCGTCAACCGGAGTGTCGACGTCGTGTCGTCGCGCCGACCCAGCAGCGTTTCGGGGGATATCGCGGCGGGCTTGCCCACGCGGATGAGCACGTCGTCACCGACCTCGGCGCCGAGTTCGTCGGCGAGGGGCGTGTTCAAGATCACCGACCGGTCCGTGGCAACCTGTGGGGCGACCGTAGCGGACGGTCCTTTCAATGCCCAGAAGCGCTCGTCCACACCGATGATGCTGATCCGGTTCGCCCGGGATCGCGTTGTGGCGTGGGACGCCGCGCCGCTCAACACGATGACCGGGGCGGCGCGTGTGGAAGCGGCTTCGCCGGCCGCTTCGGATATCAGGTCGCTTGCGAGTTGTTCGCGAAAAAAGCGGTTGCCGACGAGTGCATCGGTCACCCGCCCGAGCCTGCCCATCGCCGTCTCGCGCAAGCTTCCCCGCATCGAATCGCCGACGACCAGGGCACCGGTGAAAACCGCTGCCGCGATCATGACACCGAGCAGGACGGCGACATTCGTCCGCCAGTGGTAAAAGAGGCTCCGCCGATGGAAGGTTCGCATATCCAAGTCGTTGTTCCCGTCAGACGCGAACCAAGGCGCCGTCCTCCAGACGCATCAGCGCCCCGATCTGCTCGGCGAGGTCCTTGCTGTGTGTGACGACGACCAGCACCGCGCCCTCGTCTTGGTAGACTTCGAGAAGCAGCTTCGCGATGCTCGCTGCGGTTCGGCCGTCGAGATTCCCGGTCGGCTCGTCCGCGAGAACGACGGCGGGGCTGTTGATCAGGGCCCGGGCGATGGCGACGCGCTGCCGCTCCCCGCCGGAGAGTTCGGCGGGTCGATGCTCCAACCGCTCGGAGAGCCCCACCCGGTCGATCAGGCGCCGAGCCCGGTCGAGACCGTCCGCTTCACCATGACCAGCCAAAGTGGGCAGCAAGATGTTTTCGAGAACAGAGCATTGGGGCAACAGGTGGTGCTCCTGGAAGACGAAGCCGACGCGTCGGTTTCTGAACCGTGCGAGTTCGCGCTCCGAGAGCGCAAACGGGTCTGTGTTCTCGATCGACACGCGCCCGGCGCTCGGCGCCTCCAGCGTGCCCAGGATGTTCAACAGGGTGCTCTTCCCCGACCCGGACGGGCCCATGACCGCTGCGGATTCGCCCGCGTCGAGCGTCAACGAGACGTCACGAAGAACATCAAGAGATCCGCTCCGGGTCGGGAAACTCTTGCTGATCGACTCGGCGGACAATGTGGAAGACACGGCGGATCACTTTCTTTGCACAACGATGGGTTCGCCCGAAACATGCGGGCGGAGGCTTGCTCCGTGTGCCCGCCGTCGGGCGTGTCAATCCTTCACAGTTGCTACCCGAGAGCGAGCTGTTGACATAGTTGCCACGTCCGCTCAGCCATGATCTCGCTGTTGAATGACGCGCACACGACGCTTCGTCCTTGATCGGCCAAGCGGCGACGCAGACCCGGATCGTCCATCAAACGCGCGATCCCGTCTGCCAATGCCTGCTCGTCGGACGGATCATACAGCAATCCGCCCCCGGTCGCCTCAATGAGCTCGGGGAACGAACCGCGGTCGGGCTGGACGACCGGCACGCCGGCAGCCAGTGCCTCCAGTACGTATAGCCCCTTGGGTTCCGGATGGACAGCGGGGACTGTCAGAACATGTAACGACCGGAGGAACTCGCGTTTCGCGGCGCGGTCTACCTCGCCCAGGTACTCGAACTCGCTTAACAGGTCTGCGTCGTTCAGGGTTGTTCGAATATCCGTGAGATACGATCGATCAGCCGGCCCCAGGTAGCCCGCGACGCGCAGACGACACGGTCGCTCGGCGCGGCGCAGGCGCACGAACGCGCTGGCCAAGTCGTGCAGGCCCTTCTCGGGCGAGACGCGGGCAAGGTAGCCGATGGTGAACGGCCGGTCCGGCGGGTCGGCGGTGCCGGCACTGTCGTGAACCTCCACCCCCATCGGTATGACATGAACTCGGTCGGCGGGGAGGCCGAAATGCTCGGCGGCGTGTGCGGCGTAGTACTCCGTAACCGCGACGAAGCCGTCGGCGTCGCGGCTTTGGCGCTCGATGAGGTCGAAGGCCTCGCCCCGGGCGGGGGCGGGCAGATGGTCGAGGAAATAGTCTTCACCGGAGAGGGTACACAGGACGGACGATCCGAGTGCGGCCTTCAGCGGCCCCGCCAGCCCCACGAACATGAGGTTGGGCAGCCAGACGAGGTCCGGCTCGAGGGGGCGCAAACCGCGGATCAACTTTCCGAGCTCCTCGCTCTGCCGGCCGTGTTCGCCTTTCAAAATGGAAACCGTCAGCCTGCCCATCTCGGCCGGGGTCATCTCGCCGGTGGATCGGGCGGCGCGGCGAAGAAGACGTGGCGCGTCCAGCACTCCGGTCAGCCAACGTGGCAACGCTCTGATAAGTGCCGACTTCTGTCGCAGATAGACGTTCACGCCGCCGTAATAGACGCGCGGTTGCGAAACATCTTCTTCGTCGGTCTTGATCGGCGTGTAGAGCGGGACAAGCGCGACGTCCCGCCCTTTAGCGATCAATGTGCCCGCCACCCGATTGTCGCGCAGACAGCTCCCGCAATACATCCCCCCGGCACCGGCGATGAGGAACACAACTCGCATTATGCGTCAGGCTTCTGGCACTCGCAGGCCCGCCGCGCCCCGGCGACTCCCCCGCAGTACGGGACGAGGTCGCAAGAACCGGCTGAGTGTTCAGCCGAGACGCTATAGGCGGGTGAACCACTTTGCAATCGACGGGGTCGAGGCTGTGTAAAACCGGTCGGTGTGCTTGGCTAAGGGCTCGTCTTCAGGACCCCACCAAGGGATTCCGTGGTCTCGGCGAAGGTCGAGCTGACCAATGCAAAGCCGGCGAAGACAACGACCCAGCACAGCAGTACGAATCCGCTGCTGATCATACCGGTAACCGCCCAACCTACACCGCGAACCGGGAGCCCGCAGCGACGAGCGCGTCGAATCCGAGCGAGCCCCACCAGCCCGCAGATCAACCCGATCACCTGGGTCACGAACGGAACGATGCCCGTAATCCCACAGACGGCCGATGCTACGGCAAATCCGTCCGTTCTCTGGCGGGCGGGCGGGTCCTGGGTGAAGGCCTGCGCCGCCACAACGGATGATGGACCGGCGGATTTCGTGATGGCAGGCGGGCTCGCTCCGGCGGGTGGGAGCGTATCCGTGCACCCGCTCCCGTTGGGTACGATCGGCCTCGCGTATGGGATGTCCGCTCCGCTACTCATCGCGTCAGGTTCCCTTCATCGGGGCATGATGGCCCCTCCAGTGTACGATACAGGACCCTGGGGGCGGGCGCACGCTGCACTCGCCGTCCGTCATAAACACCACGCGCGAACGGGCGCGACATTCAGTTAAACTGTATCTCCAGCCAATTCCATCCGATAAGGCGAAACTGCTTTATCATTGACGCGTGAGTGACGCTTGGATAATCTCCCTCAAATGGGAAACGGATTTAGTGACAAGGAGTTTGCGGCAAGGATCGGTGAATTCGTGACAGCTCGGATCTTGAAGCGTATTGAGGCCGGCCATTCCGTGCAATCCGGCATCAATTACTTCTTCGGGACATCCACGGGGCCCCAGAGAATCCACATCACGACGGATGGACTGACGTGGCTGGGGTGGACGATGGAAGATCCGGACTGGCCCGAGCCCGACCCGCCGCCTCCGCCTCCGGATCCTCCGACGAACTGATTCGTCGGCTTCGGGGAGAGGGTGCGGCAACATGGTCCTGCTGGTCACCGGGGAGGGTGCGCGCTGTGTGCGGCGCGACCCCGGCGCGGTGTGAACCGCCCGGTTGCCGATCCTCTGACCAGCGGTGTCACTACGGAGGCACTTGTGCCGGTGGGGCCAGGAGGGCTTCCAGTTCTGCGCGCCAACGCTCGGCTTCGTCCGGTCGATTCAAGTTCTCGTACAGCTCGATGAGCCCGTTCACCGTCACCGCCAAGGCGGACGTATGGTTGGCGGCCTTGAGGTTGTCAAAGGCGGCGAGGAGTTCCTCCTCGGCTTCCTCGTACTTGCCGAGCTTGGTCAGACACAAGCCGAAGTCGCGTCTTGTCGTCCCGATCCTCCGATCACCGAGGGAAAGTCGGTCGATCCGTATCTGTGACGCGCCGCGCAGCAGCGGTTCAGCCGCGGCATAATTCCCCGTATCGACGTGATACGTGCCGAGCCCGTACAGGAGGTTCGCGACGTGAGGATGTCCTTCGCCAAACACACGCGGATCACGCGCCAGGTCTATGGCCCGGCTGTAGAGGCGCACGGTCTCCGCGTGGTCCCCTCTCAGCCTGACGGTTCTGACCAGGATGTAGATGGCGTGGACCGTATCTTGGTGCGTCTCGCCGTAGATTCGGCGGTAGTTGTCGAGCGCCTCGCGTGCCAGTGCTTCGGCTTCGGGAAGCATATGCTGTTGGGTGAGCGCCGCGGCGAGATTGGTCATGGACATCGCCGTTCTGGGATCGTCAGGGCCCAGCACGCGTCGCTTGATGGCGAGGGCTTCACGGTGTAACGCCACGGCGGCCTCCACGTCATCCGAGTTACGCAGCAGAACGGCATAGTCGTTCATCGACTCGAGGGTATCGACGTGTTCGTCACCCAGGATGCGCCGCCGTGCGTCCAGTGTGCTGGCGGAGAGGGGCTCAGCCTCCTCGTACCGCCCCAAGTATCTGAGAATCTTTGCGAGGGTGTTCATCGCATCAAGCGTGTCGGGGTCTTCCTCGCCGAATTCCGCGGTTCGCAGCTCGACGGCGCTTTGGGCGTGCGGGAGCGCCAGCTCGTATTCCGCGAGCGACAAATACGCTTCGGCGAGTTCGAGTCGCATGGAAGCCAACAGCAAAGGGTCGTCGGCGTACCAGGTCCCTGCGTTGGTTGACGTCGAATCGAGGGTCGAAATGATCCGGGCCCGCTCACCGGCATCTTTGACCGGCAGAATCGCGCGGAGAATCTCCTGAAGTGAATCGCGTACCGCTTCGGTCCGCTGCTCGGCCTTCGTTGCCCGATCGGCCAGCCCGGCGTAGAGCACGGTCGATGTGACGAGAATGACAAAAACGGCCGCCACCGCCGACGACGACACCGCGAAGACCAGCTTGTGGCGGGCAATGAGCTTGCGTACGTGGTAGGCTGCACTGGCCGGGCGCGCGAGAATCGGCTGATTCGTCAGGTATCGCTCGATGTCCTCCGCCAACGCAAGCGCACTCTGGTAACGGCGCTCGGGCTCCTTCTCCAGCGCTTTAAGGATGATCGTCTCGAGCTCACCACGCAGCTCTTTCGAGATCGCACTCGGACGAAGCGGGATGTCCTCACAGATCGCCTTGACGGAACCGGGCAGACTGCTTGAACACACGCCGATGGGAAGATGCCCCGTGACCACCTCGTAGAGGATCGCCCCCAGGGCATAAACATCGGTGCGCAGGTCAACCTCGTCGGAATGCCCCAGCGCCTGCTCGGGCGCCATGTAGGGTAGTGAGCCTTGGATCTTGCCCACCCCGGAGTCGAGCGTGGAGAGTCCCAGGTCCGTATCTATGATCTTGGCCAGCCCGAAGTCGAGAATCTTGGGCGTCCGATTCGCGCTGATCAGGATGTTCGAGGGCTTCAAATCCCGGTGAATCACGCCGCGTTGGTGTGCGTAGTGGATGGCTTTGCAGATTCGGTTGAACAGCGCCAGCCGCTCGCGAACCGTCAGCTTCCGCTCCCTGACGAACTTACGCAGGGGCACGCCCCGGACCAGCTCCATCGCGAAGTAGTGTTGCCCTTCCCCGGTTTGTCCCGCCTCGTAGATCGATGCGATACACGGGTCCTTGAGCCGCGCTAGCGCTTGGGCTTCGCGCCGAAAGAGCTGGATCGAGTATTCGTCCACGAACGGTCCGCCGCGCACGACCTTCAACGCAACCGCGCGGCGCGGCTGTTGCTGCTCCGCCTCGTAAACGACACCCATCCCGCCCTCACCGAGCTTACGTACGACACGGTAACCCCCGATGGTCACGGGCGTTCGGGGGCGAACCGACACAGATTTGGTCAGTTGTGCGAACGAGGCGCTCGATCCGTTGCGGTCAGAACGCTCCTGGGCAAGTGCTGCGTCGATCAGGCGATCGTCGTCGGATGATTGGAAGCGGGGGTCTTTCATCGTGAAGCCTTATCACAACTCGAGGTCTTGGCCCATCGGTCGGTCGTCGTTACGCCAGGAGGGGATTGAGGGGGGAACGTGGAGGCGCTCGAACCTCCCTCACTCCCTCCTGGCTAAGAAGGTCCGCAGTTCGACTTCGAAAGGAGACGCGGGATTGATGTTACCTCCTTCGCCGTGAAGGTACGGGCGGCGATGTCGCGTGGCGAACGCCTGTGCGACACGAGTCGAACTCGTCCCTTCATACCTGTGGCCGTAACCTGTCGGAAACGGTCACGCGAAATCGGTAAAAAAGTTCCCGGTTTCCCCCAAAAGGTCACGTAGGCGGTCGTGAGCCCTGGCTCTGAGCATATAGACGGCTCCGATGCTGCGGTCCAGGGTGCGGGCGACGGCTTCCACTTCGTGACCTTGAAGGTCGTACATGTTCACTACGACGCGATAGGCCTCGGGCAGCGCTTCGACCGCCTGCTCCAGCAATGAGTTGCATTCGTCCGTCGCGGCGTATCGACTCGGCGTCTCGCCGTCGGCGAACAACATGGTTGCTAAGGTCCGATAAGTGCCGCTGTTTTGGCTCGGCTGAAGGCGTTTTTGCTTGCCGCCGCGTTTTTCGGCCTCGAGCATCCGGGTTGCGTCGCGGAGGTTGCACCTGGCGAGGCCTCCCAGCCAGCCGTCGAGAGCCATCTCGTCATTACCCTGGAATCGCGAGATGTCGCGGATGGCGTCGGCGAAGGTCTGCTGCATGACGTCGTCCACCGACAGTACGGACCGCCATCGCCGAGGGATTCGTCCGGTGATGGCCCGTCGCGCAGCCGGGGCGTGACGCTTGAGGATCGCCTTGATCGCGTCCTCGTCGCCGTCCGCGGCCCGTTTCAAAGTGTCGTCCCACGAAGCGGTCATGGAGAATGCTGTGGACCCGACTCGATCGCTCGTAAACGGGGCGCTGCCACCCAAACCCCGTTGCAGGAGGGGGAGCGGCAGGGTGTGTCTCGGTTAACGGCCGCCGTTGGCGACGAAGCCACCGCGGAGACCGCCCAACTCTTCACGCCCACGCCCGAAAATGATACCCGCGTTCCGCCTGCGGACAAGCGCGGAGGCGGCTGGAGATCGTGGAATCGGGACCGGGGATTGGAGATTGACGACCGGGGACCGGGTCCGGCCATGGCGGAATCCTGAATGCGGAATCCCGATTTGTCGGGAACTTCGCTGTGCAACAATGCGGCAGGCGGGCTGCTGACAATCGCGCACCGATCATCGCCCTCGCCAGTGTGAAAGGCTGTGCCCTGGGCTATGATATTCCGGCCTTTCAGGCCTCGGTACGCGGGTTGTCGCGTGGTTCCCAAGAAGCGCACCTCGCCTGTGGCGACTCAAGCTCTTTCAAAATGGCCTCGGCTTCGTCGAGCGCGGGTTTGTAGGAATGCGGAGGCCCGTCGCACCAGCCCCGTTCCTTGCCGATCTCGGCGTGGTGGCGTGCCGCTTTCGTGTCGCCCGCATTCATCGCCAGCCTGGCCAGGAAGTTGTGGATGTCCGCCTGACAAAGCCGGTACTCGCATCGGTCGGCGATCATGAGCGCCTCGCCGGCGTGCCTCTTCGCTTCCTTCGGATTGCCCTTGACACGGTGCCAGCGCCCCCAGGTCAGCAGAATATCCGGCTCGAGCTCGACCAGGTTGATCCGCCGACGGCGCGTCAACGCCTCGGTCAGGTGAGTGTCGGCTTCGGCCAAGCGCTCGGTCTTCGCTTGAGGGTCGTCAGAGGCGAGTTCGATCAACGCCCAACCGTGCAACCACTCGATCCGCACGCGATCGCGCTCCCGGCGACGCCCACGTTGCGCCTCCTTCGACCAGAGCTGTAGCGCCCGGCGCGCCGCGGATGCAGCGGGTGCCCCATTGCTCGCGAAGCGAGCGGTGGGGGACGGACCGTCGGGCAACTCGGACCCACTCATGTCTAACCGTGTGTCAACGTCCAAGAACGCCAACCCACGCGTTGATGGGCAATGCCCATTCCTCATACGTCATTCCTCCTTCACCCCTCCCCTTCCCCTCCCCCAATCCCCAATCTCCAATCCCCCCGTTCCCCGATCCCTGTTCCCTTTCACTCCCCGCGCGCGTTACGCACCAAGCGTTCCCCGCCGATCACCCCTCACGTTATCACCCCGGGGCGAGCGGGCACAGGGCACGCTCGTCAAAGGAGCGGAGGAAAAAGAAACACAATGTTTTTTTCGCAAAACGAAGCCAAAAACCGCCCTGGCGCTATCAAAAACGCGGTCCCCCGTGGCTTCGTCCCCGGCGCAGACCCGACATTTTCGCCCGCCGTCCTCGCCCTGCGGTGCACGGTTGTCGCCCGGGTCTTCTCCGCATTCCGGCTTCATCCTTTCGCACCCCCAATCCCCAAGCGGCAATCCCCGATGGGCAATCCCGCATCGACAACCCCCACCCCGCATGTTTGACGCACCGCCATACCCGGCATACAAGCGGGCGACGGCCGAATGTGCGCTCACCGCACCCCGAAACGACCGGAAAACCGATACGGACGAAACGCCCTATGCCCGCATACGTCACACACCTTGAAGCCGCCATCGACGGGGCCCGCCTCCCCCACGACCGCATTCAGACCCTGCACAACGATCGCCCCCTCTGGGTGCGGTACGACCTCGACGCCGTCCGCGAAGTCGTCAATCCGGACATGATCGCCGCCCGCCTCCCTGCACTCTGGCGATACCGCGAGCTGCTCCCGCCGCCCGAGGGTGCCGAGCCCGTGTCACTCGGCGAGATGATGACCCCGCTTCTCCGCGCACCCAAACTCGCCGCTCGCCTGGGTCTCGACCATTTCTGGATCAAGGATGAATCGCGCCTTCCGACCGGCTCCTTCAAGAGTCGCGGGCTCTGCATGGCCGTCACCATGGCCAACCACTTCGGCATCCGCCACCTCGCGATCCCCACAGCCGGAAACGCCGGCGGAGCCTTGGCGTCCTATGCCGCCCGTGCAGGAATCAGAGCGACCGTCTTCATGCCCCGCGACACGCCGATCGTCAACCAGATGGAATGCGTCGCCGCCGGCGCCAAGGTCTACCTCGTCAACGGCCTCATCACCGACTGCGGGCCCATCGTCAAAAACGGCATCGACGAAGTCGGCTGGTTCGACTGTTCCACGCTCAAGGAGCCCTACCGCATCGAGGGCAAAAAGACCATGGGCCTCGAACTCGCCGAACAGCTCGACTGGCACCTCCCCGACGTCATCCTCTATCCGACCGGCGGCGGCACCGGCCTCATCGGAATGTGGAAAGCCTTCAACGAGCTTCGCGCCCTCGGCTGGCTTCGGACAGACACCATGCCGCGCATGATCTGCGTTCAAAGCGACGGCTGCGCCCCGATCGTTCGTGCCTTCGACGCCGGCGAGCGCTTCGCCGACCCGTGGTACGACGCACGAACCTGTGCCAGCGGCCTGCGCGTACCCGCAGCCGTCGGCGACTTCATGATCCTCGACGCCGTTCGCGACAGCGGCGGATGCGCCGTCGCGGTCCCCGAGTCGCGCATCGCGCCCACCATGCTCCGAGCCATCGCCGCCGACGGCATCCCCTTCTGCCCCGAGTCCGCCGCCTGCATCCTCGCAGCCGAGCGACTCGCATCCGAAGGACGCATCAAACCCGCCGATCGCGTCGTCCTCTTCAACACCGGCGCGACCACCAAATACGTCGAGACCGTCCCCTTGGATTTGCCAACCATCGATAACCCGCGCGAGGTCGACTATGCTCGGATTGCCCGATAAGACGCCGACACGCCGGTTATCGAAGCGTCATCCATGTGGCACAAGCCCGGTAACAGCCTCACCTCGTTCGGGCTCAACTTTCGCAACACCGGGCGCGCCCTACATCTTCAACTTAGATCGCAGTCGACGCTCCCACTTTCCGATCCCTAGAGTGCGTTTTCGGGTGAATTTGGGTCTTAGGGTTTGATACCAGGAGCGTTCTATAATGTCAGTCCGCAATCTTGGATGGATCACGCTTTTCGTCTTGCCTGTCGTTCTCGTTCTGACCACGGCTGCCTGCAACCAGAACAGCCTGCCCTCGACGGTCATCATCGAGCTCCCCGACGGAACCGAAGTCGAGGTGACGGAGGGTGCCGGTGTCGCGTCACTCGCAGACACCACGTGGCAATTCTACCAGTCCGTCAACGGTGCGCGGGGCGCGGTCTTCCTCAAGATCACCTTCGGCCCCCAGGGCAATCTCGAAGGCTTCAAGGACAACACCATCGCACCCGAGATATTCGGCTCCGAGATTCTCTTCGACGGTGAAAAGCACGCGACGGGCCTCGAGGGTGTCAGCTACGCGGCTTCCACGTACGGCGCAGAGACCTCCGACGGCACCGGCTTCACCTTCGCCGGCCGCATGACCGCCTGGTTCGGCCCCATCGTCGCAGGCGAAGCCACCGCCGACGCCACCGGAAACTTCGACCCCGATGACCCCGACACCATGACCGGAACCTTCGCGTTCAGCACCGACGTCTCCTTCTTCGAAATCCCCGAAGCGGAACTCGACGAAGAGTTCGACTTCATCGCGACCAAGATCGTCGACGGCGGCGCAGCGAAACTCATGAGAGGCACAAGGACGAGCAAATAGCACCGGCTCAGTCCAACGTCGAACAAAGCGCCGGCGGGCGTGCGTACCACGCTCGCCGGCGTGACCGTTATGATCGGAGGGGTAACACCTGCTGAGTCAACCCACCGCCGCCGTGATCTGCCTGATGGCCGCGTCGATCTCTGCCTCCGTCGTGAATCTGCCTACGCTGAAGCGGATCGCCCCGAAGGCGACGTCCTCGGGGACGTTCATCGCTGCGAGCACGTCGGAGCGCTTGCGTTCGGTGGCGTGGCAGGCGGCGCCGGTGCTGGCGCAGATGTCCGGGCATGATGCCAGAATGTCGGCACCGAACTTGCCGCGGAAGCCCAAGGCCAGGGTGTTGGGGAGGCGGTCTTCCGGGTGGCCTAGCAGCACCACGTCGTCGCCGGCGGCCTTGCGTATGCCGTCGTGCAGGCGATCTCGCAACGATTTCACTTTCGCGTCGTCCACGGAGTCGACGGCGAGTTCGGCGGCTTTGCCGAGCCCGATGATGTTGGAAACAGCCTCCGTTCCCGCCCGGCGGCCGCTCTCGTGCCCGGCGCCGTGGTGGAGGGGCTCTATCTCGACGCCTCTGCGAACGTACAGGGCGCCGATTCCCTGCGGGGCGTAGACCTTGTGCCCAGCCACTGACAGAAAGTCGACACCCAACTCGCTGACGCTTGTCGGAATCTTCCCGCAGCTCTGGGCGGCGTCGGTGTGCATCAGCACGCCGCGTCGCGACGCGGCCGTCGCGATCTCGGCGATCGGTTGGATTGTTCCGACTTCGTTGTTGGCGTGCATGATCGAGATCAGGATCGTGTCCGGGCAAATCTCGTCGATCACCAGCTCGGGATCGACGGAACCGGTCGAGTCCACGGGGACGTAGGTCACGCGATGACCTTGCGATTCGAGGTATCGACACGGATTGATCACCGCCGGGTGCTCGACGGCAGATGTGATGATATGTCGGCCGCGATCTCGAAGCGCGAACGCAACCCCCTTTATGACGTGGTTGTTCGATTCCGTTCCGCCCGACGTGAAAACGATCTCACTCGGTTCAGCCTCCAACATGCCTGCGACCTTGGCCCGCGCCTCATCGACAGCCCGCCTGACGGTTTGACCGAAGGCGTGCCCGCTCGACGGATTGCCGAAATGCTCGCCGAGAAACGGCAGCATGGCTTCACGAACGGCCGGGTCGACCGGCGTCGACGCGTTGTAGTCCAGGTAGATCATGCCCCTCTGTTCTCCTTTGGATTACAGGACCTCTCGTGTTGGTGCGATGCTACTATACCGCTAAGCACGCCGCGGGACGAGGCACCGACCGACGCACGACAAGTCCGATGATATCGCGTTTGCCGGAGTCCGAACGGTGGCCGGTTGAAGCGGTTATGGGCCCTTTGCCGCTGGCTCGGCCGGACGGTAACAACCGCTCAACACACATGGTCGGGTGGTCGATGGTCCCAACGTGTTTCTGCCCGTCGGCACTCTGTCGTGTGGGCCGACGGCTGTACGTTGACAATAATCCCGATTCCGAGGAGCGCATCATGCCAGTTGCCGCGATCGATGAATTAACCCAGACCATCCAGGACCTCAAGCAGGCCTCCGACACCGCGCTCTCCCAGGAGAATGCGGAGGCGTTCAGCGACTTCGAGAAGTTCGTCAACGAGGTCGAGGCCTATGTCCGCGAAGTGCAGCAGTCGATGTGGGCGGACCAGGCGAAGCGGGCGATCAAGGCGCTCGAAAAGGGTGACGCGCTGTCTGGCGAGGACCGCGACGTCATCCGGACGTTCCTCGTCTCCGACGCCGAGCGCTACGTCCACCACGAGAACAACTACGGCGACTGGAAGCGTGAGCTGCAGCGGCTCATGGATGATCTGGTAAGTCGGGCGAACGTCGTCGATCGCGACTCGATCGGCGATATGCGCGGCGTCTTGAAGGACGCGATTCGGCTCGTCCCCGATATTCGCAACTACCTCGAGGAGCGTCAGCGCGTCGACAAGTTCCAGCAGGCGCTTAACACGCTCGACCAACAATCGAAGGACATGCTCGCTCGATTGATGAAAGAGCAGCTAAAAAGCGCGAAGCGGTAGGTTCGGTCCGCACGGCGGGCCCTACGACCAAAACCCGATCAGCGCGCGTATCTTGTCGATGGCGGTGTGCCATCCCGCGTACAGGAAGAACGCCACCGTCGCGACCAGCACCACGTTGGTGGGCCAACGGTTCCGGTAGGTTTTGCCGACCCAGGCGGCTTTGTTGTTCATGATGAGCAGCGTTAGAGCCAGCAGCGGCATGAAAAGTGACCCGAGGATGGCATAGGTGAGCTGGGCCTGGCGCACCGACATCCAGAGCAACGGCAGGGGAACGAGGGCGATTCCCGACAAGTAGACGCGGTATGCACTCGTCTTCGTGAAGTCCAGCGCGTTGCGCCGGTCCTGGGGTATGCGGCT
>JASFUW010000019.1:0-24604 GCA_050050135.1 Phycisphaerae bacterium
ATGGATGAACGAGATCGGCTTGCCTTTCTCCTGCTGGTTGCGAAATAGGGTGTGACTTCTGACCAGGGTGTCGTTGCTCTGCTTGGTCGGTAGCGGAACGATCTCGTCGATCGGAAACGGAAACGCCCACACCAACCCCGGTTTGTCCACCACGCGGTGGAGCCTTCCCAGGCGCAGCGTAAGCGCTTCTTCATACAGATCGATGCTGCGAACGTTCGAGAACAGGTACAGAACGACCAGAACGACCATGATGACCTTGAGCACGCTGAAGCTCGATCGCAAAGCGTCAGCCAACGACTGGCTGGCGGCATCGAGCGGCTCCTCCGGTAGCTCGAGGTTGCGGTGCGCAAATTCATCATGGCTGTCGTGCATGTGCATGGCGGGTCAATCTCCCGACGCGCCGGGATCGCCGACCGGCGGCGTCACCACACCGTCCCGCACCGGGACCTGTTGACGGGCCGCTTCCTGGAACACGTTGAACGGCGAGTCGGAGCTGTCCAGAATGAGCGTGCTGCGCTCCTCGAGCGCTTGTTTCGCCGTGCGCAGGGCGTCCAGAAACATCCGCAGCGCGGGATACTTGTCGAACTCCTTGTAGTATTCGCTCACCACGCGCTCGGCCTCGGCGGTGATCGCGGCGACCTTCTGCTCGACCTCAGCCATGATCCGGCTTTCCGTCGCCCGGGCGTCTGCCACGATCTTGGCAGCCGTCGCGTCACCCTCGGCCGTGTACCGCGCAGCCTTCGCCTGTTCGTGCGATTTCATGCTCTCGAAAATCGCCGTCGTCACCGATTCGGGCAGCCCGAGCTTCTTGATCCCGAACTCCACGACGTCAACGCCGTACTGCGTCCGGGCGTCGACAGCGACCGCCTCCTTGATTTCCTGCTCGATCGCGTGGATCTTCCGCTTCGCCGGATCGGTCGAGACGAAATCCGCAAACTCGTGCTGCCCGGTCACCGCGTGCTTGTGCGTGGTGATCGTCGTTCGCAGTTTCTTCTCCGCGTCCTCGACACCGCCGGGGAAGTTCGTGTGAAACATCGACGGGTCCACGATCTTCCACAAGGTGAACGATGTGATCACCAGGTTCTTGCCGTCCACCGTCCGTGTCTCTTCCGTGCGGTCCTCGAGAATCCGCATCCGCTTGTCGAACACCACCACGCTCTGGATCGGTCGGGGCCATTTGACATAAAGACCGGCCTGATCGATCGCACCTTCCGTCGGCTTGCCCCAGGTCTTCTTGATCGCCACCTCCGTGAACCGCACCTGGAACGTACACATGTACGTGAGCAGGACGATCGCGAGAAAGACCGCCGCGGCGATGGGTCCGAGGTTCTTCATGACCGATTTGCTCCTGGATAACGTCAGGGGCCGCTCTGCGTGCCCCGCGAATCGCGCTTCTTGCGCTCCCGCTCGACCCCTTGCGACAAGACCTCGTCGAGGCCCGCTTCCTTCGTCGTCTCATATTCGATGATCACGTTCGAACGGTCACCCGCGATGAGATATTTACGCACCTGACCGAGATCGAGGTAAATCTCGAGTGCTTTTCGCTGTTTGTAGAGTTCGGGTGCGGCGAGATACGCCGCCACTTGTGTCTCGAACACCTGGACCTTGGATGCAGCGTCACTCTTCTTTGCGGCCGCCCGCGCACGGGCCTCGGCAATCAGCTTCGCGGCCCAACCGCTGATCGGCACGATCCCCTCTTCCGGGTTTCCCATCAGCAGGTCGTCTACCCGCTCCCTGGCGGACGGCAAGTCCGGCGAATCGGCCGGCAGGCTGCGCTTCAACCGGATCGCTTCGTCCAGCGCCAGGGCATGCGCCTCCGTACCGGCGACCGCCGTGAGCACCTTCCTTGCTTCCCCCCGCGCGGCGTTAAGCGACGCGCCCATTCGCGTCTCGGCAGACACAACCGACTGGAACGCCGCCGCTACACCCGACTGAGCGGGCGGATGGGCTCCTCGAATCCCCACGAACACGATGTCGATGCCGACGCCGAAGTCGTCGAGCCGCGCCTGGAGCTGCTCTTTGAGGTGCGCGTTGAAGCTCGCTCGCCCGGGCCCGATCAGTTCGTCCAGATCCACGCTGGCTGCGTAATCGGAAAGATACCGATACGCCACGTTCTCCATGAGCTTCTCGGGATCTTCATACCGGTACAGGTACTGATCGATGTCCTTGATTCGATACTCGATCGGCACCGACACCATGAGCAAACTGACCGCCACGCTCTCCCCCACGTCCCCGCCGTCGTTGCGCGCGATCGACTCGGCGTCGATGGAGCCCTCGTCCGTCTTCGGGGACGCCACCAGAAGCATCAGCTCCGGGACAAACTCTTTGTGCTCCGTTGTCCAGATCACCGCGTCGTGGGCGTGCTTCTCGCTGTCCTCCTCGTCGCCGATCGCCTCACCGATGACCAGTTCACCGACCTGCTTGACAGGCGCCCGGCGGACGATGTCTACGGGGAACGGCCACTTGAGGTGAATCCCGGGCTGCAATACGCTGTTCGGACCGCCCAACCGCCTGCCGAACCGCTCGACCACCGCCTGCTCCTGCGCATCGACGATCACGACAGAGGTCAGCAAGAGCACCACGACGAAGGCCGCCACAACGATCGGGAACAGCCAACGCTGCAGAAGCTGATAAAACCAGGTCGAGCTGACCTGAAACCCGAACTGGTAGTTGAAGGCATCGGCGATGGACTTGGCGATGTCGCCCGGTTCAGCCACCATGCCCAGCAACCGGCTGTCGAAGCTCGGACGGGGGAATTCACCTGGAACCCGCGGACGATACAGATCGAGAATGAAATTGACCGAGAACTCGAACCCCAGGATCAGGATCGCGATGCGGATCGCGTAGGTGACCAGCGGCTCGGCCCATTCGATTGTGCCCGACGCGGCCAGGGCGAGTGCAACGATCACGCACACCGGCGCGCCGCCCGCCATGCACACCGCACCCGCTCGGAGCGGCTGCCAGCGCGGAATGCGCGCCACGCCCAGCGTGTATCGTGAATAAAGGAACAGAGCGAACCCGATGCCGATCACGAACCACATCATGAACGTCGGTTGCTTGCTCGGGGGCAGCTTGATCTCGTCGAACGCTTCATCGAGCGACCACCCCCACGCGGCGAGATGCCCGATCAGCAAGTAGGCCGCCACGAGCACCGTGCACGCCGGCAGCAGCCATCGCGCCATCCACTTCGCTCGGTTTTGCTCGATCAGAAGCGACTCGTCGTCGACCCCGAACAGCGCCTGGCTCGTTCCCGCTTGGCGGGCACGCCGCAGCTCCTCGGTCTCCAGCGTTTCGATTTCGACCCGGCGAATCTGATTCAGGATCAGGTAGAGCACCAACCAGATCGGAACACCGAACAGCGTGAACCGCGCCAGCGCGGCGACGAGGTATGAATCGGACCATGCCGCGATGATCACGAGCGCGGCGAACGCAGCCGACTGCAACAGCAGCCCGAACAACGCCACATGCTGGGCACGTCGATCTCCTGCCGTCTTCGTTTCAGCCATGCGTGATCCCTGCTCTGCTTTTGTTGCCGAACTTCACTCGGCAGGCGGACGTAATCCCGATTGGAACGATCGGGGTTGGTCCCGATTCCGATCGGGACCGAAAACGGGCTCCGGCTTGCCGGATCGAGCCGGAAGTCTACAATAACTCTTGTAAAGTGCCAACGCGTACGACCGAATCGTCACGGCTCGCGCGACACCGAGCGTCGTCCGGCGTGGTTGGCTTGTCCCCCTAGAGATTGCCCAGTGTTCCAGCGGTTCTATACCATTGCTCTGAATACGTTCGTCGAGACGATCCGCCAGCCGATCTTCGGCGTGATTCTGCTGGCCACCGCGATCCTGCTGATTCTGAACGTGTCGCTGGCCGCGTTCACGCTCGAAGACGACGACAAACTCCTACTCGATCTGGGTCTCTCTACGCTCCTGCTGAGCGGTTTGTTCTTGTCCACGTTCAGTGCCGCCGGGGTCCTGAGCCGGGAAATCGAGAACAAGACCGTGCTGACCGTGGTCTCCAAGCCGGTCAGCCGGCCCCTGTTCGTCGTCGGCAAATACGTGGGGCTTATGGCTGCCTTGGTGGTGGCGTACTACCTCGCCACGCTGGTCTTCATCCTCACCGTCCGCCACGGCGTAATGGAACGGACGACCGACCCCTGGGACTGGCCCGTCCTGATCTTCGGGCCGGGCGCACTGACGGCGGCTTTGTCGATCGGGGCGTTCTGCAACTATTTTTACGGCAAGGATTTCCCCACGACCACGTTAACGCTGCTCACGCCGTTGTTGACCGTGGCCGTCCTGCTGGTCGGCAAGCTGGACGAGGACTGGGAGGTCATCCCCTTCGCGAGTGACTTCGTCGGCGGACAGGTTCTGATCGCCGCGTTTTTGGTCTTTCTGGCGGTCATGGTTATGGCCGCGATCGCGCTGGCTGCCTCCACGCGGTTCGGGCAACTCGCCACGCTCGTCATTTGTTCCGCCTTCTTGTCTTTGGGGCTGATTTCGGACTACGCGTTCGGCCGACACGAAGCCGCGTCGACCCTGGCCAAGATCGCCTACCGAACCGTCCCGAACATCGGACCGTTCTGGGTCATCGACGGTCTCAACGCCGGCACCGAAGCTACAACCGTCACCGGCCAATACATCGGCTTCGTCACCGCGTACGCCCTTCTCCTGGTGACAGCCATTGTCAGCATCGCCGTCCTCGCCTTCCAGAGACGCGAAGTGGGCTGACGAGTCGCCTTCGCCTCAGTCCCGGAGGGCCGATACGACGGCCGCAAGCATAAGCACCACAGCCCTATCCTCTTTCGCCCCTGTCAGGGCTTCGGGAAACGCAAGGCCGGCGCCACACCATCGCTTCCGCCATGGCCAACGTGTGTGACGCACCCGTGGGGCTTCGCGTGCCGCCGTCACGGCACGGCGGACCGAACACGAACCGTGTATCTACGTAAACAAACACGTTCGATTGACAGGGCGAAGGGAACCGTCAACGCGTGCAGTGGGCCTCACTGCTCGCTCGCGCTCCCGGCTCGGAATGAGAATCGACCGGCCCCCGCTACTTCGACATGGCCATCGCGTCGACCTTGGTGACGCGGACGACTTCCTCGGCCGTGGTGATGCCCTTACGCACCTTGGCCCACCCGTCCTCGCGCATGAGCTTCAACCCCTGCTTACGGGCGGCGTCCTGGATGTCGGTGGCTGACCGGCGCTGCAGGATCATCTCGCGAAGCGAATCGTCAATCATCAGCAGCTCGAAGATGCCCAACCGACCGCGATACCCGGTGTGTCGACACTCGCGACAACCGGCCCCCCGATAGATTCTTTGACCGCGCTTCAGGTCGAAGTCGGAGGGCACATCGACCGCGTCGGGCGTATACTCTTCCCGGCAGTTCGTGCAGATGCGCCGCACCAGACGCTGGGCGAGTACGCCGCTCACCGCCGACGATACCAGAAACGGCTCGACCCCCATATCGAGCAACCGCGTCGTCGCCGTCACCGCGTCGTTCGTGTGCAGCGTGCTGAACACCAGGTGGCCGGTGAGCGATGCGTTGATCGCCACCTCCGCCGTCTCCAGGTCACGAATCTCACCCACCAGAATCACGTCCGGGTCGTGCCGCAGAAACGACCGCAGCCCCGACGCAAACGTCAGCCCGATCCGCGGTTTGATCTGCACCTGTTGGATGCCGTCGAGGTAATACTCGATCGGGTCCTCGATCGTCAGAATCTTGATCGTATCGCTCTTGATCGTGTTCAGCGCCGCGTACAGCGTCGTCGTCTTGCCCGAACCGGTCGGACCGGTGACCAGGATGATCCCGTACGGCTGGTGGATCAAATGGCCGATCCCGTCTCCGGCTTCGTCGACCAGCCCCAGCTTGTCGAGCGAGAGCAGCGCCGATTGCTTATCCAGAATACGCATCACCACCGCCCCGCCGAACGCGGTCGGAATGATGCTCACACGCAGGTCGATGTCGCGGTTCTGGGCCTTGATCTTGAACCCGCCGTCCTGCGGCAGTCGCTTCTCCGCGATGTTCAGGTTCGAGAGAATCTTGATTCGGCTGACGATCGCAGCCTGGAACCGACGAATCTCCGGCGGGACGTTCGTCGTGTGCAGCACACCGTCGACGCGGTAGCGAATCTTCAGATCATCCTCGTACGGTTCGATGTGGATATCGCTCGCCCGGTCGCGGATGGCTTCCAGCAGAATCTCGTTGACCAGCTTGACGACCGTCGCTTCCTGGGCCTGTTCGATCAGGTCGGCGTTGTCCGGATCGACCTCGGTGACGACCTCGACGCCGGACTGGCCGATCATGGCCTCCACCGTGTGCCCGCCCACCCCGAAGTGCTCCTTGATGACCCGCGATATCTCCTCCGACGTTGCCAGAACGGTCTCGATCTTCGCCCCCATCAACATCCGCAGCTCGTCGAACGCGTACAGGTTGAACGGGTTGCTGGTCGCCACCCGGATGACCCCGTTGTGCTTGTCGATGGGGATGACGCGGTCGCGGTGGACCACCTTCGACGGCGTGTCCTGCATGAGTTCGGGGTCGATCTCGACCTCGCTCAGATCGATCAGCGGGATCGAGAGTTGTTCGCTGTAGACTTCAAGGTAGTCGTCCTCCTTGATGTACCCCAGCCGCGCCAGACAGTGTTCGATCCGCTCGGATGCTTTCCGCACCTCGGTCGCCTGTTCGAGCTGCGTAGCCGTGACGATCCCTCGTTCGAGTAAGACCTGTCCGAGACTCACCGGTTCTCCCTTACTTGCTTCCAGCCACACCAAAAGTGTCCCAACTTGCTTGCCCACACCCACGCGACGCGCCCGGAGCAGCCCGGTCACGACGACCGAGTAGTTCCCTCCGCACGGCGGTCCATCCGGGCTGTCGCGGGCTCGGACCGTCTCAATCCAGCCGCCGCCCCCGGACCGCGCGGACCTACCCCGCGCTTCCTTATACACCCCATCGGACGTCCGGCTTCACGCCCACCGACATTTCACAACCCCGTTTTAGACAAGAGGTTATGCGACCCCCTCACGTCCGATACCGTCGCGGCGCGGGCTTGTGTTCAGGCGGGCTCCCCCCTATCGTCTGGCTCGAGTTTTGCAGGATGAGCGGGCCGGTCGCGGCGGGCGTCGCCAGCCTGAATGGTTGCCGGGTGTTGATGAGAAGATAGGGATGAAACGCTCTCCTGGCACGCACACACGCTTGAAACGGTGTCGCAGGGACCTCGAAACCCGCAATCAGCAGCACGTCCTCAGGTTCTGGGACGAGCTGTCGGATCATCAGAGGGACCACCTCCTCACCGACGTCGAGTCCATACCCTGGGACGTCGTCGACCCACTGGTCCAGTCGCACATACTGACGCGTCCCGAGCAAACCGTCCCCACCGAGCTGAGCCCGCCCTGTATCTATCCGCGTGTTCCCGGCGTCAAGGAAAAACCTGTTTATGCTGACGCCGAGAGGCTCGGCCGCGAGCTGATCGGCGCGGGAAAGGTGGCCGCGTTTACCGTAGCGGGCGGGCAGGGAACCCGCCTCGGTTACGATTGCCCGAAGGGTGCCGTCGTCGTGACACCCGTCGGCGAACGGACCCTTTTTCAGCTCTTCGCCGAGGCGGTGTTGGCCAATCGCCGCCGCTACAACGCCTCCGTCCGCTGGTACATCTTGACCAGCCGCAGCAACCACGGGGAGACAATCGAGTTCTTCAAGAGCCATAACCACTTCGGCCTGCCCGAAGACGACGTCGTATTCTTCTCGCAGGGAATGCTGCCGGCGTTTGATTTCGACGGGCGAATTCTCATGGAGTCGAAACATGCCCTCTCTCTGGCACCCGACGGTCACGGCGGGTCACTGAAGGCGCTTTGCGACAGCGGCGCGCTCGCCGACATGAGATCGCGCGGCATCGAGATCGTCTCCTATTTCCAGGTGGACAACCCCCTGGTCAAACCGATCGACCCGCTGTTCATCGGCCTCCACACCAAAACCGGGTCCGAGATGTCCACCAAGGTCGCGACCAAGGCCGATGATCTCGAACGCGTCGGGAACATCTGCGTTCACGACGGGAAGGTCATCGTCGTCGAGTACTCCGACTTCCCCGACGAACTCGCCCACGCGCGAAACCCGGACGGAAACCGCAGGTTCGACGCAGGAAACCTCGCCATTCATCTGCTCAACGTGGACTTTGTCGAACGTGTCGTGGGCAAAGCGTTCCGCCTGCCGTTTAGACGGGCTGACAAGATCGTGGCGTTCGTGGACGAGTCCGGCACGCTCCGCCGCCCCGATCAACCCAACGCCGTCAAGCTCGAAACCTTCATCTTCGACGTGCTCCCCCTCGCCAAGCAGCCTCTGCTTCTCGAGGTTGACCGCGCCGAAGAGTTCTCGCCCGTCAAAAACCCCACCGGCGTCGATTCGCTCGATTCCTCCAAGCGCGACCAAAACGCCCGCGCCTGCCGCTGGCTCGAATCAGCCGGAATCGAAGTCCCCCGCAAACCCGACGGTCAACCCGATGTCACCGTCTACATCTCCCCCATGCTCGCCCTCGATCCGCAGGATGTTAAAGAGAAGATCGCCGAGATCCCGTCACTCCGCTCCGGCGATCACGCCATCCTTGCGTAGCCCGTACCTTTTCAGACCAACGCCCGCCCCGTTACGACAGGCACCACGAACTTGGGCGAGTCTCAACCGGGTTATCGGTCCACGGCACACCCTTCCTCTTTGGATCCGACCGCGCATTGGAGTATGATGCCCGGGAAAGGCCGCTCGAAGGTCGACACCGATGGGTTGTTCGGTGCCCAGGTCATCGTCGGAGACAACAAGAACCCGCCTTCATTGCCTGCGCGCGGCAGACCGGTGAAATGAGCTAAAGCCCGGGCCAAAACAGCGCCCCAGGCGACTGCAAAGCCGCAGAGACCCTTTACTCGGCGAGGTCGGAACGATATGCTGGTTACGTGGCCGTACCGGCGTGCGCCAGATGGCAAATGTCGGCCACAACGATCGGGCAGGTACCCAGCGATACACAACGTCCGAGATTCCAGGAGAGGAGCGAATGTCAATGCAAAGCAGAAAAACAGGCACAATCTTAGCGACCGGCATGCTGGTCTTGTCGACGGCTACGGGCTTGCAGGCGAACGGCGGCGATACCTGTGGTACGGCCACGGTGATCCCCGCATTGCCGTTCAGCGATATCGGTGATACCTCTCTGGCAGCCAATGACTACGACACGACGCTCGTCGACGATTGCCCACTCAGCGCGATCGGCGCACCCGACGTCGTGTACAAATTCACGCCAAACGTGCTTATCACCGTCGACATCACGCTGTGTGAAAACTCGGCGTACGACACGCGTCTGTATGTCTACGAGAACACGTGCCCGGGCGTGGTCATCGGATGTGACGATGACAGTTGTGCGACAGCGTCGCTCCCCGACCCTTGGGCGTCTGAACTCACGGCCCTTTCGATGACGGCCGGGAACACGTACTACATTGTCGTCGACGGCTATAGCACAGAAAGCGGCCCGTTCACCATCCACGTTGAGGGTGAACAGCAGCAGGTTTGCGGCGATGGTGCGGTCGAAGGTACCGAGGACTGCGACGACGGGAATACCGAGGACGGCGACTGCTGCGCTTCCGACTGCACGTTCGAGTTCGAGGGCGCCCCGTGTGGCGATCCGAGCGACTCCGTCTGCGACGACCCGGACACCTGCGACGGCGCAGGTGAATGTTTACCCAGACACGAAGACACGTTCGCCATTTGCCGGTTGGCTGCGAGTGAGTGCGACGCCCTGGACTTCTGCGACGGCGCGGGCAACTGTCCGCCCGACGGCTTCCACCCCGAGGGCACCCCTTGCGGTGACCCCACCGACACCGAATGCGACCGCGCCGATACGTGCGACGGCTTCGGCGCATGTCAGGAGAACGTCGCCCCAGCCGGTACCGCCTGCGGCGACCCCACCGACGCCGACTGCGACAACCCCGATACCTGTGACGGCCTTGGCACGTGCCAGGAAAACAACGAACCCGATGACACGCCCTGCCCGGATGATTTCTTCTGCAACGGCGAGGAAACCTGCTTCGCGGGCGACTGCGTAGACAACGAAGATCCTTGCGCCCTGCCCGACGAACAGTGCGACGAGGACGACGATCTTTGCATCATCCTGGCGGACCTGGACGTCAAGCCGGGAAGCTGCCCGAACAGCGTCAACAGCTCCAGCCAAGGTGTAGTACCCCTCGCCCTGGTTGGAAGTGACATGTTCGACGTCTTGGACGTGGACGTTTCCACCCTGGCGTTGCGCCGAGCCGACGGCGTCGGCGGTGGCGTGGCGCCGCTCGAAGGCCCGCCGGGACCCCACACCGTGGTTGACGATGTAGCCACACCCTTCGCCGGCGAGTGGTGCGAGTGCCACGAACTTGAGGATGACGGATTCGACGATCTATCCATGAAGTTTTCGACCCCTGATCTCGCCGAGATACTTCAACTGGACGGCTTTTCCCACGGCGACGTGGTCGAACTGCTTCTCGTGGGTGAGTTGCTCGACGGCACGCGATTCGAGGCCAGCGACTGCATCACGGTCAAAGGCCGAAACGGAGAACGCGCCGGTCGAAAGGGCCGCATCAATACGCGACGCTGACGGGTCCACCTGACACTTCGCCGCGGAAACGAACACCGATCACGATCTTCACCTGCGGCGAAGCGGTCAGATCCCGACCCCTCGGGCGCGCGGGACGCACTTCATGCAATGCCCCGCATCGCGCGCTGCGCCCCAAACACCGGGGCAGCAGCCGTCCTCCGCCGCCTACTCTTCCTGTCGCTTCGCCTCGAACACACCGTTCGGTTGTTTGAAAAAGGCTGTCACGCTCCCGTCATCGCCGACCACGAACTTCACGCTCACGCCGGATACGCCCTTCAAGTTGAACTCGTCATCCCGATCGGGAACCAACTCCATCTGGCCCTGGCCGGCCACACTGGCGACCAGTGTGTCGCCCTTCAGGCTCATCGTGACCTTCTGGTCCGCGATCTCGTAGACACCGAGGAACCGGGCGAGATATTCGGGATCGAACATCCGACTGTCCGGCCTGCGCTTGAAGATAATCTCATCGACCATCATCTCGAACGGGGCCGCCACGGCGTCGACATCGCCCTTCATGTTGGTCAAAAACCGGATGCGCATGTCCTCGAACGTGTGATCGTCCGGATTCTCCAGCCCGTTGAAAACCTCAAAGTGCCAGTGCTGAAGCGGTGTCACAATCTTGTTGAATGTCATCACGAGCTGCTCATCTTTAAGCTCGATCGTCAACACGCCGTACCCGGGATGTTCATACTCGCCCGCATACTCCGACAGGGCGTGCGCGGGCTCGGTGTCGCTCTTGCGGAGCGTGTCCTTCTTTTCCTCGGCTTCCTTCGTAGCCTCCTTCGACACCTTCCAATCCTCGAGCGCCTCCCCGTTCCAGTCCTTGAAATCCAGACCGAGTATCCGGTCAGCCGCGTGCAGCGTAACCAGGTTCGGAAGCGAAGCCCCGTTCTTATTGGCAAACGCAACGACCCCGAGCCCGTCGCGCGGGAAGAGCGTGACCAGCGCTGTGAACCCGTCTATGTTCCCCCCATGATGCACCCGATAGTGACCCCGGTACGTATCGATGAACCACCCGAGTCCGTAACACGACGGAGAGAACTCGGGCTCTTCCGGAATCGCCGAGATCACCATGTGCGGCGTGTGCATGTCGGTCAGCGTGGCCTCGTTGATAATCTGCTTGCCGTCCAGCTTGCCCTTGTTCAGATGGACCATCAGCCATCGGCTCATATCCTCGATGTTCGAGTTGATCGAGCCGGCCGGACCGACGTTGTCAATGTTCCGAAACGCCATCCGTCGAATCTCGTCGCCCTTTTCCTCATAGGGAAGCGCATAGTCCGGTGCTTTCTGTGAGTCGTTGACCGACAGATTCGTCTGTGACATACCCAGCGGTTGGAAGATCCGCTCGCGGACCGCCTTTTCCCAAGTGCTTCCCGCGAGCTTCCCCCCCAAATAACCCGCGGTCAGGAACATCATGTTGTTGTACTGGAACGTCTCACGGAAGCTCTTGTTCGGAAGGTAGAACGGCAACCGCTCAACGAGCGTCGCCCGCTCGAACGCACTGTTATACCACGCCAGGTCGTGCCGCGGCAGACCGGAGCGATGCGTCACGAGGTCGCGAGCCGTCACGTGTGTGCTCGCGTAATCGTCATGAAGCTTGAACCCGGGGATGTAGTCGGCCACAGGCTTGTCCCAGTCCAGCTTGCCCTCGTCAACCAGTAACCCCAGTAAGAATGTCGTGAACGCCTTGGTCGACGAACCGATCGCGAACAGCGTTTTCGGCGTGACCGGCAGGTTGTGCTCCCGATCGCGCAGACCGAAACCCTTCGCGTAGATCAGCCCATCGTCGAGCACGATCCCGATCGCGAGCCCCGGTGTGTTCCAATCCGTGATAGCCTGCTCGACAAAGGTATCGAACCCTTCCAGCGATTCCTTGGCTGGGCCGATCCGATCCACCATCTTCTCGAGCTTGAACGTCGCGGACACGCCTGCCTGCGTAAACTCGCCCGTTATGCTCACCCCATCATCCGAAAGCTCACCCGCAAACTTCGGCTCGCCCGGAACACCGGCAATCGCGAACGAGACCCTCCCGCCCTCGACCGTGACGTCGCCCAGCGGCAGATCCTTCGCACCTTGCATGGGGATCGAGATGTTCCCCTCCCACCCGGATTCCCCTGTCTTGAAGTCGACGTCTATTTCCAGCTCGGTCCCCGGAAGCGAGATCGTCCCGGCCCAGTGCCCTGCCAGATCATCGTCCCCGCTCGCCAGTAGCGATGCCGCCGACATCGCAACCGCGAAAACGCACACAAACCCAAAGCGCTCGAGTCCTGGGGTTCTGTCTCGGTGGAACACTTTCGTACCTCCGCCAAAAGTAAAGGACGCGCCGCCGCGCCCGAGGCCGGCAACGGCGTCGTCAAACGCGATCAACACGCGGATACCCTGACCGCGCCCGCTCGCCCGACCGGTATACCGATATTCGCGCCGCATTCAAGCGCCCTTGTATACCTTCATACAATCCAAGCGCGAACAGTCCCTTGAAAAACGGGACTGGCTCCGAGCAACAACCCGTCCGCGGAGTCGTACGTGCCCGCCGGCGAGGTCCCTGTACCCTTTTTCAACCGCCTCGACCGCAAACTCAATTGAGCCCCAAAGGGGCGGCACGATTCCAGCCCGGGGCACAGCCCAGGGAAACCCGTGCCTGAGGCGACCAAGCCCCGAAAGGCCGCCACTGGTCTGGCACTCATAATGAACGCATTCGGGTCGGCCGGACGCCGCATGTGATGCCACAGACGCTCGAGGCGCCGGTGCTGTCGGGACTACTCACGGGGACCCTCGATCGCATCTACCGGTCCAAGGCTCCCACGGTCGCCGGCCGCAAGAGCGGCGTCCGGTGGACTCGCAAGCTCATCCCCTCGAGGACGCTCGCGGGATTCTCCGTGCGCGCATTTCTGACGGGACCGCCGGTCCCCGATCGTCTATATGGCGTGGAGCCGTGTTGTCACCGGAGAAACCTAATGAACGTGCGTAGTTCGCGGAATCTACGACCCGTCACCTTCGTCGCTCTGATAACCGGATGCATCGCAGTACCGTCCGCCTGGGCGATTGTCATCCGTCACGACCGGGAGGATAGAAAGGCCATCGAGCTGGCGGAGCGGTTTGACGCCGCGGGGCAGATTCTGCCTGATGGAGGTTGCACCTTGATCGCCCCGAACTGGGTGGCGACGGCTGCGCACGTGGCCCAACAGGCAAGCGCCGAGTCGCTCCAGGTACGATTCGGGGACAAATCATACAAGGTCGAACAAGTCGTGATCCATCCGAAGGGAAAATCGGTGAACCCGGGCATGCCCCCGGAAGTGGACCTGGCCCTGCTGAAGCTGACCGAACCGGCTGAGCGGATCGAGCCGGCGGCGATCTATCGTGAGAAGGACGAACTCGGCAAGACGGTCGTATTGGTCGGCTACGGCGACGTGGGCGACGGCAAGCAGCGACCGCGAAGAAGCGATGGAAAGCGCCGGGCTGCAACGAACGTGATCGACGACGCAGGCCCGCTGCGGATCATGATGAAGTTTGACGGCCCGCCAGGCGGCACCGATCTCGAAGGTGTCAGCGGCCCCGGTGACAGCGGCGGCCCGGCGTTGATCGAGAAAGGCAACCGGCTCTATCTTGTCGGCGTCAGCTCGGCCGCAATGAACGGCCGCCCAGGACGGTACGGCGTGATCGAGGTCTACACACGCGTCAGCAGCTTCGCGGACTGGATCGACCGCACGATCCGCGCGGATTCGGACCAGGATTGAAGGACAAGTCACCTCCGTAGCTAACGGCGGCTCCCGTCGTGCCTACGCCGCGACACCCGACATTTCCAGAAAGAACCCGTGGTCGAACGGTTCCGACCTCAGCGCATCGTAGCGTCCGAAGGCGCTGCCTTGTCCTGTACCCATGTTCGGATTGAGCAGCGACACGTTGTCGTCCGTCGTCAGCGAGCACAGCGCCGGTACCGTCGGCAGCGTTTGGACCGAGCTGACTCGAACGGGATTCCAGGGGATGAACCTTTGGAACAAGAACGCGGGCATAGCGATCGAGGGTGACGTGGCCGCGACCGGGGCACGAAGCCGACAACTTATCGCCGCCTACAACGAGGAATCCCTGGCATGGTCCGAGACCAGTCTGTTTACGGTGCCGGACCCGAGTCCGCCGGAAGGCGGATTCGCAGCCTCCGTAGCCATCGACGGTGAGTGGATGCTGATTGGGGCTTTCTATGAGGAGCCGTTCCCGCCCTTTATTGCCGGGCCCGGTGCAGCTTATCTCTATAAGAACATCGGCGGCACCTGGACACCGAAGACAAGACTGCTGGCTTCGGACGCCGAGGAGTATCCCGCCTACGTCGGCTGGGCGGTGGACATCGAAAACGGAATCGCCGTTGTCGGGTCGCCGCAGAACGACGGAGTCGATGCCGGCGCCGTCTACCTGTTTGACGTAGGCGCCCCCGTCGACTGTAACGCAAATGCCGTCCCTGACGAGTGCACCGTCGCACCGACGGTCGATCTCGGCGGCTGCCGCTACCTCACCGTTACGCCGACGCCCGCGCCGCAGCCCGTGGCGTTGCTCGTGACCTCCCCCGACTTCTCCTGTGTGCTGAGGTACGCCGACAGCAATGGCACACTGGCCGAGACCCCGACCTATCAGTCAACCGCGGATTGGGGTGTGGTTCAGGTGCACGGTGTCGAGATTGTCCCCGAACACACCTACGCGGTGCAGACCGAGTTCTCGTCTACGGTTCACTCGCCGGTCGTCTCGGCCGTCACCGCCGTTTGGGGCGACGCGGTCGGTGAGTTTACCGGTGGAGCTTAGACCGCGCCGAACGGCCGGGTCAACTTCAACGACATCGGTTCGGCTGTCGACGCCTTCAAGCACGAGCCGACGGCCCCACCGCTCGAACGCGTGGATATCGCCCCCGCCTTGCCGGACGGCGGGATCGACTTCGTGGACATAGCACACTTTGTTGATGCGTCTATGGGCTTCTCTCGACCTTTCGCGGAACCGGTTTGCCCGTAAAATCGCCTCGAGGTGTAGTCGCCGCCCGTTCGACGGATCGGACGGCATCCGTGCGCGCTGCGATTCCGACGCCGGGCTCAATCGATCCTCGGCTTTTCGATTCGAGCGGCCCATGCTGACCATCGATGGATCACAAGGCGAAGGCGGTGGGCAGATACTGCGGACCTCGCTCGCCCTCTCGCTCGTCGGCAACCGCCCCGTTCGGATCGTCAACGTCCGCGCCGGTCGAAAGAAACCGGGTTTACTCCGTCAGCACCTGACCGCCGTAGAGGCCGCAACCGCCGTAGGCCGCGCCGAGGTCACCGGGGCTTCGCTCGGATCGCAGGTCCTCACCTTCACCCCGCGATCTACGACGCCCGGTGAATACCAATTCGCCGTCGGCACCGCCGGCAGCACGACGCTGGTGCTGCAAACGGTTCTTCCGGCTCTGATGATCGCCGACGCTCCGTCCACGCTCACCCTACAGGGCGGCACCCATAACCCCTTCGCACCCCCTTTCGAGTTCTTGGAACACACCTTCCTCCCGCTGCTCAGACAAATGGGACCGAGACTTGAGGCGAGGCTCGAGCGTCACGGCTTCTACCCGGCCGGTGGCGGAAAGATATCCGTCCGGATTCACCCGACGAAGACGCTACGCGGGTTTGATCTGCTCGAGCGCGGAGACGTCACGCGGGTACACGCGAGGGTCCTCCTCTCCAAGCTCCCACGCCACATCGCCGACCGCGAACTGAAAGTGATCGATAGCAAGCTGGAACTACCGGCTGACTGTCTTACCATCGAGGAGATCGACACATCGCCGGGTCCCGGCAATGTCGTCTTGATCGAAGTCGAGAGCACCCGGCTCACCGAGGTCTTCGCCAGTTTCGGTCAGCGCCGTGTCAAGGCCGAGACGGTGGCGGGCCAGGCAGTCAAACAGGTCGAGGCGTACATGGCCGCGGGCGTCCCCGTCTCAGAGCATCTGGCCGACCAACTATTGTTGCCCTTCGCCATCGCGGAACGCGGCTCGTACAAGACCACGGACCTATCCATGCACGCCCTGACCAACATCAACGTCATCAGACAATTCCTGCCCGACGTCGACATCCAAACGGAGCGCGTTCACGAGTCCGCCTGGCGGGTAACGGTTCGAGAATGAGTACGTCGGTCCGTCTCCGGCGTCACGCACGACCGAGCCCCCCGATCTTGATCCAATGCACCGCAGCACCACCTCCCCGTTCCGCCCGGAAGCCAAATGACAACCGGTGCGCCGTTTGGGGGGGGGGGGAATGAACTCCCCCCCGGCGAGTGGTATACTCCCAATCGTCTGTTCGAACCGAAACCGAGTGTCGACCCGGCACCAAGATGGACCGATCCGATCCCAACAACGACACCGCCCCGGACCCCACCGACGTACGCGTCGGACGGATCCTCAACGATCTGCTCGACCGACAGCTCCGCGGAAAGATGATCGACGAAAATCAGCTCCGGTCGGACCACCCCGAATTCGCCGACGAACTCCGCGAGCATCTTCAACTCGCTCGCGACCTCGAACCGATGCGCGAGAGCATCGCCCGCCTGATCGCCCAGCGACTGCTTACCCCGACGGAAGACGAGCGGTACCTGGCAACGCTCGGCCACTACAAGATCACCGGTCTCGTCGGACGCGGCGGCATGGGCATCGTCCTGCGGGCCTACGAACAGAAGCTCGATCGAACCGTCGCCCTGAAAATCCTCCGCCCCGAGCTGACCGCCGATGCGACGGCGCTGTCACGGTTTCAACGGGAGGCGAAGGCCGCCGCCGCACTTCGTCATCCCAACATCGTCACCGTCCACGCCGTCGGCTGCGAAGGTAACGCGCACTACATCGCGATGGAATGTGTCGACGGCCCGTCACTCGCCGATGTGATCGACGAACACGGACCGCTTCCCGCCGAACTCATTCGCCCCATCTTCCGCCAGTTGCTCACCGGCCTCGCCGCCGCCCACGACGCCGGACTGATCCACCGCGACATCAAACCCTCCAACATCCTCCTAGACGGCTTCCGCCCCGCGAGCCAATTCAGAACCGCGACCGTTAGGGAGCGGCCGGGCAGTGCGACCCTCCCCCCCATTCCGAACCGCGACCGTCCTTATCCGAGCGGCGCCCGTCAGGAAGCGGTCCACATTCCGAACCGCGACCGTCAGGAAGCGCCCGAGCAGTGCGACCCTCCCCCCATTCCGAACCGCGACCGTCCTTATCCGAGCCGCGCCCGTCAGGAAGCGGTCCACATTCCGAGCCGCGACCGTCAGGAAGCGGCCGAGCAGTGCGACCCTCCCCCCATTCCGAACCGCGACCGTCCTTATCCGAGCCGCGCCCATCAGGAAGCGGTCCACATTCCGAACCGCGACCGTCAGGAAGCGGCCGGGCTGGGAGATTCCCGCGCCGGCGCACCATTCCGAACCGCGACCGCTGAAGGCGACCGAGGAGGCAGCCCGAAGGCCGAAGTGCGAAGCACCGAGGCCGTTGAGCGGCCACCGTTCACGGTCAAGATCGCCGACTTCGGCCTGGCCCGCATGACCTCCTCCCAGACACGGATTACCCTCCCCGACTCCATGCTCGGCACCCCCGAGTACATGTCCCCCGAACAGGCCCGCGGCGATCCCGACATCGACCACCGCACCGACCTCTACTCCGCCGGCGTCGTCCTCTACGAAATGCTCACCGGCCAACCGCCCTTCAAGGCCGAAACGCCCACTGCCGTCGTCCACCAGATCATCTACGACGAACCGACCGATCCGCGCACAGTCCACGGATCAGCCGATCGGGAGTTGAGTTTACTCGCCCTGCGTCTGATGGCCAGACCACCCGTTGCCCGCGATGGAGACGACGACTCGGCACAATCTGCAGCCGTCGAACCTGCGGTACGCCGGCGCGCTGCGAAACGCCTCCGCATTCTATGGTACACGGGGTTCATCTTGTCGCTGTGTCTTCTTGTATCCGTGGGAGCACTCCTAGTTATGCGCCCGTGGCGCGAGCCTCCGATCATGCACGTACGTGTGCGAACGCGTCATACGAAACCTACCGCCACCATAGAGGTCAAGCACAAGGGGGACGAGGCCTTCCAGGTATTCGGGAGCGTTCCCGATGCGGCCGGCCATGCATCCGGCGCCGTCCCCGTTGACTGCGATGGAGACGACTTTCCCGATCTCGTTGTGGCAGGCCTGTACGAACCGATCGTGGTGACCGACTCAGCCCCGGTATCTCTCGCTAATCTGCTGGCTTATGACGCCCGCACAGGTGAGCAGGTCTGGACTCTCTACATTTACGACCATGATGGATGGCGCGATTGTAGTCGCCGCCGCCCCTGGCGATGCAAACACCTCAACGTCGTGGACGTTGATGCAGACAGCGGCGGAGAGGAGCTGGTGGTCAGCGCCAGCGATAAGGATGAGTATCCCACCGTCATTTCGGTGTTGGACGTCCACACCGACGGTGCAGTCGTCCGAGCCCAATACCGACATTTCGGCCAGACGGGGCCCATCCATGTCCTGCCGAGGTTCTATTCTGGCAAGTACCCCGCGCTTGCCATTGCTGCGCAGAACAACAAGCTCGACGGATTCAACGATCCTCACGCCGACGATCCGCCGCCACAGTCACGCCACAACTGGATCGACCGCGACAGCACTCGCTTTTATGCTCTGATGGTGCTCGACCCCCGAGAATTGGCTGGTGAGGGCCCGCCCAGGTCAGACAGACTCCCCGTGTCCGGCGTCTACGCGTACGCCTTCCTGGATCTGCCGTTTGGAACCTGGATGGAGTTTGACGAGAATGGGCAACGCGTAAGTCCAACCTTCGCCCAGACGGCACAAATCCGCACCGACAGAATCAGTTGGGAGCCCAGTTCTCTTACCAAACACGATGGACCAGAGCTCCGCTTTGATGTGCTAAACGGTGCAGGGAGATCAGGCGTTGCTCAGATCGCGCGTCGTGCTTCATTCTTCGTCAACCGGCATCTAGATATCATCGAAGTAATTCCGGAAGACCAGGAAATTGAACTTCCGGGAGATGCATCGTGGAGACCACATTGGCGGCAGGTCATAAGGGACGGAGAGTACGTTCCGCTGGAGGAATGATCCTGCACCTAACCGATGGCGCGGTGCCCTTGAGCGCATGCGTGCCCCCGTGGCGGAGGAAGACGGGTGCGCGCAGCTCGCACCCGTCCCCTCCGTGTCGGGCACTCGTAGGTTGGATCACCGCTCGCCCGGTCCTACGTTCGGGCTCCCGGGCGTCTCGAGGCGAGCCCACAAAGTGCTAGTCACGGCTCGATGCTGAGCTGTAGATTATCTAGCTCAAAGTCAGCCCACCAGTTGTTCGCCATGTTGTCGACCGTCGAGATATGGAAGAACGCGTAGTCTCGCACGTCCGGAAGCTCGATCTCTATGCTCCCCACCTCGTCTTGCGTTTCCTTCTCCCGAACCGCTAGGTACCCAACAGCCCCGGCGCGCCCAAAGGTCACAGTGTACCAAGCGCCATCGTCATGTCCGGTCAATATGCTGCCACGATCATGATTGTAGCCCTCGTCAGTTGCGGTCAACGTAACACCCCCACCTTCGGCCGCTCCTATGACGATCCAGAGCCCACTGCTTGGTGTCCCCTCGCTATCGTGACCCGGTCCGAAGCCCGTCTCGCCCCAATGGTGCAGCCAAGCGTAGGACGCATCATGGGCCTGAACCCCGGCGAAGTCGTTGATAGTGAGCCACCCGATATACACGCGCCCATGTCCGTTGTAGGCCCTGACACGGTAGTCGAACTCAACATCGAAGCTCGTGCCGGTCCTCGTCGATTTTACATGGGTGATTCGAGAGGCAGGGCTCCAGTCCCTGGCCCCATGTACGAAAACGCTGTCGGCGAGCGTTTCATCGACGTCCACCCCACCTCCGCCATAGTGTGTCCACTTTGTGGGGCAGAAAGCACCGAAGTCGTCTTGGAACACCACACCACGCTCGCATTCGTCGGGGACTCCGGATTCATCGCTGTCGTCGCTCAGCCCATGTGCAATGTCGCACTCATCGAGGACCCCATTGTTGTTGCAGTCCCCACACGACGGCTGACCTTCACACGCCACTATTTCCAGATCGTCGCCGGCTCCGTTTCCATTGCAGTCCGCAGGCGGAGGTCCGGACCGTTCGATGATCCCGGGCCAGGGATCAGCCGACCTGCTGACATCGTTCCAACCGCCGGCTCTGAACTCACAGGCATCTTCATTCCAGGAATGATCGTCGTTGGGCTCGCCCGGGCCCCAGTTCGTGAACGTTACCGGTTGATCTGAGCTCCAAACCCATCCCCCACCCGGCTCCGCGCTACCTGGGAGTTGATGCAGCCCGTTCCACAGACTGGGAAGCTCCGGTGAGGTGAACGTCTCCAGCAGCCATTCATCCTCCTCGGAGTCATTGACAGTGGCGAGATTTCCACCCGCCTCAATAGCCTCCGACTCTGCGGCGTCCCACGTCTGTTCCTCTGACGTGAGGCGATACGAGTTCCCGGTGCACGGATTGTAGAACCACGATTCCGATTCACACGAATCGCTCTCTTCGTCACACGTGCTGTCCTCTAGGCATGGAAAATCCCCTGGAATGCACTCGTTCGTCGAGGGATCGCACGCTTCCTGGCCGTTGCAGTAGAGCCCATCATCGCAATCCGCATCGGTGGCACAGCCACACGAAGCGGTCTCACAGATTCCGCACTCGTCGATGCACACTTCGTGCAACCCCGGCATCGGGCTCCACCAGTAGGCATCGGCTCTACCCGACCACCGAACGCGCGAGTCACGGTAGAACGCATCGTCAGCCACCAGCCGCAAACGCGTCCAATGCGGAAGGTCGGAATCAACTGTAGCACGCAACAGGTGCCAATCAGTGTCACAGATAACCGCCAGTGATTCGATATACGGACATGGATCGTCCACGAGCCCCTCCTCGGGCACCTCCACCCGAGAAGGTCCGGAGTCGCGCGGAATGCCCTTTTCCTGCGCGATTGCCTTCAACGACAAACCCAAAACCACGCTCGCAAGAACCGTAAGCCCCAGCAGAATACGTCTCACACCTCGTGCATCCATCGTCGATCCTCCTTCTCATCCGTCGCCCACACCTCACACGATGGGCGTGGGCCGACCGTCAGCCTCGCGCGCGAAAAAGGGGACTGGCTCCGAGCACCGACACGTCCACGGTGCCGTGAGTGGCCGCCGGCGAGGTGCCTGTACCCTTTTTCAACAGCCTTCCAGCTCTCGACCGCCGAGAGCCGCCGATGCGAAGTCCGCCTCCACGCTGCAAACACCAAAAACAGAAGGATCGGGCGAAAAAACCGAAAAATAAGTGCGAAACCTGCCCCCGACCACGCTGAACCGCTCCCGGTGATCGCTGATCCCCACCGCACGACCGAGCGCTGCCGACGTTCTCTACTGATGACCGCTTACGTCTTCACGTCTGTCTGCGCGCCGCCGAACCGCCCCGTTCCGAACCGCACCCGCAAGGAAGCGGCCACCCCATTCCCAACCGCGACTGTAAAGGAGCGGCCCCGTTCCCACCTGCACATTCCGAACCGCGCCCGTCCCGTAGGGACGGTTGAGAGTCCGGTCGTCTCGCGGACCTTCGCCTTCCACGATTCATCCTTCACCCTTCATAGGTCATCCTTCTCTCACCCCTCCGTCCCTTCGTCCCTTTCCCCTTCGTCGCTTCGTCGCTCAGCCCCAACTCCCCAATCCCCGACTGGTCAGCCTCAGAAAAAGAAAAAAGAAAGAAAAGTTGCAAAACGAACCCAAAAAACCGCCCTGGCGCTGTCAAAAACGCCGTTCGGTTGGGTTCGTCCACGACACGGTGGTCCGCTTTTTCGACCAGTGCCAATCGCGCGTCACCGCGTCAGGTACCGCGAGATCGATGTCAGCAACCCTCGAAGTGCCAGCAGGCCGCGCCGGCACGACCCGTGGACAGCCTCCTCGGTCGTCCCCAGAACCGACGCCACGTCAGCCACCGACATCCCCTCCAGAAAGCGGAGGCGGATCACGTGGCGTTGCCCATCAGGCAGCCGCGCAAGACTCGTCAACACCGCAGCCGTCGCCTCATGTCGCGCGACTTTCCGGCTCGGCGTGCTTTCCGTGCCCGCCAGCCGATACACGAGTTCGGTTTGCGTCGCCCGCGACCCCATCGACCCGTGTACGACCCGCCCCACGTCCCGTTTCTGCGCCCGCAGCGCGCGTTGTCGGTTCTTCAGCTCGTGGACCGCGATCTGCTTCAACCAACCATAGAACGCGCCCGGACCGTCGAAGCTACATCGGGAGATCGCACGGAACGCACCCACGTAGGCATCCTGAAGCACGTCATCCGGCTCGACATATCGGCGAGCAGCCGGCTCGATCGCGGGCCCGACGACGCCGCACAGCGCCGCATGATACTCGACGAGCAACCGCTGGAGCGCGTCCGCGTCCCCGCCGACAGCCAATTCGACCTGTTCCTTCCGCTCCGCTTCATCCATGGAGTTGCAGAGTAATGAAAGACCGACTACGGGTCCAGCAACGCAAAAACCGTGGGCTTCCGCCCGCGAGTGCTGTGCTGACTTCCGAACGCGCGCCGAGCCGCGGGCTTCAGCCCGCGCGGGTCTCCGGGCCGGACCTTGCCTTTGGGACGACCGGCGTCATGCTCTTCTCGATCTTCGCCCAGGTGTCACGCAGCGGCACTGCCCGGTTGAAAACGAGCGACCCATCCGCAGAATCCGGATCGACGCAGAAATACCCCTGCCGCTCGAACTGGAACCGGCTCCCCGGTGCCGAGCCCACGACACTCGGCTCCACGCGGCAATCGGTCAGCTTCACCAGAGAGTCGGGGTTCAGGTTGCTCAGGTGGTCGGCCCCCTCCTCATCGACGTCATCGGGATCTTCCTTCATGAACAGATGATCATACAATCGCACCTCGGCCCTGACCGCGTGCTCCGCCGAAACCCAGTGCAGCGTGGCCTTGACCTTCCTGCCGTCGGGCGAGTCACCCCCGCGCGTCGCAGGGTCGTACGTACAATGCAACTCGACGACCTCGCCCGTCTCCTCGTCTTTCACCACGTCCACGCACGTCACGAAGTACGCATACCGCAACCGCACCTCCCGACCCGGCGACAAGCGGAAAAACTTCCTCGGCGGGTCCTCCTTGAAATCATCCCGCTCGATGTACAGCACGTGCGAGAACGGCACCTTCCGCGTTCCGGCGGCAGGGTCTTCCGGGTTGTTGACCGCATCCAGCTCTTCCACCTGACCCTCCGGATAGTTGTCGATCACCACCCGCAGCGGTCTGAGCACGCCCATGACGCGCGGGGCGCGTTTGTTGAGGTCCTCGCGAACGCAGTGCTCCAAAAGTGCTATATCGACGACACTGTTGAACTTGGCCACACCGATTCGGTCACAGAAACGGCGGATCGCTTCGGGCGTGTAGCCCCGTCTCCGCATGCCGGAAATAGTCGGCATACGCGGGTCGTCCCAGCCGCTGACGTACCCCTCCTTCACGAGCTGGAGCAGCTTCCGCTTGCTCATCACCGTGTAGTTGAGGTCGAGCCGGGCGAACTCGATTTGCTGGGAGTGCGTGATCTTCTCGCCGAACGCGCTGCCCGGACCGCGGTCGGCGTTGATCGCGTCGATGAACCAGTCGTACAGCGGCCTATGGTCCTCGAACTCGAGCGTGCAGATCGAGTGCGTGATGCCCTCGACCGAGTCCTCGAGCCCGTGCGCCCAGTCATACATCGGATACACGCACCACTTGTCACCGGTCCGGTGATGGCGGGCGTGCAGGATACGATACATGACCGGATCGCGCATGTTCATGTTCGCATGAGCCATGTCGATCTTGGCCCGCAGCGTCTTCGAGCCGTCGGGAAACTCGCCGTCGCGCATACGCGTAAACAGATCGAGGTTCTCCTCGACCGAACGGTTCCGATAGGGGCTTTCTCTTCCGGGTCTGGTGAGCGTGCCGCGGTGATCCTTGATCTCGTCCGGCGTCAGGTCGCAGAC
>JASFUW010000020.1:0-24116 GCA_050050135.1 Phycisphaerae bacterium
CGTCATGTATCTATAACCTTCGACGCTTGCGTGCGGGCTTGAACCGACTGCCGAGCGTCTTGGGTGGAGGCTTTTTGGCCGGCGCGCCATCGGCGGCGTAGACCGGGGCTTCGAATCGAGAGACCGGGAGCGGTTCAGGCTCGTGCTCCGGCTCGTCCCGGACGGGTCTGGGGGTGAAGCCGGACACGTTTCGTACCGGGATCTGCTTGTTGATCAGCTTCTCGATGTTGGTGAGCTCCTTGCCCTCCTCGCGGGTCACGAGGGTGAGGGCTTTTCCCCTGGCGCCCATGCGTGCGGTGCGCCCGATGCGGTGGACATAGACCTCGGGGTCTGGCGGGATGTCGTAGTTTATGATGTGGGTGATTTCGCTGACGTCGATGCCCCGAGCGGCGAGGTCTGTGGCGACCAGGACTCGAATCTGGTGCCTTCGGAATTTTTCCATGACTCGGTCGCGCCTTCGCTGCATGAGGTCGCCGTGGATCTCTTTGGCGTTAAGGCCGGCGTCGTGGAGCTTCTTGGCGAGCTTGCGGGCGGCGGCTTTGGTGTTGCAGAAGACGATGCAGACGGGCGGGTCTTCCTGCTTGAGCACCAGGCGCAGGAGGCGGAACTTGTCATGACGGTCGACGGTTATGTAAGACTGATCCACTTCGTCGACGGTCATGTGATCGCGCGAGACATCGACCTCGACGGGGTCTTGCATGAATTGTCTTGCGAGTCGCTTGATTTCGTCGTCGATGGTGGCGGACACGAAGATGGTCTGGTGAGGGGATTTGACGGTTCTGAGGATTGCCTTGATGTCGTCGCGAAAGCCGATGTCGAGCATGCGGTCGACCTCGTCGAGAACGACGAATTGCAGCGAGTCGAACTTCAGCGCACCGCGTCGCATGAAGTCCTGTACGCGGCCCGGCGTTCCGACGACGAAATGGGGCTTGCGTCCGAGCTTGTGCAACTGGGTGGCCACTTTTTGTCCGCCGTAGATCGTGACGATGTTCAACTTCGAGTACAGGGCGAGGCGTGAGAGCTCGCCGCTGACCTGAACGGCCAACTCTCTGGTGGGCGCAAGGCAAAGGGCCTGAAGACGGCCGGCGGGGTCCATCTTCTGCAGGATGGGCAGTCCGAAGGCGGCGGTCTTTCCGGTGCCGGTCTGGGCCTGGCCGAGGATGTCGCGACCGGACAGCGCGTGCGGGATCAAACTGCTTTGCACATCGGAGGGCTCGACGAACTGCATCTTCGCCAACGCCTTGAGAAAACGAATCTCGATGCCGAGGTCGGCAAACGCTTTGGGCAATTCCGCTTGTTTGTGCATGGTCGTTTCGAGGCTGCTCGTGTGGCGTCGCCTCCGGGTGCTCGAGCAACCGGTGGGCGAAGCGGGATGCCGCGCCGTGGCACCAGAACGAGGTTCGCGTCCGCTACGCTCCGTAGGGGACCACTATAGCTGCCTGGTCTGGAGATGCAACCGGGTCCCGGGTCGGCCGGCGGCGGGCTAGATATCGGGTCGGGCGAGCTTGCGATAATATCGCACCGGTACGTCGTTTCGATAGCCCAAACGCTCGAACAAGTTGCAGGATGCCGCGTTCTCGGGCTCGATGAGGGCGGCGATGATCTCGATTCCGTCGGCGGCGAGCGCGATTTCACAAGCTGCGACAAGCCTGGACGCCAGGCCTGACCGGCGATGGTCGGGCAGGACGGCCAACCGGTTGATCCAGCCCTTGCGGCCGTCATGGGAGCCGAAGATCACGCCGACGATTCGGTCGCCGTCGGTGGCAACGAGATACAGCTCACCGAAGCGCTCGACTTGTCGGCTAAAGGCGGACTCGCTCTCCCGGCCCTGCAATCGCACTGACAGCCCGCTTTCGCGCCACAGCTCGACGATCCGGGGATAGTCGTCCGGCCGCGCGGGACGGATGGAGACTCCACCATGTCTGCTCCCCTCGGTCACGTCCACGTATCCCCCAACTGGAAGCGAAGCCACAGGAACTGGAACAAATCGAACAGGGCGTGCCCGACGATAGCCGGGACGATCGAACGACGCCAGATTGTCACCACACTGAAGACGACCGAGAGAATCGACACCGCAATCAGTGCCGGCCAGGTCTGATCCACCGCGTGTAGCGCCGTGAAAACCAGGGTGCTGAGCAGGACGGCCAAGGTCCAACTCCCGGTCACGCGGCGCAGTCGGGTCATCAGGAAACCGCGAAACGCAAGTTCCTCGTAGAAGCCGATCACGAGCGTGAGTCCTACGAAGCCGAGCGGGCGAAGATTGGGCACGGCGCGGGTGATCCTGTCGACGTTTTCCTGCATCTGGTCCCGGAGTTCGGGAGCGATCAGGCCGAGGACGGCCAAGGTCATGAACATCAAGCCGGACGCCGTCACCATGGCGGCTACACCGAGCGGCAAATCGACGGCGAGGCGGCGCGAGGTAAGGCCGACCGAGCCCATAAGCTGGCGGCGGATGCCGAGTACGACGGCGATGACGGCGAACGTCCCCGCTGCCCTCAGGGCGAGCGTGGGGATCAACATGTTCCTCGCGTTCTCCCAAAACGCGCGCTCGCTCAACTCGTCACCGAGGCCGACGGGACTGTCCGTCGCGACCAGGACCCACGCCGCGGCGATGGCCTCGACCAAGAGCATCCCCAGCAGCCACATACCCAGGTCGCCCCACACGGCGGGTCTCGGGGCGTTGAGGAGGAGGATCTGGTCATGCGGGGACGGCGGCGTGTGGGTCAGCGGGGTGGCGATGGGGATTGCGCACGCGATGGGACGAGCCATCGGAACGTGCTCATTCGGGACGTGAGCGGGCTCGTCGCCCATCAAAGCGGCACTCCCTTCAACGCAGGGTCTTGCACGGGGATTCTCGCTTCGAGCCGTGGGCTCATCGCCCGCGCCGATCTCAGGGCGATCCGGGCAGGGCGCGAGCGCGGCACAGATCGTCGTGTTCCACCTCCACGGAAATCGGCCGACGCCGGGCGAGGGCTGAGGTTTCGGGCGCGTGCTTTCGCATGAGCGTCACAGAGCAGGACCCCGGAAGAGCATTCCGGCGCATCGGAAGCCCGTGAAATCACCGACCGACGCGGGTCTAAAGTAACTTGGCGACGGCCTCCCCGATCGTGGCGGGTGACTCGGCGACGACGACGTCCGCCTCTTTGAGCGCCGCGATCTTGGACGCCGCGGTTCCCTCTCCGCCGCTGATGATGGCGCCTGCGTGGCCCATGCGCTTTCCGGGCGGGGCGGTTTGACCCGCGATGAAGGAGACCACGGGCTTCGTCACGTAGCGTGCGATGTACTTGGCTGCGTCCTCTTCGTCGGTGCCGCCGATCTCGCCGATCATGATGATGGCGTCGGTGGCGTCGTCGTTTTCGAACATCTCGAGCAATTCGATGAAGTTCAAACCCTTTACGGGATCGCCTCCGATGCCGATGCACGTGGATTGGGCGATGTCACGGGTGGTGCACTGCCAGACCGCCTCGTAGGTCAAGGTGCCGCTCCGGGAGATGATGCCGACGGTTTTGGTTCCGTTTTCCGCGGGTTTGTGAATGTACCCGGGCATGATACCGATCTTGCACTCGCCCGGGGTTATGACGCCGGGGCAGTTTGGCCCGACGAGCAGGACGCCTTTTTCGTCGAGATAGTCGCGGGCGCGGACCATATCGAGCGTAGGGATTCCCTCGGTCACCAGCACGACGAGCGAGCAGCCGGCGTCGGCGGCTTCCATGGCGGCGTCGGCAGCGAAGGGGGCGGGCACGAAAATCATGGAGACGTCGGCGCCGGTTGCGACCACGGCGTCGTGGCAGGTGTTGAAAACGGGCAAGCCGTGCTCGGACTGCGTTCCGCCCTTCCCGGGTGAGACGCCGCCGACGATCTTGGTGCCGTACTCGATGCACTGGGAGGTGTGAAACGCCCCGGCTTTTCCGGTGATACCCTGACAGACAACCTTTGTCTCTTTGTCGACCAGAATGCTCATGGTTTGTGGCCTTTTAGCTCGTCTTCGTTGCTCAGACTCGGGTCCGCCGCGTCCGCCTCGGTCGCGGCTTAGCCTGCAAAGTCCCGTTGAATCGACCGCGTTCAGGACGCGTACTATCGCGCGCCGGCGGCGATTTGTCTACGGGTGGGGCTGTCAGCGATCGGCCGGTTCCATCCAGAACTGGAGTTGGGCATATCCGTCGATCTCGAAGTGCTCGATGCGAAGTGCATGGGTGCCCGCATCCAGATCGACCACGGCGGCGTTGCGCTGGGCCGGGTGCCAGGTCCAGTTGGAGAGCACTTCCTTGCCATCGACGATGACGCGTATTCCGTCGTCGGAGACGGTTCGGAGGCGGTACTTTCCCGCCGGGAGGTCGAGGGTGGTGGCCGCCACGGTCGCGAATCGGTCCGGTGGGACGTTGTCCGACGGGGGCCGAGCGTACCACACGAAGTCGAGGTCGTTCGTGGACAGCTCGTCCAGGGGCGGCTTCGAAAGGATGCGCTGCCAGGCGTCGGTGCCCTCACGAGGGTCGTCGGTGTCGGACCATGCGTAGAACTTGACGGACCACTTGGTGTTGAGGAGGACGCCGCCGGCGTGGTGCGTTTCTCCCGAGGCGGCGATGTCCACGGTGAACGGGTGGAGGCCGGGTTTTTGGGCCTTGACGGTCAGCTTTTGTGGGAGTTTGCCGTTCTCGGGCGTGACGGCCACCTCGCCGGAGATGTCGGCAACCTGGAACGTCGATCCAGGCCCGAGCAACTGGAACACCGCCTTCGGTCCGGCGAGGACGCGGGACGGGAAGACGCGAACGTCGGAGAAATCGTAGGGCCCCCATTCGTGAACGTAGATGTGCTCACGCCCGCGGCGGGCACCGGAGGGCAGGAACGCGTGCTGTTTGCCCGCACCGGTCACAAGGCGCGGGTGTTTCGCGAGCACGTCGGGGAAGACGTGATGCACGAACGGACAATCGACGCCCGGCGTGCAAATCGTACCCAGGCCGTCGTTTACGATCCTGGAGCGGTCTTTCTCGTTCAACTCCAGGTCGACGTGCTCGAAGACCCCGTCCAGATGAACCGGGACCTCGACCGCCTGCATCGTGTTCCCGCGCACGACGGTATGCTCGGCGCTGTCGATGCGGACTGCGGTTTCGACGCTCTGGAACCTGTTTTGCAGCACCCTGGTGTTCCTGGCGTCGCATCGCCCGTGGGACTTGCAGAACGGTGACGCCAGCAGCTTTTCGTCCTTGTCCCACCAGAGCTGAACGCCGACTTTGGTGTCACGTATGACGTTGAGGCCGATGACGTTGTGGCGTCCGTGCTCGATCGACACGCCGTAGGTACAATCGCGGATGTCGTTTCCGCGAATCTCGGTTTCGTACGAGTAGCCCGCCCAGACACCGTGATGGCACTCGTGGAGCGTGTTGTCGATGAAGACGTTGTCTTTGGAGAATGTGGCCTCGATACCGTTCGCGGCGGCGTGTGAAAAGTCGTTTTTGTAGACGATGTTCCCGTTGCACCCGCCCGCACCGGTTTTCTTTAGTGTTTCGTTGCCTGCGTAGAGGAAAAAGCCGTCGCCGCCGTGGGTGGCGCTGTTGTGGGCGAAGAGGTTGTCGTTGCACTGCTCGTAGACGAGTATTCCGGCGGAATCCTGTCCGCGGGCGTATGCGCCGTGGCTGTATCCTCGGATGCACCAGTCGAACTTGTTGCTCATGACCTCGCAGCGGCTCGACCGCCACATGGCCAGTCCCCACCCGCTCATGAATGACATGTCGTTGTCAGCGATGCGACAGTGGTCGGATCGGCTGATGCACAGACCGTTCTGTCCGTTGCGAGCACGGCATCCGACGACCGTAGCGCGCGGACACTCGTACAAGTAGATCCCGGCGCCGTAGCGTAACCACTCGTTTTTGTCGTTCTCGTGGCCGAACAGCCAGTCGGAGAAGTCCTCGTGCCTGATGGTGCTCTCGAGCCGCCGGCGGTAGTTGCGGGAGACGTCGCAACCGCGCAGGGTGAGCTCGGGGCTGTCCTCCGCGTAGATTCCGACCTTGTAGCCGCGAACCGTCAGGTTTCTGACCGTGACGTTGCGACCCCGGATGACGACTCCGCGGCCGATGTAACCGTCGGGGTCTGTGCCCGGCGCTGCGCCGGAAAGGGTGGCCCCCTGGAAGTCGACCGTTATGTTGTCGCCGATGATCCGGATCGCACCTTCGTCCGTCTGATCGGCAAGGGCATAGACGCCGGATGCGACGCGCGCATCTGCGGTAATCCGGAACCCCGGTTTGTCAGGGCGGGCCTCTTCAGACAGACCCACCACGACGTTGACCCGGCACAGGAGAAGAGCCGCTAGAAAGACGAAGCCACGCGACATAAAACACCACTCCGGAAGGTCTTGTGATCCTTGAACCAGCCGCGACCGCCGATTGTAGGCGAAGCGCCGGCTCAGGCAACTGAAGCCGTGTTTGAACGCGAGGTCGTCGATGACCCGGCCGCAACCGCAACCGCAACGTCGATCGAAATGGGCCGGACGTCCTGCCCAAAGAGACCGCGGTCGAATAGAATCCCATCGACGACACCCTTATGAGTTCAGAGTCCTCAAACGATGCGCGGAGTCCAACGCGGTCGCCGGACCGCCGGCTTCGCAAGAATGAGCGTCTGCGGCGCCGTTCCGAGTTCGACCGCGTGTTCCGACAGCGCTGTGCGGTTGGTGACGGGCTGCTGGTCGTGCATGTGGAAGCGAACGAGCTTGCGTGGTCGCGTCTCGGGTTGAGCGTGAACCGTCGAGTGGGCGGCGCGGTTTGCCGGAACCGGATTCGTCGGAGAATCCGGGAGGCGTTCCGGCTCAACAAATCAGACCTGCCTACGGGATACGATGTGGTTTGCACGGCGAAACCGCCGGCCGCGGAAAGCGACGCCGACCTGGCCGGCTCATTTCGTGCGTTGTTCGTCAGAGCGGTTGAACTTAGCCGGGGCCGCGTATCCGGCGACAGAGGTCGAACGGAACCGAAGGCGGAGAGATGATCGGCGCTCCGTCTCCGTTGTCCACCACCATAAACAGGCGGTATTCGCCGGGGTCGATGGCGGGGACGATCTCGTCACCCGATTCACGGAACCCGACGACGGTCTGGAGATCGCCGAGCGTAATCTGCCAGTTGTTCGGGCTTTCCGGGGCGACACGGAACATGCGAGCCACGTCGGTGTCCTCGCCATCATCGGGGATGGTGTCCTCTTGCGAGACCCAGAATTGCACGTCGTTGTGCGCCTCACGCTCTTCAAAGCCGCCGCCGTACCAGACAATCTGCAAGCCGAAAAAGCGCTGGCCCGGGTCGATGATATCCGCCTCACCGTCTGGGGTGCATGCGTAGTTCACCATAGCGACCGACTGAAGGCGCACCTCCTGACGAATCCAAACGTCCCCGGGTGCCAGGGATGAGACCGGTTCGGTCCCCGGGACAGTCAAGACGGCCTCGAGCTTGAAGTTTCGAGGCCAAGCGGTGTTTGGAATCCTGCCGTCGGCCAACGTCGGGAGGGCAAGCGTGACGGTAGCGTTTTCAAGGAGAACCTGCGGTGTGACGTCCGCGCGGACGAGTTCATCGGTCGGTTCCGCTGCGTCATTGAAAAGGTACAGGTTGATCCGGGCTTGGTCGGGGATGTTGTCGGTCTCGAGATAGAACTCGACGCTCCCTCCTTCCCTCCTGCGAACATCGTCCGCGGGTTCAAGCAGGTTGAATACGATGGGCGGGTCCTGGGTGCCGTCACCCGTTTGGCCTTCGACGACGCGCACGATGCCGCCGGCCCAGTCTACGTGCCGTGCGATTCCATCCGTGATTTCACCCATGACCAGGTAGTCCCCGTAGGGCGTGCCCGGGGGTACGACGGCCTGGAGTGCGTCCGCGAGGCCGCCGTCCTGATCCTCGGCGAGCGAAGACTTCAGCAGAATCTCGTCCCCGGCGTCATCGAGGACGGGGGGATCGGCGTAGGGGTCGAGCAGGATCGAGATCAACGCGTTGTGGTCCTCGTCGGAGTCGACCCACTGCACGAGGAACGAACCGCCCGGGACCACTTCGACGACGTCGCCGGAGGACGGGTTGGTCAGATCGAGTGAGGGCTCGTCGTTTTGCAGGTCGGGAAGGACCCGCACGACGTCGGTGACGGCGTCGGTTCCTTCCAACGCGGCGTCGGAGATGGTCGCGCTCAGCGTATAGAGCCCGGGCAGAACATCCGCCAACGCGAGCACGGCCGAGTCGTTCGCTCCGCCGTCCGGGTCTTCCGAGAAGGCGGGGCCGATTCGGAACGGGCCGACGGGCGTATCGGCTGACTCGGCGGACACCAGGGAGAAAGTGACCGTGGCGTTGTCGTCCGGGTCGTCGTCGTCCCACGACACGAGGAGGAATTCGTCCGCGTGCAGCTCGACGAGGGTCAACGGAGAAAGGATGGTCAGGGTCGGCGCGGTGTTGTCGGTGTCCGCAAGGACCTCGATCGTTCCCGGGGCGATCGCGGTGACCCGGGTGGTGCCGTCGTCGATCTCGCCGACCACTTCGTACAAACCGGGCTCGATTCCCTGCACCAGAAGAAACGCCTCGTCGTTGACACCGTCCAAGGAGGCCCCGAATGCCGGGCCGAGCGGAATCAACTCGGGCGCGGGTGGGTCGATTCTGTGCAGGTACAGACGGACCACCGCACCGGGGGTGTCACTTTCGTCATCCCAACGGGCGAAGAACGTCTGGCCGAGTGTCAACTCCTGGTCGGTGTCGGGCTCTACGATCGTCAGGGTGGGCGGATCGGGTTGGTCCGGCTCGGGGTCGTCGGGCTCCGGATCGTCCGGTTCGGCGGGGATGGTATAGAGGGCGGGTGTGTCCTCGTCGAAGTCCGTCCCGAAAGCCATGCTTGCGCCGGTCAGGGCCGCCCCCCTCTCGTTCACGCCGGAGGCTTCGATCAGCTCGGCGGATTCGGGGCTGCCGACCGTCGTAACGGTACTCGGCAGAACGCGAATGAACGCGAGGTGGACGATCGATTCGCCACGTATGAACCGGAGAGTCACGTCGGCCCGGGAGTCGCTCTCGTTGCGAATTCGGGCGGCAACGGCGGGTTGTGGCGTGTCGCCCGACGAATCCCCGCCGAGTCCGTCGGTGACGACGTCGCCGACGCTGTCGTCAGCCGGTTGCTCGGCGCTGGGCGTGGGGTCCGTGGCCGGGTCGTCAGCAGGGGTGTCGCCGGTACCCGGATCGGGGGTCTCGTCACCTGGCGGAGCAATAACCGGCGTGCAGGTTGGCACGCCGATACAGGCCGTCGACGCGATCGCGCACAGCACCAGCCAGGTGCGCAGGCGAGTCCCAGCATGTTTGTCATGATGGAGCAAACCCAGGCCTCCCTCACCGGGACCCCAGAAATGGCAAGGTGCTGCGTCGGGCGCGTTCGGCCGTCGGCCGCCGTCGAGAGCGCACCCTACCTCTATAAGGTTATTCAGAACGCAAAGTCGAATCAAACCTGGATGGCGGCTCGTGCCGCTTTCGAGCAAGGAAACGCAGGTCGGGGGCGGGGCGGTCGGGCCGATTGGCGCATTTATGCCTGCGCAGGTGACCGTCAGGTGCAGTTACCGGTCGTTTCCGGTCTCACGTTGCTCCAGCGAAGGGCCAGGTTCCGGCGGGCGCGATCGGTGAACCCGCTCCAGTGGCGGACACCGCCTCGAGGACCGGGTCCGCGAATGGGACGACTGAATCCGCGTGTGTGGACGAAAGAACGGGCGGCGGGTCATTCACGTGACCCACACCGCCCGTCTTCGTTCGACTGCTGTCGTTAGTCGCTACCTGAAACTAACCGGCCGCTGCACTATGGTCTCAACATGCGGGCCACGTTCTTCTCAACGTGGTACTTTGTTCCTTGCAGTTTTATTGCAATGCCGGCCTCTTCGAGGTGGTTGAGGTAGCGGAAGACGGTTCGCCGCGAGCAACGGAGCTTTCGTCCGATGTCCGCCAGGGTGGCGCCCTTCTCCATCAAGTTAATCATCTTTAGCTGTCGGCCGTAGATCGAGCGTTCGCTCGCCAGGTCCTTGCACAGTTTTTCGGCGGCTTTTTTGACCGCGGCGTTCCGGTCGTAGGACTTCCCCTTGATGGCATTCTTGAGAGCCACGTGGATGGCGAATGTCTCGGTGAAGTCCGATCGTGCGCTAAGTTGACTCGGCATAACCATCTCCCGTTGTCTAGTGAGATGCACCCCAACCTCGGGCCGTGGGTGCAAGTAACATAAAACCGTGGAACCCTACCCTGGCCCCATCTCGGCGGGTAATATAACAGGCGGTATGACCACTGACAAGAGATGTCACTGATATTTTTTTGTGTCATGATTCGGTCGCTGCACGGGCCTGCGATGGGGTCGATCACGGGAGCCGTTCGGTGTCAACACGAGACATAGATTACCTCCGCTGGTCGAAGATTCACCCACGCCGCCGTTATGAGCTGACGGGGAGTGGGGTGTCACCCATCTGCCCAAACGACCTCGGCGAGGCACTTCCAGTGAGTCTTGAAGTACGAGGTGCGTACGGCGATCCGAGACTGACTGAGGGCATAGCCGAGCTGTATAAGGTGGACAGGACCGCTGTGGTGCCGGTCCCTGGCACCAGTTCCGCAAACTTCATTGCGATGGCTGCCACTTTGAGCCCCGGCGAGTGTGTCATGTTAGAGCGCCCAATTTACCAACCTTTGCTGCGCGTTGCAGAGTTCCTAGACCTGCGCGTCCTCGCGCTTCCACGGGTGCCGGGAAACGGCTTCAGAGTAGACCTGGCAGACGTGGAGACGGGTCTGGCAAAGGGTGCCCGCGCGATTGTTGTTACCAACCTTCACAATCCCAGCGGTCACTATTCGCCCCCGGATCGGCTCGAGAGGCTCGCTGCCTGCTGTGCGCGCGCGGCCGCAACGGTGATTGTGGATGAGGTCTATCTTGACGCCGCGTTCCTCACTCGGGGCGGGGAGCGCTGGACCGCGGCGAGCGTCAGTGACAACATCGTTGCGACAAGCTCGCTGACGAAAATCTACGGGCTCGGCGGACTGCGAACGGGTTGGCTGATCGCTCCCCTTCCCGTTGCAGAGCGGGCGAGGGAAATCACGGATCTGTTAAGCGTCGAAAACGCCGCACCGGCTTCGGAACTCGCCGCTTATGCCCTATCACGGATCGGCGTTCTGGAGGACCGCTACCGCCAGTGCCACAAGGCAGGCCAAGAGGTGGTTCGGAGGTGGCTCGAGGGCGAACCTCGCGTCCAGGGGTATCCGAACTGCGGCGCATTGTTCGAGCTGATGCGCCTTCCGCCGGAGGTGGACAGTACGGCGTTCTGCGAGGCGCTCTGCACGAAGTACGATACTCAGGTGGTCGACGGGCGGTTCTTCGAGCTGCCCGGACACGTTCGCGTCAGCACGGCGGGCCCTGCCGAGGAACTCGCGGAGGGGCTGGGGCAGATCAGTGCAGCGTTGGATGAACGCACTGCTTCGTCACACACGCCCTGACGGCGGTCCGGGCACGGTTCGGAGCGCGTCGGCGGGCCAACCGATCGAATACGCACCTGTGTCGGTGCGGGTGAGGGTCGTGGGCACGTGCAAGGGGAGCGGTGACATCGGCCAGATGTGCCCGACGTCGCGGGTGACCAGGACCGGGACCTCGCGTTCGGCGGGAAGGTGGAAACGCAGCAGAGCCAGCACGGCCTCGACGAGGTTCTCATATCCCTTGTGGAAGTCCCCCAACAGAATCCCCTGACACTCCTCCCAATAGCGGGCCAGGGTAAGGTGGGCGAGGAAGCGATCGATTCGCTCGACCTTTTCGTTGAAATCCTCCAACAAGAGCCATTTGCCGGCCGGATTGACCGCGAAGTCGAAGGCCGCCCCCACCACGGTGGAAAAGACCGTGAGATTCCCGCCGACGAATGTGGCCGGCGCGCCGTCTTCCGGCGGCCGGCCGGCTGCCAGCCGCGCCGCGACGGTTCGACGGGTGCCTGCACCTGTGATCATGGCGGCTACGTCGCGGAGAAACGTGTCGAGCTCGGGGCGGAGCTGGTTGCGCATCCGGGATGCGGGCGTTTCGGACGACGGCAAGGCGTCGGTTCGGGTTCCGGCGTATCGCTTCAGGCCGTAGGTGAGGAACGCGGGGCCCATGTCGTACACACCACGACCGGCGGGAAGTGCGCCCACGATGTTGACCGCCGTGGTCAGCTCGCTGAATCCGAACAGGGCGACCGGGCCAGAACGGCGGCGGAGCACGGTGAAGTCGATCCGGGGGAGAATTCGGGTGAACCAGGCACCGCCGCGTATGAGGAGGATCGCAGCGACGGAGTCGTCCGCGAGCGCACGCTGAAAGTCGGCGGCGCGCCCTGCGTCGTCCCGGCGACCGCCGTCTCTTTCGGTCTCGCGGCCCTCAATCAGCTCGAGATCACCCGTGACCTCGAAGGATTCGCCGATGGCGTGTTGGAAGACGGAAACCAGGGCTTCGCCGGATGTCAGTTCCAGGGCGTGGAGGAAGGGCCAACAGGAGCCCGCGGGGGCGATCAGGTGGATCTTGGGGCGCATCACGATGTCAGCCTCGACCGGAGGCGACGGCGACCGCTTTTGCCAGGTCGGCGTCGATCGGGTTCGCCGGGTCGCGGCCTGCCTTCAAACCGGTCCCAACGATGACACCGGAACTCAACGCCAGGTACGACGCGACCGTCTCGGCTGTCACCCCGCTGCCGGTGAACAAGCGGCGGTCGGGCACCGCCTCGCGTACGCGGCGCAGGTCGTCGGGGTCAACCGGCTCACCCGTGGCTGGTCCGGTCAGGATCAACGCGTCGGCCAAACCTCGGTAGGCTGCATCCCGAGCGGCGCGGGCGATATCCGGCTCGCTTATGGGGACGGCATGCTTCACGTGTACGTCTGCGAGAACCGCAATCCGCTGGGCGAGCTGCTTTCGATACCGAAGCGTTTCATCCGCGCGGCCCTCGATCGTCCCCTGGTCGGTCGCACAAACGCCGACGTGGACGTTCACGCGAATGAACGAGGCGTGCGTTGCGGCTGCGATGCCCAGGGCGGCGAGCGCATCGTTTCGAAGGGCGTTGATCCCTACGGTCAGCGATGTTGCACGACGAACGTGATCGGCCACGACCGCCATCGCGGCCAACGTCGGGGGTGGCAGCGTGTTTCGCGGGAGCGGAAGGTCGCCGAGGTTTTCTACGATCGCGGCGTCGAAGTTGGCATCTTGGAGCGTGCGGGCATCGGCCAACGCCCGTCGAAGGACCTCATCCATCGACAGGGATTGCGACGGGCTGCCGGGAAGGGCCGGCAAGTGAATAACGCCAATCAGGGCCGGGGAGGGTAGGTCGATCATTGGGTCATCGAGTTGGGGGTCGCCACGGAGGGGTGAATGAACCGACCGGGCCCATCAGGTTGTCTTGCGGAACACGGCGACGACGTCTTCGACGGGGACGACGTAAAGGTAATTGTCGGGCTCGAACTCGACCGGAATCGCACCCTTCGGATTGAACAGTACGCGGTCGTACTGGCGAAGCGGGAAATCGTCATCGTTCTCGACCTGCGCCGACACCGCGACGACGCGTCCGGTGATCGTCGGAATCTCGATGGAGTCGGGCAGCTCGATGCCGCCCTTGGTGACCTTCTTGTCCTCGTCCTTGCGGATCAGGACCCGTTTCCCGAGCGGCTCGACGGTCTCGAATTTGGCTTTCTGTTGTTGCGTTCGGTCGCCCATACGGTGGCTCCGAGGTGCGGGCGCCGGCCGTCCGATCAGCAGCGCACGTCCTCTGGTAGATTTTAGCCCATAAAGCGGCTGAGTACTACCGTCCTCGGTGATAGATCGGATGGTTTGCGTCCGAGGCTCCTGGGAATTGCGCTGGTAACGACGGCGGGCGGGTCGGTTTGGCGATCGCCGCACCGCGGACTATGCTACGGGCGCCATCGTGAGCCGCCGTGGTCGGCCCTGGAAGGCGAACGCGGCGGGTCGGGAGCGAACTTCTGGACGCACGGTCCGGTCGCGGGACCGTCTGATTTGGAGATCGAGGATCAAAAATGTTGATTGACCCGCGCATGACGAAGCTGGCGAAACTGCTCACCGGATACTCGACGGAGCTGAAGCCGGGGGACAAGATCCTCATCGAAGCGATCAACATCCCCCCGGAGATGGTCTGTGAGCTGATCCGTGTTGCCCGCGAGGCCGGCGCTGACCCGCTTGTGACGCTCAAAGACCACCGCGTGAGCCGGTCGTTGCTCGTGCATTCGTCCGAATCGCAGATGGACCTGATCGCCGAGACCGAGGCGTTGCGGATGAGCAAGGTGGACGCCTACATCGGTCTGCGGGGGTACCCGAACATCGCGGAGCTTTCGGACGTGCCGGAAGAGGGGCATAAGCTCTATCAGAATACGGTGTGGAAACGCGTTCATCTCGAGCTTCGCGTGCCGAAGACGCGGTGGGTGGTTCTGCGCTGGCCACACCCGTCGATGGCTCAACAGGCAAACAAGAGTTCGGACTTTTTCGAGGACTTCTACTTTGACGTCTGCACGATGGACTACGCCCGCATGTCGCAGGCCATGAAACCGCTCAAGAAGCGGATGGATGACGCGGACAGGGTACGGATCGTCGGTCCGGGCACGGAGCTCGAGTTCTCCATCAAGGGTCTGCCGTCGGTCGCCTGTGACGGGAAGCTGAACATACCCGATGGCGAGGTTTTCACCGCACCCGTTCGGGAGAGCGTGAACGGAACGCTCCAATACAATGCTCGTACGATCTACCAGGGCGTGGTCCACGACAACGTCCGCTTCCGGTTCTCGGAGGGAAAGATCGTCGAGGCCAGCAGCACCAACACCGAGCATCTCAACAAGGTGCTCGACACGGATGAGGGGGCCCGCTACATCGGCGAGTTCGCCATCGGTGTGAACCCCTTCATCACCGAGCCCATGCTCGACATCCTGTTCGACGAGAAGATCGCCGGTTCCTTCCACTTTACGCCGGGGCAGGCGTACGACGACGCGGATAACGGGAACCGCAGCACGGTCCACTGGGACATCGTGTGCCTGCAGGACGAGAACCGGGGAGGCGGGGAGATGTGGTTCGACGGGGAGCTGATGCGGAAGGACGGTCTGTTCGTTCCGGACGACCTCAAACCGCTCAACCCGGAGAACCTGAAGTAGCGACCATCCGCTCGGAGTTTCGAGCGAGCAGCAAAGCGCGCGGGGGGACAACTCGCTTCCAGCCGAACGTCCATGAGCCGAGAGACGATGCCCGCGGCGCGTCGCATGACGTGCGGTCCGTCGCGGACGGTGAGAACCCCCGCGGCGGCCACCAAATCTGCCCTGTACGCGGGCTTGCGGACCCCAAAAAAGGGCAGAAAGACCCCCTTGACGAACCCCCGGACCGGAATAGACTCTGCCGCGCCCCAGAGACCCGGCGATGAACGGACAGGTCTCGGGCAGCGGGATTGACTAGGAGCAGGGTCGTCAACGACGCGGAGCGGGGTTCGTCGCGATGGGGCGGCCGCCGCCACGATGGGCCCGCAGGCGCGTCAGGAGGTCATCGAGGATGACGGCAGGTTTCTTGACGGTCATCGGGCGGGACCTTTCTGAGGAGCAGCCCGAGCGGGGGGAAGCGGGCGGTGCATTGATGTCCGGATTCCGCACGCGCAATGCCGACCCCTCGACACTTGCGGTCCGGGAGGACGACGACTGGGACGATGACGACGACGATGATGACGATGACGCCTTTGATGACGATGACGACGACGATGACGACTTCTTCCCGGACGATGACGACCTCGATGATGACGACCTCGACGACGACGATATGGATGATGATTTCTGACCGGGTCGTCTCGCCAGCTCGTCGAGATCCAAGCTGATCACTACCGGACCCACCGATCCCCTGTACAGGTCACAGTTTTGCAGCGTCCGCTATCCTTTGAGCGTCCGGTCAGGGCCAGGTCCTCCCATAATGGGTGTCGTTTTGGCTGACCGATCGCCTCCATCCCGATAAGGCACGGAATGCCGTCCGTTTGGCATTCAGCCGGTCAGAGAGGTTCGACCTTCTGGTCAAGGCGGCGCCGCGCCAAACCGATTTCCTCGGTATGTCAGAGAACTACAGAGGACCGGAGCGGCGGCAGGACGACGAGCGCAACCCCAAACGGCGAAGCGTGGTCGAGCGACGATCGGGCATGGACCGTAGACGGGGACCCGGGCGACGACGCGGCGAGGTCCGGCGGGCTGCGGAAGAGGGTGAGATCACGGGGGAACTGCTCGAGTTCATCATGGCCATCGACGAGTACAAGAAGACGAACGATCGCCCGTTTCCGAGCTGGTCCGAGGTGTTCGAGATCATTCAGTTTTTAGGGTACCGGAAGGTCACAACCCGCGCTGACCATATCAATACCGCGAGCGGGTCCGAGGTGTTGGATTCGTTTGCCGGGGCCGCGTCGGAGGAAAAGGCTGCGCAGACAGTCTGAGCCGCAAGCGCTTGTCGCCACTTCGCCGGCGCATCCGTCGGAAGACGAGCACACAGCGAGACGCATGGAAGGGAAAGCCCCGCGTCAACGCGTCGCGGGTGACGCGCCGAAGTGACGTCCGGGACTTGCGGCCACCGGGTCCGTACGCGTGTCTCGCAAGGCGATCGGGCGGGTTGTTGTCGCGGATGTATGCATGTCTTCGTAGAGGAAGGCGAGGTCCTCACGAAACCGGTCCACGCTGAAACGCGCCTCCGCGAGCGAGCGGGCGGCGAGAGACATGGTGCGGCGTAGGGCCGGATCGATCGCCAACCGGCGCATGGCGTCGGCGAGCAGCTCGGGCTTGCGCGGGGGGACGATGAGTCCCTGCCGTCCATGATCGACGACCTCCCCAAGCGCGCCGACCGCGGTCGCCACGATGGGCAGGCCGAACCCCAAGGCTTCCAGGACCGCGATGGGCATCCCCTCGTGATGGCTCGGCTGGACGTAGACATCCGCATGGCTGAGCAAAGCGCTCTTGTCCGCACCCTGAACGGGACCGGCGTAACGGACCATCGTGCCAAGCGCACGGCGTTCGATCTTGGTCTCGAGCCCTGCGGCGTCGCCGGCGGTTCCCGGTGGTCCTGCGAGCGTCAGTTGGAACGCCGCGCCGTGTCCGCGTAGCAGGGCACACGCGTCCAGCAGATCGTCTATCCCCTTCCATCCGTCCATGCGTGCCAGGAGCAAGAAACGGCAGGTATCGCGCGCGTCGCGCGCCGGCGGCCGGGGCGGGAAGTCGACGGCGTTTTCGATCACCGTAATGCGGGCCTTTGGGGCGATCCGCGCGAGCCTGTCAGCCCAGCGCGATGACAACGCCACCACGCGGTCCGCACGAGACAATCCGCGGCGGATCAGTAGTCGGCGAAGGGCGGAGCCCTCTTCGTGGAAGGCGTCGAAGTGCGCTCCGTGGACGTGCAGGATCGTCCGTGCCCCGAGGCGGCGGACGGTGTGCATGTCGACGAGGGAACGATAGAAGGTCACGTCGCTACAAGTGTGAAGGTGAACGACCTGCGCGCCGGTCCTGCGGACGACGTCGCGCAGGGCGCGTGTCTGGCGCAGATGTCGCGACCCACGCGCGTAGAACGGTTCATGGCGGCTGGCGCTGAGCGTGAAGGGGACGAAGTCGAGGTGGAATCGGCCGGCGAAGTCCATCCGCAACATCTGCTGGACGACGGTCGTCATCCCGCCGATCCGGTCGAGCGGCGGGCCGACGACCACGATCGCGGACGGGTTCGGTTGATCATCGCGTGATGACATTGCGGTTTCCGTAATAGATACCAGCCGTTTCGCACGACGCCTTCTTTGTCCGTGCGCTGTTGGACGATGCGTGAGTCGTCTACGTCCGCCGCGCGCACCGGCACTCTACAAATGATTCGGCTCGGCAAGATTCGCGCTTTAGGCTTGACTCGAGGGACCACAATTGCGCGCGTGGACACGCCGTGTTCGGAGGCCGGGCTCGGCGCCCGTGGCGACCACCCCCTGCGCTCTGACGGACCTGAAACGGTGCCGCCCGTCCGACGCCCTACGCCCGCTTCCGCTTCCCGCCGTTTTTGCCCGCGGTTTTGGCACCCGAGTCCGGTGAGGACGCGCCCGCGCGTCGGGCCTGCTCCTCGACGACCTCCGCGGGCATGCGCTTGGCGACCACCGCCTGTCTGATCTCCTGCAAGAGGTCGGGGTTGTCGCGGAGAAACTGCTTGACGTTTTCCCGCCCCTGTCCGAGCCGGGTGCCTTTGTAGCTGAACCACGCCCCGCTCTTGGCGACGATCTGCTCGGCGTTCGCCAGGTCGAGGAGGTCACCCTCGGTGCTGATTCCGCTGTCGAACATGATGTCGAACTCGGCCTCTCTGAATGGGGCCGCCACCTTGTTTTTCACCACTTTTGCGCGTACGCGGCTGCCCGTGACGACGTCGGCTTCCTTGATGGCGGAGATGCGCCGGACGTCGAGCCGGACGGACGAATAGAACTTGAGCGCCCGCCCGCCGGGGGTGGTCTCGGGGTTGCCGAACATGACGCCGATCTTCATGCGAATCTGGTTGATGAAGATGACGACGGTCTTGGTTTTTCCGATGGCTGCGGTCAGCTTGCGCAGTGCCTGGCTCATCAGGCGTGCCTGGATGGCGACGTGCGCGTCACCCATGTCGCCTTCTATTTCGGCGCGCGGGATCAGCGCCGCCACCGAGTCGATGATGATGACGTCAACGGACCCGCTGCGAACGAGCATCTCGGTGATTTCGAGGGCCTCTTCGCCGGACTCCGGCTGACTGACGAGCAGTTTTTCGAGATTGATGCCGCACTTTTTCGCCCAGCTCGGGTTTAGGGCGTGCTCCGCGTCGACGATGGCGGCGACCCCGCCCTGTTTTTGGGCCTGGGCGGCTACGTGCAGTGCGAGCGTGGTCTTTCCGGACGCCTCCGGACCGTAGAGCTCGACGATACGACCGCGCGGCAGACCGCGCCCGCCGAGGGCGAGATCGAGCGAGAGCGGGCCGGTCGAGATGCCCTCCACATCCGCATCCATCTTGTCGAGCTGCATGATCGCGCCCTTGCCGTACGCCTTTTCGATTTGTTGCAGGGCTCGGCCGAGCGCTTCCTCACGTTTTCCTTCCACGTCTTCGTTCATGATGACTCTCATCTGACACCTCTTATCCGTTTTCCGGTGAGCGTTCACCGAGGTTCGCCGTGCTGACCGGTGTATAGGTCGGGCCCTTCGGCGACAATACCGAGGACATTAGTACCAATGATGCGACCGACTGCTCGTTCGCGGCGAAAGCATGTGCGTCCACCGCGGCGCGAATCCGCCCGTAAGAACGATCCTCCCTGACGCGGCCGATGGTCAGGTGCGGGGAGAAGGGTCGCCGCTCTCGGGGAAACCCCGCGACCTCGAGCTTGTGCTCGACCGCGTGGACGCATTGCGTCAGGGCGCCGGTGGGCTCGTCGGCGCCGGCCCAGACGATGCGCACCGATCCGCGTTCGGGGAAGCAGCCGCAGCCCTCGATCTTCAACCGAAACGGCTTGGACTCTTCGGCTGCGGCGGCAACCGCCCGGGATACTCCGGCAACGTCCCGGTCCGGCACGTCGCCCAGAAACTTCACGGTCATGTGCAACTGGTGCACGGGGACCCAGCGTACGCCTTCGCAGCGGCTCCTGAGTTCGTTCTGCACCTTGCCCAGAGCGTTCCGGACCGCTTCATCCAACGTAATGGCAACAAAGAGTCGCAACGTTCAGCTCAATGCCTCCGTTCGCCATCGCACCTAGCGGGCCCGTACGACGTCAGGGTTTCGACATCCGCCGTAGACGGTTCTCGTTGCACGGGTCGAAGTCCTTTCCGGGCCATTTCAACTCGAAGGTCACGTGCAAGGCGTCGTCCCCTTCGAGGGTGTACGTCAACCGCGCACCGAGCCCCGGGGGGCCGTTCTCGACCTTCTCCGTTACGAAGACCAGCTTTGTTCCGTAGCCGGATAGGGTTTCAAGCACATACTGGTTGACGAATCCTTCGACGTTGAACTGGCGGTAGACGAACTTCTGCCGGTTTCGGTCGTAGCTGATGATGCCCCAATCTTCGTGCGTTTCGCCTTTCGGGTTTCCTTCCTGAGGCGGAAAGACGGACCTCGTCCGCGATTCGAGATATTCGCCCTGAAGCACGAAACGGAACGTGGTGGTCAGCTCGGAATTTCCGGAATTCCCGTGACCGGTCCCCTCCCAGGTTCCTTCCAAGGGACGTAGCGGTTTCCAGACGTCCTTTTCTGGCGGGTCGCCGAGAACGGGGGCACCCGTGATCAGTAGTGCCGTCAGCAGCCAGCATCTGTATCTTGTGGGCATTTCCGATTGTCCTTTGAGGCGACGGTTCAGTCACCGGACGCGAGCGCATCCCCACGTAGCGACTACTCCAGGCGAAGCATGTTCAGAAACTCATCCACGCGTCGATCGACTTCGTTGCGGTTCAGATCGCGCACGCGGGCAATCGAAAAGTCCTCGATGGTGAAGGAGGCCGCCACCGTGCCGCGAACCATGGCCCGGCGCAGCGCGTCGGTGTCATGTCGTTGGTGAAGCGCGAGATAGCCCATGACGCCGCCGGCGAAGCTGTCGCCGGCGCCGGTCGGATCGCGCACCGCCTTCGACGGGTAGGCGGGGATCGCGAAGGCCCCGTCGGGCGACACCAGCAACGCGCCGTGTTCGCCCTTCTTGATCATCACGAACTTCGGGCCGAGATCGAGTATGGCTTCTCCGGCTTCGATGAGGTTTACGCGATCGGTGAGCTGGCGAGCCTCTGCGTCGTTGATGATCACGCCGGTCACCAGGCGCAACGTCTGCAACAGCGACTCGCGCTCGTTCGCTATCCAGAGGTTCACCGTGTCGCAGACCACCAGTTCGGGCGAGGTCAACTGTGAGAGCAACTCGCGCTGCTGGGTGGGGTGTGTGACGGCGAGGAAGACGTGGGAGCTGTCGGCCCATGCCGGGGGGACCGTCGCGGCGCGCTCGGCCAGAACGTTCACCTGAACGTCGACGGTCTCGGCCTCGTTCATATCCCCCTCGAAACGGCCGGTCCAGCGGAACGTCTTGCTGCCCTTGCGTGTTTCGAGACCGGTCAGATCGATGTTGCGGGATTCCAGGACCCGGCGGAATTCAGGTGGAAAGTCCTCACCCGCCACCGAGACGAGCCGGACGGGCACGTATTGCGTGGCCGCGAAGGAGAAGTACACGGCACAGCCACCGAGCACGTTCTCCATATGTCCGTACGGCGTCGTGACCGTATCGATTCCGAGACTACCCGTTACCAGCAACGACATTCCGCGTCTCCCAACAGACCATTCCAACCCGATTGGCGAGGACTCTACCCGATTTTCGGTCAGGCTGCAAGAAAAATGTTAGAAAAATGTTAGGGTTTGTTCGGGGCGCCTGATCGCGGATCCGCGCGGGGGCAATGCAAGCGTGCCGGGGCCTCTGTCCATGAGCCGTCGGCGTGGACGATGGTCCCTGGGTTGGCCGCCTGGAAGGCTCAACGGCCGGCGGGTCGGACCGGAGCCCCGGTCGGCGTCCCTTGCCTGACTGGTATGCTCGTTGTCCTCCCCGCGGTCCGGTCAGGAGGCTGTTCGTGGACGCAGAAAGCAGTACGCGGAGCAAGCGCAGCACGGAGGATCCGCGCGCCGGGGCGTCCAGGCAGCCGCGCAACGAGAACATCGGGCGACGATCAAGGTCCTAAGAAGTGCAAATCGAACTGCTGATAGTCGATCAGGTCGACATCGCCGTCGTTGTCGGTATCGAAGTCGAACTTGGCACAGTCGCCGCCGATGTTGACCGTGACCAGGTATTCGGAGAACCGCAAGTGACGGCAGTTGACGGTTGTCTTCTCGTTCACGATCAGCCGCAGCACATACGCACATCCGGGCAGGTCCGCCGTGTTCCACTCGGCGAATGTGCCACCGAGAACGGGGTTCGACCCGGAGGCGATGGGGACCCAGCCGTTCTCCGTGCCGCCGGAGTATTGCAGCACCCAGCTGACCAGGTGGGCGTCGTCTGCGGTGCCCTGGATGATCACCACGCCGTCGACGCACGTGCAGTTGATGGGCGAGGAAATGAAAGCGGTCGGGGGCGTATTATCGAGGGTGACCGTACGTGAAAGGGCATCGCTGTGACCACACTGGTCGGTGCCCAGCACGCGTAACTCGTAGTCGCCGTCCGGAATGCCGCTGCCCGGCGTGTCCCAGCCGGGCGGGGCAAGGGCCTCGTTGGTCACCGTGCCCATGTAGATCGGGTTACTCGGATCCACGGGCAAAAAGTCCTCGGTCCCGAGGGCTCGATAGGTGACCGTGTATTCAGCCGGGCAGCGGTCCCAGGCTGTGCCATCGATACAAACGAGCCCGCCGACGACGCTGGTGTCCGCAGGCTCGTGAACGACGATGGTGTCGAACCCGTGGTCGACGAAAACGACCTGGACGGCCGTGGCGGTCAGGCCGCAGGCGTTCTGCACTGTCAGCCGAACGAGATAATACCCTTGTGACAACAGGCTGACATCCCATGCGGCGAGCAGGGCGTCGGTCACCGGCGTTTCGGAGGACTCGATCAAGGTCCAGGAGCCGCCGCCGACGGGCTGGTATTCGAGCGCCCACTGCACGGCTGCGTCGTCGCCGCTGTTTGCGGAACCTTCCACCGCCACGATATCGCAGGCACATGCAAACGGCGCCGGGTTGGTGATCTCCGCGACCGGCGGATCGGCGCCGCTGAACAACAGGTTGAAATCCAGGTAGCCGCTGTCCGGAGTCAGGTTGTAGCCGCCCACCTTGATGATGTATTCGGCGCCACCGGTCACGGGTATGTCGACCAACTGCGAGTTCAAACCGGTGCCGGCGTCGTCGTCGCAGGCGATTTCGTTCGGCAGATCACAGGTCTCGATCGAGACGAAGATTCCGCAGCCGTCGAAGATGGAGAGGACGGTATCGTAGCTGCTGCCGTTCGTGTTGACACTCAGCAGGCCGTCGCAGGGAGGCGTGTAGGCGTACCAGACCGAGTTGCTGGTCCCGACGTTGTTTAATTCGCACGACTCCTCGGCTTCACACAGGTCTATATCCGCGTTGTGTATGCTCAGAAGCGGCGGATTGAAGGCGACACCGTTGATGACGGTTGCGTTTTCGCACTGATCGTTCGGGGGGAAGTACTCGAGGGCGAAGTCCAGCAAACCGCCCGATCCGGCTCCGGCGTCGGCCACCTTGATCATGTACGTCTCGCCCGCAACCACGTCCAGGAAGATGACCGATTGTTGTGACGCGAAACCGCAGATGCTGTCGTCGATGCACGCGATCGGTTGTGGCAGAAAGCAGATCTGCCCGCTCGAGCCGCAGGATGGAAACACGGAGAGGGCGGTATCGTAGTTGCTCCCGCAGGTGCTGATTCTGGCCAGGCCGTCCCGGTCGGGCACGTACTCATACCAGACCGACCGGGTGGTGGCACCGGCACAGAGACCCTCGAGCGGTTCGCAGCCTTCCGTGGTCGCGCCGGTGGTGTTCAGCAGCGCTGGGAAGTAGCTCACGACGTTCCCGGGAATCACCGTCGCGGCGCTGCAATTGTCATTGGACGGCCCGCCGAGCGCGGCAACGCCCCCGACCCAGTCCTCGGGTCGCCGGTCGGGACGGACCCGCTCCAGAACGGATCGGTCGGAAGGACCGCCCGCGAAATCGGTCGCTGCTTTGGGCAATCCGGCGTCGTCGAACGGACCTTGCGGATCGAACGTGGCCCGAACCGCTTCGGTGTCGGCGTCTTCGGAACCAAGTGGCGACGGCGCACGTTCTTGTGCCGCCGCCGGTACTGTTAACGTCATCACACAACCGAGAGATACGAACGGTCGTCTCATCTTGACCTCCCACCCTGGCGGCGACATCCCACGAGGGCGCGGAACGCGTCGTGGGCGCAAACGACCCACGTTGACCTCGCACGGGAATTCCGGCCCCGAACGTACAGGGATGATAGCACATTCGTACTTCGGATTCCAGACCCCTGCGCCGGAGGGCAGGCTCGAAGGCAACCGCAAGCGGGTCGGGCGTCATGGAGCCGGGCCCGCGGTTGGTGAGTCGGCGGCGCGGTACCGCACGGACCGACCGAAACACACCGCACGTCAGCGATAGGCTCTGCTACGGTCCGGCCACCTCGCCCTGGCGCCGAAAGACGACCATCGTTC
>JASFUW010000021.1:0-23931 GCA_050050135.1 Phycisphaerae bacterium
CCTTCTCCTGGTACCGTTCGTTACGGTCTCGGATTGGATGATCGGTGATCCGCTGGCCGGCGCCCGGTGGGCCATGATGCTGTTTTTCGGCGCTGCGCTGGTGCTTTTCAACCTGCTGCTCATAACTGGCGGCGTGCGGTGGCGTTGGGTATGGCTTGTTCTTTTCGTGTTGATGCCGCTTCAGTTCTTCACACGTCACGCCTATGTTCGTGCCATAAATCCGTCACTCGTGTTCATGTTGTTGATCATGTTGGGGATGCTGACACGGCGCTTCGTGTTGACCGCGCTGGCCGTTGCAGGATACGTTCATTTGTACATGGGCGGCGTGCTTTATGCCCCGGCTCTTGTCTCGCTGCATGTGGCGGGTTGCCTGATCGGACCGCGCGAGGAGCGCGAGGTTCCGTGGCGGCTGATCGGATGGACGGCGGCAGGCTGGATCCTCGGCGTGGTCACCCACCCCTATTCGGGCGGTATGTACCAGTTCCTGAAGCTCCAGATCTTCGGCTCGGGGCTGACGCCCGACATTTCGGTGGGCCGAGAATGGGAGCCCTATGAAGACGTGTGGTGGTTCGCCCAGATGTCCGGGGTCGTGCTGACCGTCTGGGCCATTGCGGTGTGTGTACGTCTTCGGTCGGGCCCCCGGATCGACCGGATCGACCTGACCCTGCTGCTGGCACACTTTCTGTTCTTCACGCTGACGCTCAAGGCCCGGCGGTTTGTCGAGTATTGGCCTATCTTCTGCCTGCTGAGCGCCGCCTTTCTGGCTGCACCGTCGATCAACGCTTGGGCGCAAAGGTGTGACGCTTTCCTGGACGCAGGCCGCGCCGGGCGGGCGAATCGGTTTCGCGTCGGCGGCGCCGTGGTGCTTCTTCTTGTAACAGGCGTGATCGTATACGCGACGCCTCCCTGGCACCACATCCGCGAGTCTGCACAGTGCGGTTACGACCTGCCGGCCGTCAGGAAGGTCATGACTTTCCTGAAAGACAATTCCGACCCCGGCGACGTCGTCTTCACCGACGACTGGGACATCTTCCCCGTCTTTTTCTATTACAACTCACACAACCACTACATCGTCGGACTCGATCCGAAGTTCACCCAGTTCCGTCGCCCCAGGCTCTGGGAACGATACGTTCGCATCACGCGGGGGCAGACACCGGCCTACCTCGGCGTGAAGGTGCGCGACAAAGCGGGCGAAGAGCAAACCGAGAAGATTCACATCAAGCTCGACGACATCCGCGGCCACTTCGGCGCAAGGTTTGTAATCACCGACCGTGACCACAAGCCGTTTGCCGCCAAGCTGGTCGGTCGACCGGACCTGGCCGAGCTCCTCTATCCCTCCGACTCGTACGAAGACGCCCGCGACGGACCCTACCTCATCTTCCGCATCCACCGCGCCGAGTAGCGCCTCATGCCTACGGGTCCTTCTTTTGCAGTGATACACACGGACTCCCGTTGACAGCGGCGCCTCATCGCGTAGGATTCCAGCTTCAGTTTCGTCAGGCGCAACCAATCTCACTGTTCAGGGAGAAGCCAAATGATTACTCGAAGGAATGTCCTCGGTATCGCGGGACTCGCGTTGACATGCTTGGTGTGGTACGGCTGCCAGGCCCCGACCAGGCAACTCGGTTTCGAGCGGGCGGCCGGGCCATACTCGGCGTTCGAAGGCGAACAAGGCGAACAGCACACCCTTTGCCCCTTCGGCGTTCCCGAGATTGACGAGACCTGGGGATGGGGTCCCACGGAGCGGATTGACCGCCCAGGTTACCTGCTCGAACACGGCTCCGACTACAAGATTCCGTTTTGGGTGTGCGAACTGGTGAAAGAGTCCGACCTGACCGGCCCCGGCAACAGGAAGAAATGCAGCTTCAAAGCCGAACCTCGTCTCGCCCGCGGCGAACGGGCGGTGCTGTCCGATTATAGAGGCTCAGGGTACGACCGCGGACACCAGGCCCCCGCGGCGGACTTCAAAAGCTCACAAGACGATACCTGTGACAGCTTCCTCCTGTCCAACATGGCCCCACAGGTTGGAATCGGCTTCAACCGCGATATCTGGCGCTTCCTCGAAACCCGAACGCGCGACGTCGTGGAGAACCGAGGGAAGGCGTTCGTGATCACCGGCGGCATGTTGTACGACCCCAAGGAGGAAGACAAAGAAACGGCCGACGGGTTCATCGACTACGATACCATTGGCAACAATCAGGTGGCTGTGCCCACGCATTTCTACAAGATCATTGTGGCGAAAAACGACGGTGGCGAGTGGGAGGCCATCGGATTCGTGCTCGAAAACAAAGCCTACCCGCGCGTGAGCAAGGGCAAGTATGATTTCGCGCCTTTCATCCGTTCGATCGACTGGATCGAAGATCGCACGGGAATCAACTTCATGCCCATCTTGGACGAGGAAAAACCGGAACTCGAAGAAGCCCTCGAGCGCGACCCGGCCGCCGACCTCTGGCCGGGATTCAGGAGTGACTGATGCCCAAAAACAACCATGTACAGCGTTTTCGTCCGCTACGTGCGGGTACGCGCATCATCAACGGTGTTTGCATGAATCCGGGAACGCTCGGATTCATCGGGGTCGATTCCGCCGGTGCGTTCTGGCTCGTCAGTTGCCGTCACGTTCTGGTGCGGCCCAAGGGTTGGTCGGACACGCCCTTCGCGGCCGGCGAGCCCATTTACCAACCCAGCAAGCGCGTCGCTGACAGCCTCGTGGGGCGAACCGTAACGGGAAGAGCGAACACACAGTTGGATTGTGCGGCTGCCCCGCTGCTGGACGGAACCCAACCTTCGGCGGAAGCGTTGGGCCTGGGGGAGATCGCGAACAAGCCCGTCGCGGCGAAGAAGAACATGTTCGTCGTCAAGTCCGGGATGAAAACGGGCGTCACCGAGGGACGGATCACCAAGATCACCGGATCGACGGTCCAGATTCTGCCGCCCAAGGACTTTCCCGACGACTACCAGTTGTGTGATCCCGGCGATTCCGGTGCGTTGTGGCTTGAGAAGGACACCCTCGCTCCCGTCGCCTTGCACCGCGCCGGCAACGTGCGTGGTCCCGAATTCGCCCGGGCCAGCGCGATTAAGGACGTACTCAAAGTCCTGAACCTGAAGAGTCTGTACCATGAGTAGCGCGCGTTCGGACGCGACGCCCCGACGAGGTCAACTCAGATCAAGGGCCATGATGTGCTTTCGATCGCGCACGTACAGCGTCTTGCCGACCAACGTGGGTGCCGCCCACGAGAGTCGCTCGGTGACCTTACACTTCGAGTGCACGGTCATGCCTTCGGGCGTCACCGTGGCGAGTGCCAAGTTCCCGTCCTCATCGAGGATGATGAGCTTGCCGTCGCCGTACACGCAGGTGGCCTTCTTGAACCCCCGCTCGCGCCAGGCGACCTTGCCGGTGTTCAAGTTGATACCCATGAAGAATGCCGGACCGAAGTCACCGCTCGACCCGTATATGTGATCGCCGAGGCGGACGACGTTCCCGTGGTGTACCCGCATCTTGCGGCTATACCACACCTGCTCCGCCGCGGTCTTTTCGCCGTCCTTGGTCAGCTTCAAGGCTCGACTTCCCGAATCGTAGGCCGACGTGCAGAAAATCAGGTTCTTGTCGTTCCAGACGGGCGTCGAAATGTTGGCACCCTCGGGTTCGGTCACGTGTTGCCAGCGCAGCTCGCCGTTGTCGGGGTCCACGGCGAAGATCTCCTTGGAGGCGAGCAGCACGAGTTCATCCCGCCCGTCCCAGTCGGTCAGAATCGGTGAGGAATAACTGATCTCGATGTCCTGGTTTTTCCAGACCACTTCGCCCGTCCGCTGGTCGAACGCGATCAGTGCCTGGCCTTCGACCTGCTCCTCGGGCTTGACTTCGGCCTCAGCTTCTTCCTCTTCGCCGCCTTCGCCCGATGGTTGCTCCCGTTTTCGATCAACCGGCAGGATCACGGTGTCCTTGTAGGCGAGTGGACTGCACCCATACCCGTAGGTGGGAACCGGCGCGCCGAACTCCTTGACCAGATCGTGCTCCCAGAGGACCTTTCCGGTCGTCTTGTCGAAGCAGTGCATCATCGCGTTGGTGCCGACGGTGTATAACCGGTTCGCGACAATCAGCGGCGTCGAGTGAGGTCCGGGGCCGAACTGCTGCATCGTTTGCGTCGGCGGCGAGGGGTGTTTGTGTGCCCAGATGGTCTCTCCGGTCGTTGCGTCCAGGGCGACGGTGAATTCGTCATCGCCGGTTCGATACATGGTGTACAGCCTGTCGCCGTCGACGGCGATCGTGGAATAGCCGTCGCCCAGCTCTCGGTGCCACAGCTTCGGCGGCCCATCGTCGGGCCATTCGTCCGCCAGCCCCTCTGACTCGACGATGAAATCACGACCCGGTCCGCCCCACTGAGGCCACTCCGCCTGGTGCATGCTGCAACCGCACGCCGCCACAAGACCGGAACCGGTGAGGCACAGCACCGCCGACTTCACGAAGCCGTGTCTATTCTTCGATTTCATACAGGCACCCTTCCTTTTCCCTTGCCGAGGTTATTCACTCGTCGCATGTTGCTCGTACGCCCTCACCCGCAACACGAAACCGTTGCCCGGGCGATCGCCCTTGTGAAGGCGGCCTAACGATCCTCCTGTCCGTCGCCTGGACCTTCTTTGCCGCCAAGACAGTAGATCAATCCGTCTTCCGTGCCAATAACAAGGCATCCTCGTCCGACGGCGGGTGATGCGCTGATCGGCGCCCCGGTCTCGAACCGCCAGAACTCGCGGCCCGCCGCCAGTGAGACGCCGTAGAGGTTGCCGTCATAAGACCCGACGTACACGCGCGACCCCACAACCACGGGTGACGAATCGATCCGTCCCTTCGTGGCAAATTCCCAGAGCGGTTTGCCGGTCTGCCGATCGAGTGCCCGCAGACGCTTGTCACGACCGCCGACAACGACCGCGTTTTCGGTGACCGCTGCGGACGAAAGCACGGGAAAATCACGCTCGGGCTCCTTGAACGCCCACACCAAACGCCCCGCTCTCCAGTCGAGCGCCAGCAGGCTCCCGCCGTACGTCCCCACGTACGCGTGGTTTCCGTCGACGGCGGCGGAAGCGCCGGATACGGAGCCCATGCTGATCTCGCGGATCGACTTGCCCGTGCTCAGCTCGATCACGTGGAGGCGCTCGTCGCAACCCGCCGCGACGGCATACCCCTCGGCGATCGCCGGAGTGCCATGGACCCGACCCTCGGTCCTGACCTTCCAGAGTGGTTTGCCGTCCTTGACGGAAAGACAGTACACGACCCCATCGTAAGAGCCGACCACCAGCCGCCCTTCGTGGTGGTTCGTCGACGAGATGATCTGACCCTCGGTTACGAAGCTCCATTTGGGCTTGCCGGACGCCGCGTCGAGGGCGTGCAAGGTTCCCTCGTCGTCCCCGAACACGACGAGCCCGTCAACGATCGTCGGGGACGACCTGATGATCTCCCCGGCTTTCCGTTTCCACCGAACCTTCCCGTCGGCAAGACCCAGCGCATACATGAATCCCATGTCGTCGCCGATGTAGACGGTGTCTTTGACGATGGCCGCGGATGATCCGACCGCTTCTCGAGCCTCGAACCGCCATCGCACGGCGAGGGTCTCCGGAAGATTCGCGTCCGCGATGCCCGTTTGACGCGGTCCGCCACGAAACATGGGCCAGTCCGATGCGCCCGGCTGACCCGCATCCGCGAACGCCGCCGTGCCGGTCCAGAGCAACGCCGAAAGGGTCATGCTCAGGCAGTTCAGCGCGTTGTTCGGGGCTTTGAAGCTCATGCCCGACGACCTCTTTTCCTACCGGACTTTTCCCACGATGGCTTTGAACTCTTCCGCGTCAAAGGCACGGAGCATGCAGCTTTTCACGTCGTTGCCCCGCCCGAACTCGATGACCAGCGCCGATGCGATGGCCTCGTCCGGTGCTTCCAGGATCAGAACTCCGTCATAGATGCCGAGTGTCCAGTACAAATCCAGGACCTTGGCGCCCATCTTCTCCGCGGTCGCCCCGAACGACTCGGCCCGCGAGACCGATTCCTTCAAACCCGACATTCCTTTCTCGGTGAAGTTGAGCAGCACGACGTATCGAGCCATCATCTTCGTTCTCCAACATGTGCGACCGCGGAATCGGTCGTTCACATTCGCCCGTAACCGCGTAGCCGAACGTCCCTGCCCTAACGGTCGGACGCGATGGCGTACAGCGCCCGGCGTGCCGCGATGAACAGCACGCCGTTGGCAGCCGCCGGCGCCGTGTAGACCGCCGCCAGCACATCGTTCGTCGCCAGGCTCTTCATGGTCTTGCTATGATCGAGCACGACGACTTCGCCGTCCTCCGTACCCAGATAGACCTTCCCATCCACCACGCACGGCGATCCCCAGACCGATGCAAACGTATCGTATCGCCAATACCGCTTTCCCGTCCCCGCGTCCAGGCAGTACAGGTAGCCGGTCAGGTCGGCGACATACAGCAAACCATCGGCGATCGCAACGGTCGACAGCGTCCGGTGAAAGTCCTCGCCGCCGACCCGCCAGACCCGCCCGCTTTCGGTGATGTCGCCCCGTTTCGTGGCGTCGATGCTGTACAGGTTTCCCGGCCCGTCGCCGTGTTCCGGATCTTGCCCGACCGCCAGGAACACCTTGTCATTGTGGATCACCGGCGTCGCGATGATGCTGTTGCGGGTCCCGCGACCGCGCCCCAACCATTTGGAGTCCTTGGGATTCAGGTCGAACTTCCACAGCAGCTTCCCGGTCGGCGGATCATAGGAATAGCACCACCCGTCGCCCCCTGCGAAGATCACCTGCGGTTCACCGCCGATCACACCAACCGCCGGCGACGACCACTGACCATGCAGCACATTGGCGCCCGGATCACTCCTATGCCAGACGACCTTGCTCGTCTTCTTGTCAACCGCAAGAAAGTCCGGCGCGTCCGGATGCGGCGGTTTCTGATGGGCGTCGTCGACGCCGTTCGACGCATTCACGAAGATCAGATCGCCAAACCCCACCGGCGAGCTGGTGGCGAGGTTGTGCGGGAAAACCTTCAAATCCTTGAACATGTCGAGGATCCAGACGAAGTCCGCATCCTGCTTATCGTGATACGCTTCAGCCTTGAAGGGGCCGTCGTTCTCGCCGTCGAGAAAACCCTCGACGTCAGCGCAGACCAGCTCACAACGGTTGCTCACGTAGTAAAGCCGACCGCCTTCGACCAGCGGTCCGGAGCAGATACCCTGCTCGGGCCAATCGTTGATCGCTCCGGTCGGCAACTTGTCGTGCGTCGCCTGCCACAGAAACCGACCGCTCTCCTCATCCACGCAGACCAGCACCCCTTTGTCGCCGCTGATTTGGGGTCGGAGTTTCCCGCCGTTGTTCGTGCCGACGAAGACGCGGCCGCCAGCGACAACCGGACTGCCGTATACATACGTGCCCAGCTTCGCAGTCCATTTCAGGTTCTTCTCGCTTTCGATCTCCCACTCAGCCGGGATCTTCTTTTCCGACGAGACCATGTTGCGATCGGGTGAGCCGCCCCACATCGGCCAATCGCCCGCCGGCGATTCCGCGTTCGCGGCGCAAAACAACAAGACCGGGGTCAGTACGGACGACAACGAACTTCTGGACATGAACAGGTTCTCGCGGTTGATGGTTGTTGCTCGTCCTCGCAAGCTGCGTATCGCCTGGCGTTTCGCAAAGAACACTCGGCCGCCGTCCTCACCCTGGCCCGGTTTGCCGGGCATCTTACTCCGATCGGAAAAGGAAGGCGATTGCCGGCGGTGCACACCGCCTGTCCGTAGGTGCACGTCGTTGTAAGTTCTTGTCGCCGGGGGACGCACCCGGGCGTGCCGTAAGTTGCTGAGGTTACCGGGACCAGGACAAGCCGCCCTCTTAGGCCCCCACACGTAGTGGCGATCTGCGGCGATGTCGGATTTCGCACGATGCCGGGGGCCGGTCGCCGCTTGTATCTCTTTCGCCAGACGCTACCATACCCGCTTCGGGAAGGCGCGGTTGATGCCGCCTTATGACACTTGTTTGGCAATAGCCACCGCGATCGGTGGATGGTTCTGCGGTCGGTCTGCGGATATGGCCGCCGCCCGCGGAAAGTGAGGACGTTGACTGGACGGGAGCTGACCGGTTCTCGCGCACGATTGAGTAAGGAGCGAATGCACATGAACACGACCTTGAAGAGACTCTGTACGGCCGCAGTCTGCTGCGGAAGTCTGTTGTTGGCATCCAACGCCAAGGCCGAAACGCGCACCCTGGTCGCGGGCGCCAATCCGGGCGTTCCCAGTTACTTTACGCTCGATTTCGGCGAGTTCGGCGGACGAACCACCGCGTTTTCGGGCGTTACGGACATGGAGCTGGAGGTGGATGCCGATGCGGGGACGGCCCGGTATGTTCACTACTATCAAGAGGTCGACCCGCTGACGCTTCCCGGCGGTTTCAGCACGGGCAACCTGACCATCGAAATCGTCGCGGGCTCGTCCTCCGGAACCTACGACCGCCTGACCGGCGAGTTCGCCACGACGGAGACCTACCTCGTCTACTTCGAGGGTGATCTCAGCGCGTTCGGGTTGGAGTCGCCGGTCGAGCTGCCCAGCGCTTCGGTCGGAACCGTTCAGTTCGCCGGAACCGACGGCGAGATCGTTCTGGACTGGGACGGCGCGGGCACACTGATCCACCCGTTCGACCCACTCGAGATCATCGACTTCAGCTACTTCTGCACCCTCAACGCCCAGTTCGCGCCGGAAGCCATCGCCCTGGTCGAACTCGCCCTCGAGCCCGAGGTTGAGAACGCGAACCTCGCGCCTGCAGTCGAGAATGATCTTATGGGTCGGCTCGGGACCGTTAAGGCCGCCTTGGAGGCGGGCAATCAGCGCCTGGCGGGTGTCCGCCTTCGCGCGTTCGGCAGCGCGGTCGATGCCTACGCCGACAACGGCGCGATCGACCCGGACGATGCGAACCTTATGATCGACCTGGCCGACGCCATCGCCGACATGGTTCGTCCGACGGTCTTCCGCAGATAGTCCGATCGACATAGAAGAAGGGCGCCGCCCTGCGTGGGCGGCGCCCTTCATCCTTCTTCACTTCGCGCACGTGCGGCGTCAGGATGTTGCGTCAGGCCCGCGTCGATCCACCCGCTTCTTGCGCCGTGTTCGGAGCAAACCAACCCCGGACCGTCCGTTCGGCTTCATGCCCGAGCTTCGTGATGCTGTTCTGCACGGGGATTCCCGCCGCGCGACAGCGTTCGATGAGGTCTCGCGAGGTCAGACCGAGTTCGCGAGCCAGGTCCTTCAATTTGATTCCGCGCCTTGCCATGCCGCCATTGTAGCGGTCTCCAGCCCGGGCAACACCACAGCCCGCGGCGTCATTCGCCGTGCGTGGGGGAATTCTCGACGATGATCTGCAGCATGTGCTCCACCGCTCGATCAGGAAGCTCGAGCTCCATGTAGAGGTCCTTGAGCGCGAAGCGAATCGCGGTGCGACTTCCCGTCCCGGCGATGCGCAGAAGCAACTCTTCGAGGGTTTCGGCGGCGCGCTTCGGATCGTTCTGCGCGAGGTGAATCTCCACGACCGCTTGCGTAGCCATCAGTACGGCCTGCGCGGAATCGAATGCCACGTCGCGCCAACTCGCGACATACTCGAGGCGATCCGTCATCCGGAGCAGGTCACGTCGCTCCGCATCGCGCTCGCGCTCCATGATGACCTGTTGAAGTTCGAGCTCGCCGCGCTGCACCTCGTGCTCGATGCTGATCATGGCTTTTTGCAGGTCGTGGACTCGATCGAGCTTGCCGTCGAGCTCGGCGTGCTGTAACGCGGCCTGCAGGTCGACCTGCTCCATCCGCAACTGCTGAAGACGTTCCATCGATTCCTGGATCTCGAACTCGTGGCGTCGCTTCGCGTGCCTCTCCTTCCCCTCTTCGTGCTTGACCTCCTCAAGCAGCGACGCCAGGTGCCGCACGGCGTCTTCCAGCTTTTCCTTGTCGCTCGGTTTGCGCTCGCGATCCTCGTGCCCGCGATCCCTCATCAAGTTGACGTTGGCCGCGGCATCAGCCGAGCCCGGACAGGTCATCCACATCAACACGGCTGCGGGTGCGATCGTCTTGAGATTCATACACTTCTTCCACATGGGTTACACTCCTCTTACGCCTTATGAGGCTCGGTGTCCTGACTCGCTTCATGGTCAACGGTTGGTGGCTGTTCTTCTGCCATGAATATGGCACAAACGCGGGAACGCGCGTGGGCCGACCTTCTGAGAATCCGGCATGTCGCGTATTCGGGAAGCACAACTGCGCCGTGCGGTACGTACGCGTCTCCGGACGCCGGGCGAGTTTCGACGTGCCCGGCATCACGGTGCGGGCAAGCTTCTCGCCGCTGTCAACGCCGTGCCATATGAGACACGCGAACGCGAGCGACGCTGCGGCTGCAAGTGACACTCTCGTGGCGGCGACAAAGCGGAAACGTCGGCTGCGCACGACCACACGATCAAAAGCGGGAACACAGGACGCAGGCGGCTCGACGCTGGCGCAGACATCGGCGAGACGGGCCAGATCTCCGTCCAACGCGTCGTACTCCTCCGCTCGCTTGGCGCAGGCGAAGCACGTGCTGAGATGCGCTTCAAGGTGGCGTTCGCCAGCGCGGTCCAACGCGCCGAGCATTCGCTGAGCCAACAGGTTGTTACACTCTTCGCACGTCATCGGCGAGTTCCACCTCGAAGACATTCGCCCGCAGATTGCGGACAGCCTTGTGCAGGTTGCTCTTCACCGTCCCGATCGGGCAGTCGAGCACCTCAGCACATGCCTCCGTCGACTGCCGGAGGATAAACCGCAACACGACGACCTCCCGCTGCCGAGCGGGCAAGGTGGCAATCGCATCGTGCACCCGCCTCAACCGATGGCGGTCATCCTCATTCACCGCCCGCGCAGCCTCCGCGTCGATGAACGGTTCCACACGTCCCGGCGAGCGCCGCTGTTTGGTGCGCGTTTCCCGGCTGACGCGAAGGGCGAACCCCGCCGCCCAAGTCCACCACGAGACGCCAGGCCTGCGGCGGCGACGATCTCGCCAGGCGCGCATCAGCGATTCCTGGGCGATGTCGCCGGCGCTCGACTCGTCCCCCGAGAGTGCAAGGCAGAGCCGATAAACCCGCGTCGCCAGCGCTGCGAAATCCGGCTGGTCGTTGGGGTCCGTGGTTCTCACAGTCTCGTTTCGCGTTCAGGAGTTAATGGCGCTGGAACCCGGCGGGTTCACCTCGCCCCTTCCTCGGGGCAAGAAACAGCGGGGAAAAGTCGTGCGACCAGGATGATATCGCCCGTCGGCCGATAGAGCCACGCACATCGCAAGACCGAGCCGCAGGTCCAGTTGGGCGGTCGCCTCTCTTGACAGGGAAACCGCTCACCGGGTACGACGGCGGTCCGCTGACCCGGGTTGACGGCCGTCCGGGCGACAGGCTCGCGACGCGTTCGGTCGACCGCCCGATCAGAGTGAGGGAGACGAAAGCTATGCGACATCACCGTATCGCTAAAAAGCTTGTGACGGCCGCCGCGGCTGCGGTGGTCACGCTTGTGGCGGTCCCGCACGCCCGAGCAGGAAAGGAGCACCGAACCGTCCGAGCCACAGGCATGGCCGTCGGCGTGGACGCCAACGCCAAGGAGCAAGCCCTGCTCGACGCGCAGCGAAAAGCGGTGATCGAAGCCGCTGGCGTGTTCATCGACGCCCAGACCATTATCCAGAACTACGAGCAGGTCAGTGATCGAATCCTCACCAGGGCACGGGGATACATCACCGACACCAAGACCATCAGGACGTGGGAGGAGGGCGGGCTGACTCATTGCGTGATCGTTGCGACCGTCGGCGTCGACGATCTGAAACGCGATTGGTCAAGCGCGTTGCCGCACCTCATCCGCCGCCACAACGAACCGCGGTGCCTTGTCGTTTTCACCGAGGATAACGACATCGCGGACAACGTAGCACCCAAGCTCGGAGGAGGTTGCGCGCACCGGCTCGAGCGTCTGCTCAGAGAGAACGGGTTTCGTCTGATCGACAAAGCCACGGTCGAGCGCGTGCTCGACAAGGACACGGAAGCGGCCGCCCTGAGCGGCGACGTGCAGGCGCTCGCAGCCCGCGCTCGCTCCTTCGAGGCGGAATTGCTCGTCTACGGCGAAGCCGAGGCAAACCCGCTGGGGCCCTTCGCCCTTCGCGGCGTGAACGTGTTTCGTTGGGAGCTGTCCCTCAACGCCCGGGTCGTCCGCCTCGACACGGCCGAGGTGATCATCTCCGACACGTATCCGTCCAAACCGTATATGCACATGAGCCAGGCACGTCGGTGCGGGAATGACGGGTTCGGTAAACTCGCCAACGAAGCCGGCCCCAAGCTCCTCCACGACCTTACCGAGGCCTGGACGCAGCGCTTTCGCCACGAGATCTTCGAGGTCCGCTTCAACGGTTGCGCGCCGAGCGTCTTCAGGCAGGTGATCTATCCGGTGATCAGCCGGTTGCCGGGCGTCCGCGCGGACAACGGCGTAAACCTGCGAGGCACAGCCCCCAGCGAAGCCAACACCGAAATCCACTGGGCGGGTGATATGCACTCGCTCTCAAACGCGATCGGTACGCTGGAGATCAAAACGACGGAGGACTTCGACGCGGGTGAGATCATCTCGTTCGAGGAGATCGCCAGCAGCGGAAACAGGATTCAATTTCGCACCGAGGGTTGCGAGTAGCCCAGCCGTTCAGCACGCAAAGCGCGTAAACGCAAGACCCCGAACCAAGACGGCGACCTTGCCCATGCCGGAGGAGGGACTCGAACCCTCACCTGGTTGCCCAGACGGGATTTTGAATCCCGCGCGTCTGCCGATTCCGCCACTCCGGCGTGCTGTAAACGCCTGTCAAATAATAGGTTACGCCTCCTGTCGTTTTGCCCGTCGCATTCCTCAAGCTGTAGGACTATTAATCCCGCGCGTCTCATGATCGTACCGACGTGGCTGCCGGACGCAACGGGCAGGGAGTCGGCGTTTTCGGAACCGGGAATCAGGATTCCACGCTCGGTTGGTACGACCTCTCGGCAAGGGCCGATGTGAGCGCTTACGCTGTATTTACGCTATAGAAAATGGATTCGAGCATATCTCAGCGCTTATCGCCTTCCGAAGCAGGCAGTGTCGCTAGCCCAGGTTGCGCAGTTTGGGAAGCGAATCGTGGCTGCGGATAGCGCCAGGGCGGTTTTATGACAAAAGTCTTCACTACATTTCCGGAGATTGCTCCTCGCACCCGATGCGAACTGGCGTCGATTCGGTGGTGAACGACGACTCGGTGGAAAGCGGCGATGACTCGGTTGTGAATTCCCTGGGCGCTACGTCGCGGTCGGCGCAAATGCGCTCCGGAAGGGACAGGCCCAAGGCGGCGATGATCTCGGCTTGCTCGATATTGGGACGGGCGATCCGGCGAAGACGAAGCTTGCGGCCCTCGACCGTCTCCAACAGGATGTCGCCGATCTGAACGTCGTGCAACATCTTCAAGGCGACTTCCGGGCTCATGGGCCGATCCTGCGGTCCGGCCTCGGGATCCTCAGGATCCTTCTTGCGGATTCTGGTTTTCAGACCGGCGGCGTGCAGCATGTGGTCCAGGGCCTTCCACAACGCATAAGCCAGGATACAGACGAACACGTGGGCCTCGATGCGCTCTGACTTCCCATGCCACATGGGACGCAGCAGCAAGCTTGATTTCATCGCCCTAAAGGCCTCTTCCGCACGGGTAAGTTGAATGTACGTACGCCACAGATCCTCCGCCGACCAATCGGTCTGATCGCTCAGTAGAAGATACGCTCCGTCGCGGGCCAGTGCCCGACGAAGCTTGTCCTGGTGATAGCTCCAGGTAACCGCTTTGGCTTTCTTGGGCTCCGAGCGCTCCACCTTGATCTCGACGAAACGTGAAGCGGCCGGCCAGCGCTCTCGAAATCGGCCCACACTTTCCAGAACCTTGTCCGCATCCTTGAGATGGCCGGACGAAACACGCCTGGCGAGCTTGGTAAGGTCACTGTGATGGCCAAGAAGCTGACGCCGGCGAATCGCCTTCTCTTTGAGACGACGTTGAATGCTGCGGGCGAGAACATAGGTCTGTCCGTCGCGCTGAACGCTCTTGACTTCAACGTGCGGACGCACCGCATGCCAGTCGCGAGTGCACAGTTCGGCGTCAAACTCGCCCAGTCGGCTTCGCGGTGTACCCACCAGAAACGACTGACCATGCTCGCGTAGGAATTCGAGGTTCTTCTCTGTGGCGATGCCACGATCCAGCACCCAGACCCGCCGGGCCTTCCCGAAGCGAGACTGCATGGTCTCCACGATCTGCGGAAAGACGACGGAGTCGAGCGTGTTGCCGGCGAAAACCTGGTGGTATACCGGGAATCCGTCCGGCGTGACGATCATGGCCAGGACGATCTGTTTGCAGTCTGCGCGATGGTCTCGCGAATAACCACGCCTGGCCAGTTCACAACCCTCCATCAGCCCTTCAAAGAAGCTGCTGGTCAGATCACACAGCAGCAGATCGAACTGCAGCGAAAACAGTTCGCCCAGATGTTCCTTGAGGTCCTGTTCGATTGGTTCCTTGGCAGCTAGGAGTGCATCGAGCGTGCGATAGAGACGATCCTTGGTGACCTTTTCGTCGGCGATACCGAGAAGATCTTCAAGCGCGGTGCGGCGATAACCATGCTCGGCCAGTCCAAACTCCGAGGTCTCGCCTCCCTGTCCGATGCACAGGCGGGAGATCACTTCGATGGCCACCATCGTCGCTGCGGGGACGTCTTCCCGTCCGCTCTTGACGTGGCGGGCCACGATCTTGTCGAGGTTCAGTTTCCGCCAGAGTTGCCAGCCGAGCCAGACATCACCGAAGGCTCGGGCGTTGGTCCATCCCACCTTGCCCAGGCGGATGCGTACGACGTCGGGGTCCGGGCTCGGGGGCGCGTCAGTAGCGTCGATAAACAGAGGGAGCTCTTGACCCTCGTCGTGACGGGTGTGGAACACCGCCGTGCGCTGCCAGCGCCGTTGCTGATCTTCGGTCAGTTCACCGAGTTGGGCGACGATGTGTTGCCTGGGCCCGCGCTCGGTTCGTCGCGATTCGACCAGTGCGAAGTAGGCGTGTCTCTTGCCGTCCTTGGTTCGTTGGTACTTGCGAAGATACATCCGTGCCTCCACCTATCAGTGTGGCACTGATTCGACCCTCGGCAAGAGAGTAGGTCCTCACTACAACGCGATTGGGAAATCGAACTACGCTTGGCGATAGCGCCATCGCCGATTTATCCTCAAAACCACCCCGAAAATAGCCGAAATTTTTTCCAAACTGCGCAACCTGGGCTAATCGTGGTATGATGACCCGCAGACCCACGCGGCGCAAACTGCCGCAGCGGCGAAGCGCGCCAGTCCGCGGGACGCACCGGAAGAAGGAGGTCCGAAAGTGAAGTGCCACAACCAGCCCGAGGGAGGCCTTGAATACCGGCTCCACGGTCCGAAACGACATCGTCGAGGAAGCAGCTTCCTCAGACGGTGGGTGCTCGCCAACTCGCTGGTCGCCGGGTTCTTCGCTCTGTGCTGGCTGCTGCTGCGCAGCGGAACCAAACCGAGCCGATTCACTTACCCGTGCCAGCAAGCGGCACTGTCGACCGCGACGCTGGCGTTCGGCGCCCCGCTGGTCAGCACGTTGCTCGCAGGGCGCAGGCGGCTGCTCTGTGCCGTGCGCACCCCGCTCGGCGCACTCATGGCCGCGTTCGGCCTGCTGATGACCGTCGGCGTGTGCGGCTATCTGAGCCGGGCGGACAACTACAAAGGTCCGATTCTCAGCCCGCGCGTCGACTACCGCGCTGACGTCTTCCACGTTCCCGCGTGCCCGCAGGATCCGGTGGGAGATCGGTTCTACGGGCTCGATGCCCTTCTGGCGAACATGGGACGCGGCGGGCTGAAGTTCTTCGAGTCCGCCACCGAAACGCTCACCGCAGGACCCGACGGGATCATCGCCCCGACCGACGTCGTCGTCGTCAAAATCAACTACCAGTGGGACGAGCGCGGAGGGACCAACACGGACGTCTTGCGAGGCCTCATCCGCCGGATCGTCGATCACCCGGACGGATTCACCGGCGAGGTGGTCGTTTGTGAGAACGCCCAGTTCGCAAACACCCAGGGATTCGACCGCACCTACAACAACGCACAGAACACGAACCAATCGCCGCACGACGTGGTCGCTGACTTCCAATCGGAAGGACTGAGGGTCTCCCACTACGACTGGACCGAGATTCAGTACGACTCGGTGAACGAATACGACCAGGGCGACACGTCGGACGGATACGTGGTGTACCCCTATGACTCCGTGCTTCACGGCCGCATATCGTATCCGAAGTTCAGGACCGACTACGGCACCTACATCAGCCTCAAGTACGGCGTCTTCAACCCGTTGCATGGCGGCAGTTATGACCGAAACCGACTGAAGTTCATCAACGTCCCCGTGCTCAAGTCCCACAGCGCGTCCTACGGCGCGACGGTCTGCGTCAAACACTACATGGGTGTGGTCACCGGTTCGCTGAGCACGAACTCGCACAGCGCAATCGCGTACGGCATCATGGGGGCGCTGATGGGCGAGATCCAGCTCGCCGACCTGAACATCATCGACGCGATCTGGATCAACGCCAACCCGCACAACGGTCCGTGGACGGGTTACGACGAGGCCACACGTCGCGACGAGCTCGTCGCCAGTGTCGACCCGGTGGCAGCAGACATCTGGGCCGTCAAGAACATTCTGATCCCCGCGTTTTTGGACAACGGGCACTCGCCCCCCTGGCCTCAGCCCGACGCCGACCCCGACGACCCCAACAGCGATTTCCGCAACTACCTGGACAACTCGATGTACCAGATGCTGTCCGCGGGGTACGACGTCACGAACGACCCGGGCCAGATCGACGTCTTCACCTGGCGAAGCGCCGACTTCGACGAGGACGCCGACGTCGACATCGACGACTATGATGCGTTCGTATCGTGCTTCACGGGCTCCGGCGGCGGACCCGTAACACCGCAGTGCGGCGTCGGCGATCTCGACTTCGACGACGACATCGACTGCGATGACTGGACGTTGTTTACAGCCGCATGGACCGAACCGGGCGATCCGCCCGACCTGGAAACGTGTGCTTGCGTGGCTTCCGAACCGCCGCTTGCGGAACCGGCACCGGCGACGACGAAGATCCGCTTTCTGTCCTTCGTGCCCGGAAGCGCAGGGCAACAGACCGCACTTCGGGTCACGCTGACCGATTTGCCCGAGCCGTTTGCAGGCTGCAACGGGACGCAACAGTGGCTCGGGCCACCGTATAACGTCACCGAAGCGTCGAGCAGCGCCGACCCCACACCCGAGCCGACGTTCGTAGCCGCCCGTTTGCAGGATGAGCCGCACTACGCCGATTGGGGCGGTCTCGGCACCGTCCACGCGTTCGGACCGGGCGTTGTCCCGGGCGGAAGCTACGACATTCAAGCGATCTCACAGGGGTGCGACGCCGGCGCCGAACCCGGCTACTCCGCCGCCCTCCCCGTAGACGCGAGCGGGCTGTGGGGTGATCTGGTGGGTGACTGCGAGTTGGCACCCTGCACGGAACCCGACGGACGGACGGACTTCATCGACATCATGGCTGTCGTCGACAAGTTCAAGAACGAACCGGGCGCGCCCATAAAAGCCCGCGCCGACCTCGCCGGCGACTTGCCCGATCTAGTGGTGGATTTCGTGGACATCTCATACGCGGTCGAGGCGTTCCGCGGCGAACCGTATCCGTTCGACGGGCCGACCGGCTGCGACTGACGGCGAAGCCCATGCGTCTGCGCGCCGCGTGACACGCTGATCCGGTTGCACGCGCCGAGCACCGTCGGATTTGCTTAGGTCTGCTCCGGAAACGAAGCCAAGGCGAACCGCGTTTTCGATAGCGCCAACGCGGTTTGGTGGGTTCGTTTTGTCTCCTTTTTTTTGTATTTCTTTTTTTCCTCCTTCCCCGAAGCCCTCGTTCGACTGCGCGCGTACGTTATTCGCCGCGGGCCCCGGGGCCGTGTCGGGTCAACCCGTCAGAAGAACTTCAGGGGTGATCGGCGGAATCGGGGATTGGCGATTGCGGATTGGGGGCTGCGGGTTCTGCCGGGTGGAGCGCCGAAGAGCGACCCGTCCCGGATACGAATCCGCCGTATCAGAGAGGACACATCGAATCCGTCCGCCAGCCATCCCGGCGGGTGACGTGCTTCGCTTTCGTGGACAACTGAGCGCCGGGATCGATGGGGCACCTGCGCTTCAATCGATCCTCTCGAGGCCTACGGCCAAAAAGTAAGCCCGACCCCCTTTTTCGATGGCGTTCCGATCTGCGCGCACGCGCAAACGATATTAGTCCGCGCAGTGATCATCCAAGACCCGCGATTCGCGGACCGGTGAGCACTAGTCAGAAAACCCCTGCACGATAAGGAAGCGGTGGATTGCCTCTGCCGCCAGTCGGTGCCCTGCCGCAGAAAAGTGGAGCCGATCGACGTAAAGAGCTGTGGGGGGAGAAGCGCTTCCTGCAACGTACTCGCGAAAAACTGGAACAAGATCGAGGAAGGGTATGCCGTGCCTGTCGGCGAAGGCTGCAAGAACTGCCTGCGGGTGAACTGCCCCCTCGTTCTGCAGTGAGAGTTGATCCCGATGTGGCGTAAACGCGATGGCTAACGGCACCGACGCATGACGGGCAGCCGCAACGATCTGCTCCATGTTGTCTAATGTCATCCGCCAACCACGCTGGACATCCGACGATTCCGGCTCATACAATACACGACGGGGCGAGTAGGTTGCTCGAATGCGCATCAGTTCGTCCTCCGTCGGTCGAGTCGCGGCGGCGCGCCAGGCTCTTGCAGCTCGGGCGAGGCCCGACCATTCAAGTCGCGATCGTATCGGTGGCGCGAACCCGCGCGAGCACCCACCGAACCGCTCGAGCTGAAACCTCCCCAATACATCGTTGAGGCAGAACACGTGCACGATCAGATCAGGATGGTAACGAAGACCTACCTCCTCGAGAAGGTCCAGTTCATGGCACGGCGAGTATGCCGGCACAGAGGCGTTGATCGTCGTGATCCGCCTCTCGGAGCCAACCTGCCCAAAGTGCTGCTGCACGAGGGAAACGAAGCTCGCGTTCTCGTCCACATTCGACCCGAAAGTCACCGAATCTCCCAGGAACAGGATGCGTCGTTCGTGGTCGGGTTTCGCGAGAGGGATCTCGGGACAGCGCAGCCCCTGGCTGTTGATACGGATCGTCGCCGCTTCGTCGCGGCCGACCCAACCCGGGCGGCATGTCCAGCCACGCGTCGGATGAGTCATAAACAATCCGGCCTCGGGGTGGAGCGGTTCATACATGATGGCGGCGAGGCGGTCCACCGACGCTAGAAGCACAAGCGGCGCGCTGGCGAGTGCCATCTTCGCCGCGATCGGACGACTCGACTTGGCAGCACGGCTTACGACGAGGAGAAGCAGCATCGCAATCGCGCCCAATCCGTGGAACGCAAGTGCTTCACGCAGCGCACCCAGCTCATACTGGGTCAGAATCAGGCCGAATTGATACGCCTCTAGGCGCAGAGCGATTACGACCGACACGAACAACAGGTAGCCACAGGATAGGAACAGGCAGGCCTGCAGGCGTTTCGCCCAGGCCGTTGCCGGAATCGCGGATCGTTCCTCTGGGGTATCGCAGTCTGGACGTCGTAACCCGGTCCGATCGGGCGTCCGTCCCGCTCCATCACGAGTCACCAACGAGTGCATATCATGGGCTCGGCAGATCTTCTTTCTCGGCACCCTACGACAGGGAAACGGCACCCACAACTTCATATCATGTCAAGGCCGGAGTCTCAAGCGGTTTTTGACGCCTGCGCCGACGCGTGTCGCCCCAACCCACGCCGATACGATCTGCTGGTCGACTGATCGAGCCACCAATCTGCCAGGGTGCTGGCAAGGCATCAAGCCAGCCGCATCTGGGCATCCTGTACGTGAGTCGAGCAAGCCGCTACGGGACTCGAGACGCCGTGCCGTCGCCGTCCCGCTCGGTCCTCCCCCTGGGTTGACATTCCCGCTTTTCATTCGCCAACCCGCCGAAATGCGGCGGGCAGTCGAAGTCGTCCAGGTTCGGCCCGGGTGGTACTGGATCGGGTTGCTCTGGAACGCGTCCAGGCAGAACGAGATGTCCACGAAGTCGACGATCCGGTCGGGCAACGGGTCCTGCGGGTTGCCATGGCTCAGATCCGTTCGGCCGTTGATCGGAGCGTCGGTCGGCGCCTTACGACAGGAGTCCTGAGCCGAATGAGTGTCTTCCCCGCCTGGCGGAACCTACTCGCCACGGTCGCTAACGCGGGATTGGCTTTCCGGGGGCTGCGGCGCGGTGCTCGCGTAAAGCCAGCGTCCACTCTTTGCGTCTATGATGTACCGCATGTGGTTGCGGGCGTTGGCTGGTACCCCTGGATACGCTGCCTGAAACGGTGGCATTCCCCACAGCGTAATCGCCCACACCGGTTGCGGCTCCCGCCCCATCCTCGACCATGCTACATACTGTCCATCGATCTGCTTGGCTTCGAGTGGGTTGGCTCCGCCGAGTAGTGTCGCATCAACTGCTTTCTCAAACGTCACAACGGGCGGGGTCTCTGGAAAGCCGTGGTACCGTTCATTTCCGCCTGCGCGCAGCTGCGCCGTCGCGGACTCCGTCGTGGGATCCTCATAGGTTCGCGGCATCCCTTCAGGCCACCGCGACGCGATCCTCAACACGCGCCCGGATTGCGCATCGAGAAACACATCAAGCGTACGCGTGTACGTATCTTCGACCGCACGTGGAGCGGCGCTCAACCGAACCTTCCAATCTTCGATGACCACCTGCCATACCGGGCGACCGACGACCTGTCGGCTGAGGAACGGCGTGCGATCCGTCGCGAGTGTAACCATCTCAGCCTTACCGGGGCGGTTCGGTACTGAGCCCTTCCCCACCAGTTTTTCGGCCGCGGTGCTGCACTCCGACACATTCTTGAGCGCCCATCGCGATGGGTCTGTCTGTTTGGGTAGCTCGTCCGCACTTTGATCTGAACCATCCGCGCCCGTAGGCGCCTGTAGAAAGCATAGTGCCATCAGCATCGCAATATTGATGCCCGCGCTTTGTCCGAGACGACAAGTCGATGTCATTTCCATCTCCGTATCTTTATTGACCCGGGATCTTGTCCCATAGTTCGAAGGCGGTGCCGCTGTTTCGGAAAACCCCCCATTCATCAACGTCGTCAGACCTCAGGTCTCCCGTAGGCTGATAACCTGGCATGATCAACGTGGGGATAAACTCACCTGTTCCGACCCGGTATTCGCACTCTGTGAATTCGCACGGATATGCCACGGTCCCGAGCATGTCATCCTGTTTGTGGAGGATTTCAGCTTTGTACTCATACCTTGTGAACATCTCACTAAGGAAATTCGGATGGTACCAGAAGTCGATTGCCGCGCCTTCGAAGTCATACTCAATCAGCCCCCAGCCGTTCCATTCCCAACATTTGTACCAAAACGTTGTTCCCGGAACCAAGATGAAGTCAGGAATCAGTGTCTTGTGATAGTCCTCCGTCCCTGGACCAGCGAGCGCCTCGGTATACCTGTAGTGAGAGGACTCCGGACTGAGAAAAGGGCGACTGACTACGTAGCCGATCTGGTACCAGGCAGTTATATCGTAATTCCCGGGGTCGTTAGGGCGCTCTTCGGTCTTCGTTACGCCAACCCAGGCTGCGCTGAATGATTCGTGGAGAGCCCTCAGGACGTCTCCGCACAGTTGAGCATCTCGTGTCGTGATTCTGGCGGACACTCCGGTCGGCACGAGTTCGGGTTTGACTACGCCGGCATATTTCCGTCCGATTGTACACGAGCCTCGTATCTTGACTTGATTCGCATGCGATTGGCGATCAGCCCGAAATGAGCCCAGCCCTGAGGTCCCGTCGTCCAGGGTAAACGTGAGCGTTGTATCGCCGTAGGTGTCAAGGGACTCAAGCCAAACTGACTCCGGTGGTGGCCATTCGTCGTACTGCTGACCGTTCACGATCGGGTCGCCCGGGCCTCCCCCCTCTCCGTCATCGGATTTGTCCGGATAGCGCCAGACTTCGATCGGAACCGGCGGGTCGTCGTCCCATGACAGCGACCACCAGGCGAACTCCGGCAACACGTCGTCGCAGGCGGCTGTAAGCCGAACTTCGGCCAGGTCATCCTCCCCGTCAACCGGCGCTTCAGTCCAGTCTGGGATACCGTTCACGTTGTCATCGTCACCATTGGCAGAGGCATCCATCGCAAGGGTCTCCTCCACGGCATCATCGAACTCGTTGATCTCACCGTCGTTGTTGCTGTCGACCGTAATGTTCGCGTAGCAGTCCCCGACATACGGCGGGCAGCCGAAGTCGTCCAGGTTCGGGCCGGGGTACGGGTTGCCGTTGGGAAAACCCCCGAAGGCGTCCACGCAGAGCGAAACATCGACAAAATCCACCTTGCGATCGGGCAATGGGTTCAGCGGGTTGCCATGGCTCAGATCCGCACGGGCCTTGATCACGGCCCACGGCTCGTTGCTGAACTTCTCGACCACCACACAAACATCGCCCACCCCGACCACCTCGTTTGGGGCATGCACGGTCATTGTCGTCACGGCATAGGATGATGCAGCTTCTTGCGTCTTTCTTGGGAGCAAGCCTCTGTGTGCGGCGAGTTGGCCGCGACGACCCACTCTGGTGTCGTCGCTTTGACGATATTCCTAAGATGGGGCATAACGCCCAACTCCCCCTCCGCCGAACACCAGAAGCACGTAATCGCCCAGACGGGCTCCGGGTCCTCTCCACCCTTGGACCACACCACGTACGAGCCCACAATTTGCTTCGCCGCAAATACGTTGCCCACGCCGTCGACGACCACCGTGCGGAGGGCCTCGAAGAAGCTCACGGCGGGTGTTTCCGCCGGAAAGGCATGGTACCGTTCGCCCTCTCCGCGCGAGCCTGCGAGCTGCCTCTCGGCGTCTGCCGCTGGCGGCATCCGCAAGACATGTGGAACATGATCCGGCCAGCGCGTGAGGATTTTCAGTAGGCGTCCGTCAACCGGATCGACCACGACATCGAATGTCGTCATTTGCTCGCCGGGTTGGCACAATTTGCTCTTCTCGGCTGGAAGTGGCGCCAGGCGCGAACACAAGTCCACGTCCTTCACGACGATATGCCACAGAGGGCGACCCACAACCTGATCACGCAGGTACGGTGTATCATCATCTTCAAGGATGACCAACTGCGCAAACATCCGCTCGTTCGGTTTTGCTTTCGTTAGCCCAAGATACCGTTCTGCTCCTGCAATCGCGTCTTCTTGTCTAGGCAGGACCCACTCCTCGCGAGATTGTTGGGTTACGGATGCTGCTTTAGTCATTAGATCTTGAGCCGTTGCATTCGGTAGGCAAGCGCCTATCGCTACCACAAGAACAACTCGAGTCACTCGGTCCTTCGTCGCAATCGTGGGCATCGGACTACCTCCATCACGTTCAACTAGTCTCTTGTATCCCATACCTGGAATTCATCGTCACCTGGGACCTCCAGTCCGTACGTAGTCGGAGCGTCGTTCCTCCGGGGGAACCGTCCAGTGTCTGACAGTTCGGCAGCGTGCACATTGAAATCGGCGTCTGTATAGCCAAGGGGCTCTTGTGCGCCAAATACGAGTCGCTCGTCATACGTCCCCAGCAGGTGGTCCTGCGTATTAAGCGTCTCGCCGAACCATGACACATGGTTCGGGTAATGCGTCTCCCAGTACGCGTCTGAATGGTCTAGTGTCCTGTCACGGAAATAGCTTGACAATGTCTCATATGCCGGTATACTCGCTCTCACTATGTGGGAAACAGCTGAGCCATTGGCAATGACAAAGCAAGAGCGTCGCAGTGTGCAGAAACTAG